>JBGSYJ010000453.1:0-12030 GCA_041750915.1 Thermoanaerobaculia bacterium | reverse complement strand
ACTCGCCAGGAGACTGCATGCGACTCAAACTCGTCACCCTCATTTCTCTGATCACTCTTTCGTCCACATCGCTCGCTGCCATGGAGGGAATGTGGCTGCCGAGCCAGGTCCCGCAGCTTGCCGCGGAGTTAGAGAAGATGGGGCTCGAGATCGATCCGGCCCGATTTGCGGACCTGACAGGCGACCCGATGGGCGCCATCGTTTCTCTCGGAAACTGCAGCGCGTCTTTCGTCTCATCCCGGGGACTCATCGTCACCAACCACCACTGCATCGGCGCAGCTCTGCAGGTCAACTCCACACCTGAGCGCAACCTGATCGAGAATGGATTTCTTGCGCGTACGCTGAGCGAAGAGCCGCGGACCAGCCCCGATGGACGCGTCTATCTGACGACCAGCATCGAAGACGTCACGCCGAAGATCATCGCCGGAATCGAGAAGATCGCAAGCGGCAAACGTGTCGCGACGATCGAGCGCCGTCAGAAGGAGCTGGTCGCCGAGTGCGAGAAGCCGGGAGGAGTCCGCTGTCTCGTTCCCTCATTCTACGAGGGCGGCCAGTATCTGAAGATCGTCCAGACCGAGCTTCGGGACGTACGGCTCGTCTACGCTCCTGCCCGCGGCGTCGGAAATTACGGTGGAGAAGTCGACAACTGGACGTGGCCACGGCACACGGGAGATTTCGCCTTCGTTAGAGCTTACGTGGGACCCGACGGCAAGCCCGCGGATTACAGTCCCGACAACGTTCCCTACCAGCCGAAACATTACCTCCGGGTCTCCACCGGTGACCTCAACCCGGGAGACCTGGCCATCGTCGTCGGTTTCCCCGGAACGACGCTCCGATACAAGCTGGCCGAAGAGGTGCGCGACTACCAGGAGTTCACGTACCCGACCTCGATCCGATATCGGCGTGAACTGATCTCGATCCTGACCGAGCAGGGCAAGGACGATCCGGAGATTCAGATCCGGAACGAGACGCGGATGCGGTCGCTCGAGAACTTCCTGAAGAAATTCGAGGGAACTCTCGAAGCATTCAGACGAGCATCTCTCGTCGAAACGCGGGTCGCCGAAGAGACGGCGCTCGCCGCCCTTTACGCGGACGATCCTGCCGCGGCGAAACGTCACGCGCAGCGAATGAGCGAGATTGCCCGGCTGAATGACGCAATACGCGCAACGCGCGAACGCGACACGCTGCTCGCCTGGCTCTATGACTCCTCTCCGATGCTCTCTCAGGCAAACACGCTTGTGCGCTGGAGCCGAGAGCGCGCCAAGCCTGATCTCGAGCGGGCCAGCGGTTACCAGGACCGCGACCTCGCGAGAGTCAAAGCAAGCCTGGCCAGAACGCAGCGGACGATCGATCCGGGGAGCGACCGCGCCGGACTGCGATTCTTCCTTCTCGAAGCGACCCGGCTTCCGGCGAATCAGCGTATCAAGGCGGTAGACGACGCCCTGAAGGCCACCGGAAAGTCCGAACCTGAGGCTCAGGTGGATGCCTTTCTCGATCAACTGTATTCGAACACACGGGTCGGCGATCTGGCAGCTCGCGAAGAGATGCTCCAGGAGCCGGCTCAGAAGCTTCTCGCGCGAAAGGATTCGATGATCGATCTCGCCGCGTCGCTGCGCCAGCTCGCTGACGCGAATCTCGAGCGTGACAACGCGACCAAAGGCGTCATGGCAGTTCTCCGGCCCCAGTATGTGGAGGCGCTCCGACATCTCCGCGGTGGAAACCTCTATCCCGATGCCAATGGTTCACTCCGCGTTTCCTTCGGAATCGTCGAAGGCTACACCCCGCGCGACTCGGTGCAGTATGCGCCGCAGACGACACTCGCGGGACTCGTCGAAAAGTACAGCGGTGTCGATCCCTTCGATGCACCGCCTGCACTGGTGGCGGCACAACGCAGCGGAAAGGTCGGTTCGTACACGGATCCCGATCTTGGAGATGTCTCCGTCAATTTTCTTTCATCAGGTGACATCACGAACGGAAGCTCAGGCTCGGCGACCCTCAACGCAAAGGGTGAGCTCATCGGCCTTGCATTCGACGGCAACATCGAGGCGATGGGAATGGACTTCCTCGTGAATCCACCGATCCAGCGGACGATTCACGTCGACTCCCGCTTCATGCTGTGGGTCATGGACGCCGTGGATGGCGCGCACAATCTGATCGAGGAAATGGGACTGTCGTCCTCGTTCCGGCCGGGCATGTAGGGAGAACTGCGGCAGGTCCGCTCGGGATGAACCAAGTGTCATCCCGAGCAAGCGTGGGTGTGCGGGAGGGGCGAGGGATCTCCGGTGATGGTACATTCGTGATTCGTGAGGGGTAGGGTGGTGGCGGAGACCGATAGGCGACTATGTACCATCGCCGGAGGTCCCTCGCCCCTCCCTCCCGCACAACCAAGCTCGGGATGACAAGTCCGCCAGATCTCCGTTCGGAAGAAGTTCGTTACGACTCCTTACGGAGTGACGTATTTTCCGCTCGAGTTCTGAACGTACGCATCACCGGTACGCCCGTCGACCCTCCATCGGCCCAGAAGCTTCCCCGGCGCCTCGACTCCCGGACAACTCCGGGCAATCAGTTCGATCGTGTATCCGCCGTTTACGTATCGCGAGCTTCCGACTCCGACGCACCGGGCCTCGACTCCGTAGTAGTTCGTCCGATTCACGCCTGTGATGATGATGTTGATGGCTTGTCGCTCGGAGACCTGCGGGTTGGGAAAACGCGTCTCGCCGACATCTTCGCTCTGAGGCGGCGTCGCGGGAACCTGGGCGGGCTGCGCGGTGAGATCAGCTGTACCGGCTGGATCCGGAGCGTCCTGAAGAATCGAGCCGTCGCCCACTGGATCGACGATGTTCGGCGGCAACGTCGCCAGCGGAGCCGTTTTCGTCGTCGCGGCGCCTTCAGCAACAGTTTCCGTCGGAGTGTCCGAGGACGTTGCCGTGATCGCGAGCGTTCCGGTCTCGATCTCCGGAGCAGGCCGCGTCATGATCCAGATACCCCAGAGAACCAGCGCCGCAAGCAGCGCCACCAGAAGCCAGGTTCCCCACTGGATCTTCTTCCGCGCCAGCGGGTCGTAGGTATTGCCCGCCGAGACATCCCGGGTCGCGGCAGACGCTGCCAGCGGCGTCGTGGCAAATCCTTCCCGTTCCGTTCCACTCGGCGGTGCAACGTCGCCCGGTTGCTGGACTCCGTCCGGTAAGGTGACGTCTCGATCAGAGACACCGGCCGGCAGATCACCAACTTCGGGAATCGCAGGAGCAACCGGTTCCGTGAATTCAGAAGCATTTCCCTCGTCCCGGTCGGGGACGACGCTAGTCTGCCTCTCGGGGGAAGGTGGGCTGACAGGCTTCGCAGCGACAGGAGCTGGAACAGAGACGGGCGCTACGGCGGTGGCTGGAAGTTCTGCGGCCAGGGCAGGCTTCGATGATCTCGTCGGTTGGACTGCACTGAGATCTTTCCGCGCTTCGAGCAGCGCATCTCGAAACTCCGCGGCCGACTGGAATCGCTTCTCTCTTTCCTTCTCGATCGCTTTCGAGATCACCACATCCAGGCTAGCCGGAAAGTCTTTGTCAGGAGCTGCGTCCCGAAGGGATCTCGGCGCTGAACTGACATGTCGTTCCAGGTAGCCCTGAGGGGTCAGCGCCCTGAACGGCAGCTCTCCCGAAAGCATCTCGTAAACGGTCACCCCGAGGGAGTAGAGGTCGCTCCTTCCGTCGAGCAGCTCGTCCGACATTCCTGCCTGCTCCGGCGAGCTGTACTGCACATTACCCATGAAGCGCCCTGCCTCAGTGGCAGCATCCTCAGAGATCGGCTCGAGGCCCTTCGCGATTCCGAGGTCTGCGATCTTAGCGCGGACTGTCGCACCTTCGCGAGTGGCTCCGGGCGCGTCTGCGATCAGAATCGTTTCCGGCGAGATGTCACGATGGACGATTCCTGCAGAGTGAATTGCGCCGAGACCGTTGAGGACCTGAATCCCGATATCGACCACCGCACGCACATCGGCGTCGTTTGCTTCGTGCCACTGGCGAAGAGGCCGTCCGTCGAGGTACTCACTCACCATGTAGTACCCGCCATCCTTCATCGCGACGAAGTCGTACAGCTCGGTCACGTTCGAATGCCGGACCCGGCTCGCGAGTTTCGCCTCGCGACGGAATCGCAGTCTATGATTCTCTTCCAGAAAAAGCTCGGGCCTCAGGATCTTGAGACTCCGCGGTTCACCGAGCTCGATGTGACGAACTTCGTAGAGCTCCGTTGTGGTGCCCTGTGCCATGAGGCGCACGACCTCATACTTGTCTTCGAACACTTCGCCGGTCCTGAGCAGGGGAACGCGGGCGCCGCAACCGGGACAGAACTTCGAGCTCTCGGGGACCAGATGGCCGCACTGCGCACAAATCTCCGTTGATTCTGCAGAGGAACTGCTGCGGGTGGAACGGATCAGGTCGTTTCCGGGGTTCGTCATAATGAAATAACTAAGTCAAGAAGCGTGCCGAACAACCACATCGACGGAACGCATCTTCGACGACGGGGAATCGCCTGACACTCGGGCACTTACGAACAAGCTCAACAGGCCGCGCGTCAGCGTCCGGACCCGAAGAGGCGCCAAAAGCTCCGCTTGAGCTGCTGGATTTCGGGTGGCGCGTGATGCTGGCCGCGCCTCCAGAGAAAATCCATCTCGGCGTAGGTCGAAGCGAGCCCGATTCGCGATTCGAGGATGAGCAGGAAACTTGCGGCGAGCATCAGCGCAGCTCCGATGAATCCCAGAATCAGCGCGGTGGTCGAAAGGTCGAACCCCGTCATGCCGACGACTCCGATCGCGACGCTCGTGCCGACAAAGGTGCTCAGCGCGACGTAGAGAAACGTCAGTGCGAACTGGAGAAATCTGGCTCGGTTGATCGCGCGATGCATGAAGTCGAACAGGGCGCTGCGCTTCTCGTCGACGTACTCCTCGTTCGAGGTGTCAGCTGCCAGAAGCTCGACTTCGGCTGACAGCTCGCGGACGCGATCGATCACACGCGTGAGTCGCTGCGAAGTGGTGAGTATCAACGACCCGCAGGCGAGAATCAGCACGGCCGGAGTGATCATCGCGGACAGAACAGAAAGCGTCGAAGTGAGCTCGCCCATGCAGTTACGAGTTAACAGGAAAGAGCACTTTGAAACAAGAGTGACGTGCACCCGTCCAGCAAGTCAGCCGGTCAGATTCCCAATGGCGTCAACGAAAGGTGCGAGCAGGAGCAAGTCATCCCGCACCCCAGAATGACGCACAGGTCAAAACGGCGAGGGATGAACGAGCTTGTCATCCCGAGCCTGGCTGTGCGGGTGGGAGGGGCGAGGGATCTCCGGCGATGGTACATAGTTGGTCAGAAGCCCAGCCTTCCCAGCAGCGCCGGAATGACCGGTTCGACTCTGAGGATACGTTCCCCATAGCGGACCGCCTCCAGTCCGCTGCGCTCGAACATTTCGATCTCGCTCGGGATGAAGCCGCCCTCAGGTCCGATGGCGAGCGTCACCGGCCCTGAAACCATGGACGGGCACTCACGTTCAGCCGCAGGATGCGCGACCAGAGCGAGGGAGCCGGCAGCGATCGCGGGGAGCTCGTCCTCGACGAACGGACGAAACCGCCGGCGAAACTCGATCGAAGGGAGGACCGTGTCCTTCGCCTGCTCGAGGCCCTCTACGAGATACTCATGGAGGCTCTCTTCGGAAAGCCTGGCGCTGTGCCAGAAGCTCTTCTCCACCCGCCACGAGTTCATCAGAAAGATTCTCTTCACACCGAAAGAAGTCAACGATGCGATCACTCGACTGAGCACGCTCGGGCGTGGAAGAGACATGAGCAGCGTCAGGGCAGCAGGAGGAGGGGGCTCACGGTCGAGCACGACATGGAGATCGAGTGCGTCACTCGACAGCTGCGTGATCGTTCCGGTACCCACCGCGCCACCGCACCGGCCCACGACGAGCTGGTCTCCCTCAGCGACCCTCAACACCTCGAGCACATGCTTCAATCGGCGGCCACGCAGCTGCACGCGGTCGTCGGAAACGAAGTCTGAATCGAACAGGAGGATGAGGTTCATGGGTCAAAAGAGTAGACAGTACACAGTAGACAGGAGACAGTAGGGGGAACGCCCACCCGCCCGCTCCATGTTGCAGGTCTGCAAGGCTCCCCTGTTCCAGGGGCGGGCGGGCTACTGTCTCCTGTGTACTGTCTACTGTGTACTGTCTACTGTCCTCCCCCGTCCACCCACTTCGCAATCCACTCATGCACCTCGCGGTAGAACACGCGGCTGTTCTCCGGCTTCAGAATCCAGTGGTTCTCGTCGGACCACACGAGAAGACGCGATGGGACTTCCATCCTCTGCAGCGCGCTCCACATCTCGATGGTCTGATTGAGCGGAACGCGGTAGTCGTTCTCGCCGACCGAGAGGAGCATCGGCGTCTTGAAGTTTGCTGCCAGACGGATCGGGTTCTGCTCGCGCCAGACAGCGTTCTGTTCCCACGGAGGTCCGCCCGCCATCAACTCGCGGCCGTAGATCACATCGCTCGTACCCCATTGCGATTCGAGGTTCGCGAGGCCTGCGTGACTGATCAGAGTCTTGTAGCGCGTCGTCGTTCCCTGTAGCCAGTTCGCGAGATGCCCTCCATAGCTGGCGCCGCCGGCCACCTGCCTCGTCCCGTCAATGAACGGGAACCGGCGGATCGCTTCGTCCGCGGCAGCGTTGATGTCTTCGGCAGGACCCTTCAGCGGATCGCCGAGAATATCCTGCGCGAACTTTTCGCCGTACCCCGTAGAGCCTCGATAATCCGTCAGCAACAAAATGTAGCCCGGCTGCGCGAGCAGGTGATAGTTCCACCGCAGGGTGATCGCATCGCGCCACATGTTGTGCGCCCCGCCGTGGATGAGAACGAAGAGCGGGTACTTCTTCGTTTCGTCGAATCCTGGAGGGAGCGCAATCATGCTGTGGAGCTCGCGCCCTTCCTCCGTTCTGAACGTGAAATGCCTCAGAGGCTGCCAGTCGATCTTCGCGGCGTCAGCGGTCGCAAAGCTGGTCAGCGCGCGGTGTGTTCGAGTGGCTGGATCGATCCTCACAATCTCTGACGGTTCGATCGAGCTACCCCAGTTCGCGATGAGAATCGGCGTCGATGCGCCCTCGGGAATCGTCAGCGACGTATAGACTCCGCGCGGAGGCTTGACGCGAAGCTCCACCCTGCCTCCGGCTGCGGGAACCGAGTAGAGATTCTCGAGGCCAAAGTCTTCAGCCGTGAAATAGACAGTCCGGCTGTCGGGAGTCAACGCGAAACCGCCGACGGAGCGGTCGAACTCCGCAGTCAGCGCCCGGGTCTCACCACTCCATGGCCACGCCGCAGAGGCGAGACGACTCAACGCGTAGATTTTCCCGTGTTCATCGCTCGTTCTGAAGAGCAGTCGTCTGCCATCGGGACTGAACTGCGGTGAATCGTAGCTCGTCGTCCCCGTGGTCAGCTGCCGCACGACTCCATCTGCGAGAGGCACCTGGAACAGATGTGTAGAGATAGTCGACACGGCCGACCTGTGTCGTTCAAGCGTTGCAACGACGACGATGGACCGGCCGTCAGGCGCCCATGCCGGGTCGAGACTGTCGCTCGATCCTGACGCCGGGCCGGCGCCATAACCGGGTACCGAAAGTGAGCTTCCGGCGAGCAGATCCCTCGGAACCGCACCGGGTTCTCCTGCCGGGACGACAAACAGATGCGTTCTGGCGTCATCGAGCCAGCGGTCCCATCGCCGGATGGGGAAGCCTTCGTAGATCCGAACCTTCGACTTTGCATCTTTCCGCTCCGCGACGATCTTCCGGTTCGACTCCACATCGGTTGCACCGGGGTAGACCGCGCCCTGGAACACGATCATGCTTCCGTCCGGACTCCACCGCGGCGTTCGCGCGGCGAGAGGCAACGAAGTGATGCGTACAGGGTCGCCGCCGTCGAGACTCATCACGTAGATCTGGTTGACGTCATCGCCTTCACGTTTCGCGACGAACGCGATCCTGCGACTGTCCGGACTCCACGCCACGTCGCTCTCTCCCCCCATCGTGGAGGTGAGTCTTCGCGGCGGAGCGCTGCCGTCTGCCGGAACGATCCAGAGATCGGAAATCTGATCCGCCTCGACGTAAGACGGCTCGGTAACGGAGAAGACAACCCGCGTTCCGTCCGGCGATACACTCGGACTTCCAACGCGCTTCATCAGATAGAGTCGCTCGTGAGAGATCGGTTCCTTTGTCTGCGCGGCGAGCCATGCGGCGGGGTGCGCGAGCACAACGACGATGAACAGGGCCGGCAGGAATCGGGCTTTCATTCTCTTGTCTCCTCCGTGAGTGTGAATCGCTGCTCGAGTCGTCTCAGGCGCCAGGCAGCGCAGCGAACTGATCGCGCGTCAGATTCTCGGCGCCGCTTTCGGTGACGACGAGATCGTCCTCGATGCGCACACCGCCGAACTTCCTGAAGGAATCAACGCGATCCCAGTTCACACTGCTCGAGTTCTCCGAGTTCTTCAGATTTCCGAGCAGCGAGTCGATGAAGTAGAGCCCCGGCTCCACCGTGAAGACATGCGTTGCCTCCACTTCCCGCGTGAGGCGGAGAAACTCCTGCCCCTCAGGCTTCGGAATCGTATCGCCCTGCTTCGAGGCCATAAAGCCTCCAACGTCGTGCACCTGCAGCCCGATGTAATGTCCGAGGCCGTGGGGAAAGAATGCGTTCGTGATCTTCGTTTCGACCGCAGTTTCGGAATCGACGGTGATGAAGTCGAACTCTCGCAGGATGGATCCGATCTTCCTGTGCGCGAGCATGTGGAAGTTCCTGTAATCGAGACCGGGCCGTACTTCCGCGCAGAGCTCGAGCTGCGCGCGATCCATCGCGTCGACGAGGCTCTGAAATTCGTCGCCGTCGTTCTGTGAGTACGTCCGCGTGATGTCGCTCGCGTACCCGTTGACGCTCGCGCCCGCATCGATGAGGAACGACCGCACGTCGGAGGGAGTCTCGCGCTCCTGATGCTGGTAATGCAGCACCGCTGCGTTCTCGTTCAACGCAATGATGTTTCCGTACGGCAGCTGATGCTCGTTGTGCCCGGACGCCCGCATGTATTCGAGATGGATCTCGTATTCGGATGCGCCGGCGCGGAATGCCTGTTCCGCGGCCCGGTGCGCGCGCGCTCCAAGCGCGTTCGCCTGCCGCATGCACTCGATCTCGTATTTCGTCTTCCAGGCTCGGTCGAAATGAAGTGAGTCGACCAGAGCTGGAGGGTTCACATGCTCGAATGACATCGAGTCAACCAGCGCGTCGCGCTCGCCGATCAAAGCCGTTCGCCTGCCGGAGGGCACGTGTTCTCTAGCGTTTTCAGGCGTTGCGATCGTTGCGATCTCGAAATGGTCGACCCAGTAGCCTTCCGGATCCGCCGCCGGTTTGTGCCAGAAGTCGACCGGCTGGTAGTAGAGAAGCCGCGGCTTGCTGCCCGGCGTGTAGATCAGAAAACAATTCGGATTGTCCAGGACCGGGACCCACGACTTCAGATGCGGATTCACCTTGAAGGGGTACGGCATATCGTCGAGGAAAATCATGTGCTGCGAGCCGCCATAGATCACAAGGTGATCGAATCCGGCCGCGCTCAGCGCCCGGTCATGACGCCTGGTCATGACCTCGAAGTGTTCAGGATAGAGACTGCTCAACGTCTCGCTCATGCGATAGCTCCCCGGTTCGGTATTCATGTCCGCCGATCAGTGCGGCGGGGTACATGATTCCTCATAGGTGCCCGAGATTCAAGGAGCCGGCTGCAACTCGTTCGTGAACAGGTGCCAGCCCGCGTGCAATCATGAGCAGGTGCAACTGGCGCTCCTCATCCTCGGTATTCTCACGCTTGCGTACCACCTCGCGCTCGCCGTCGAGTTTCTCATCGCAAACCGGCTGATCACGCGGCTCGGGCCGGAGCCTGCCCGCTTCGACGGAGTCTGGCCGAAGGTCTCGGTCATCATCGCCGCCCGCAATGAGGAGAAGGACCTCGAGCAGGCGCTGCAGTCCGTGCTCGCGCTCGACTATCCGGCTCTGGAAATTGTCGCCGTCAATGACCGTTCCACCGATTCAACCGGCGGGATTCTCGAGGTGATCGCGAAGGGGAACGAGCGCGTGAAGGTCATTCACATCACCGAAGTCCCCTCCGGCTGGCTCGGAAAGAACAACGCAATGCATACGGCCGCCATGGGAGCGAGCGGCGAGATTCTTCTCTTCACCGATGCGGACGTGATCTTTCACCCCGCCACACTTCGTGTAGCCGTAGCTCATATGATCAACGGAGGGATCGACCATGTGGCTGCGACCCCTCGCATTCCCGCGCGCTCTGTCGTCCTCGCGATGTTCTTCACGGCCTTCTCATTCTTCTTTTCGCTCTATTCACGCGGATGGCGCGCCCGCGATCCGAAGCGGAAGGAGCACGTGGGTATCGGAGCCTTCAACATGGTCCGGGCAGAGACTTACAGATCGGTCGGCGGGCATGAACCGATCCGGATGCGTCCGGACGACGACATGATGCTCGGCAAAATCCTCAAGAGACAGGGAGCGCGTCAGGAACTCGTGGCGGCGCAGCGGCTGATCGAAGTCGAGTGGTACTCGTCCGTGAGTGCCCTGGTCGACGGGCTGATGAAGAACTCGTTCTCGGGTCTCAACTACAGGATGAGCCTTGTCGTCGGCGCGACGCTCGTGCAGTTCCTGCTCAGCGTATGGCCCTTCCTCGCAATCGGCCTCACCTCTGGTGCCGTGCGCCTTCTGAATCTCGCAACCGTGATTCTGCTGCTGTCGATGGTGGGGGTTCTGGCTCATCACGCGGGCTTCTCGTTCTGGCACGCCCTCGGATATCCGATCGCGACGATTTTCTTTTTCTACATCATCTGGAAAGCGTCCCTCCGGACGATCCGTGATGGCGGGATTCGCTGGCGGGGAACGTTCTACTCCCTCGAGGAGCTCCGCGCGAACAAGGTGTAGGCCCATGGCAGAGGAGGTGTCATCCTGAGCGAAGCGAAGGATTCCCTGATTGCGTGCTGCAGAGCGAGTACTGAGGGGATCCTTCGCTGCGCTCAGGATGACACGCGTTCGTTCGCCGTTGAATCGCTACGGCTCGTACCGACGGGCCGGAATGCCATCCTGATTCGCAATACTCATCCGGGCCATCTCGCGGATCATGTTGCGGTGCGCGGGCCCTACGCGCTCCCAGGCCTCACACAGCAGATCGATCTGAGCGGGATCTTCCTCGATCGAAATCGTGAAGCCGTCTTCCGGATGGACTGCGTGCACGGACTCGAGCCGCTGCCATGCGCCACCGACCATCCGGAGCGTCAGATAGCCACGACTCCTCCGTCCAGTCTGAATTGAGCTCGCCATGTTCGGTGGGATCCCTCGCGCGTTGGCTTTCTGCTCGTCCAACGCCCTCGTGACGAGCTCCGCGATCATAGAGCGGAGGATGCTCTCCGAACCGTCGATGAAGCGCATGAAGGCAACTCCCGAGCGATAAACCGCCCGGGCGCCCGCGCGAACCGGCGGGGCGTGGAGCTTGGACCTCATCACCTCACAATCGGCGATGGTCGCTTCTCCCCGCCAGTCGAAACGGAGCCGCACTGTCCGTCCGATGTCAGAAGGAAACTGATGGGCAATGAGCACACCCGAGAGGGAAATGTCGATGACCAACGCCTTCTGCCCTTCGGCCGTGCCCATGAGCTGCTCGGTGAGCGTGATGCGCTGCAGGCGAGGCTTGAACCTTTGAGGGAATGGCGCTGAACAGCCGTCAGCCTGCCCCACTTCGAGGGGTCGGGAACTCGCACCTGTGGCGATGGTTATCGACATGGACCTTCACACCGCCCGAGGACGGACTGCATGGAGGTCGTCAGGGGGGCGTGTGGAAATACAGGTCGGGCGAGATGGGCCTCGCGCTAGTGTCATCCCGAACGTCGAGCGAGGGATCTGGGCGGTGGTCCATCGCACGACAATAGACTGGATGTTGGATTCTTGAGCAGAAGGCCCCCGCCCAGATCCCTC
>JBGSYJ010000452.1:0-2432 GCA_041750915.1 Thermoanaerobaculia bacterium | reverse complement strand
GGGGCCAAACGGCTTGCCGCCACCCAGGCTCATGCTGACCACGTTCGCGCCGCCATCCCGGCAGCGCTGGAGCGCGTTGATCAGATCGGACTCGTATGCCCATGCGCCGTCATCGCCGAATACGCGCACGATGTAGAGCTTGATTCCTTTCGGAACGACCCCGACGACGCCTTTCGAGTTGCCGCCGATTCCGACGATCGTCCCCGCGACATGCGTGCCGTGTCCGCTGCCGTCCAGGTACCAGGTGAGATTGCCGTTGTAACCGCTGACGTTGGTGCTCGGCAGGTCCTCATGATCTCTGTAGTAGCCCGAATCGATGATGCATACCGTGCGGTTCGTGATCGCCCCGGTGATGCCCGTGAAGGGCGCCACATTCGCCTGGACCATCTGAATCCCGTAGGGAGTCGTCTCTCCGGATACCGAACTGTCGTTCCAGGTCGCGAGTGGATACCGCCGTTGTTCCGGCGCGATGAGTTTCACGTTCGGGTTGTTCTGGAGGCCGCGCAGTGCCTGTTCGGGAAGACGAGCGGCGACCACGCGCATATCCGGGAACTCATGAATGGGGCTTCCTCCGGCGGCTCGCACCGCGGCGGTTGCACCGTTGAAGTTGTGAAATTCGATCATGTAGCGCCCGTCGTTTGGCGAATCCTGGGCGAAAGCCACTGGTATGACCGCGAGAGTGACAAGGGTGAGAAGAACAACGGCATGGCGGAATCTACGCATTTCAAAGTCCTCGTTGAATGGTTAGATTGTTGAACTGGCGCCGCGAACGAAGGGTCTCGACATGATCTGCGGATTGGGAGTTATTGCGGGTGAGGGTGGACTGCCGGATTGAGAAAGCGTCCCCTGGGGTTCCTCCTGTGAACATTTTGTGAACGCCAAAGGTAGCATTACTACCAGGTTCCAGAAAGAATTATTTTCACAGCGCTCGCAATGCCGTCGGCGGGATCGCCCGGGGATCGATCGTCCAGCGGGGAGGGTGTCATCCTGGGCTTTCGCTCAGGATGACACCGTTCCAACTTCATGAGAATAAAGCGTCATCCGCTGATGTTGTCCGAATCGCTGCTTCATCTCTGTAAGTCTTAACCCCCTCGTGGAGTGCATCTTCGCTTCAGAGTGAATCGCAATCAATTCATCCATCTGAAGAGGAGTTTCACTATGCCTTTCACCGCACTCGGCCTCGGGCCGAAGATCACCAAAGCCGTCGAATCGAGTGGCTATACAGAGCCGACGCCGATCCAGTCGAAGGCCATTCCGGTCATTCTCCAGGGGCGCGACATCATTGGAGTCGCCCAGACCGGCACCGGCAAGACGGCTGCTTTCGTGCTTCCGATGCTCGAGAAGCTGTCGAAAGGCGAGAGGCGCCGCAGCATGCGAGCGCTGGTCGTCGCACCAACCCGCGAGCTCGTTCTGCAGATCGAGGAGAACGTCCGCAACTACGCGCGGAACCTCAACCTCAGGTTCGCGACGATTTACGGCGGAGTCAACGAACGCCCGCAGATCTCTGCGCTTCGTACTGGCGTCGACCTGGTTGTTGCAACGCCGGGCCGGCTCATCGATCTGATGGGGCAGGGACATGTGAACTTCAGCGCGATCGAGTTCGTCGTTCTCGACGAGGCCGACCGGATGCTCGACATGGGCTTTCTTCCACCGATCCGCCAGATCGTGCGGGCGCTTCCCGCGAAGCGGCAGAGCCTTCTGTTTTCCGCCACGCTCTCGAAGGAGATCGAGCAGGTGACGAAGGAGTTTCTGAAGGATCCCGAGATCGTTCAGATCGGAAGGCGCGCAACGCCGGCCGAGACGGTCACTCAGTACGTTTACGAAGTCCAGAAGCCTGCGAAGGTCGACGTGCTGATCCATCTGCTTCAGGACAAGGCGATGGACATGGTGCTCGTCTTCTCCCGTACAAAGCACGGTGCCGACAAGATCTCGCGCAAGCTCATCGCGGCGAAGATTCCCTCGGCGACACTGCACTCGAACCGTACGCAGAATCAGCGGATCGAAGCGCTCAAGCGTTTCAAATCGGGCGAAGTGCGCGTGCTCGTGGCCACTGATATCGCAGCCCGCGGCATCGACGTCGACGGGATCTCGCACGTGGTCAACTTCGACTTTCCTCCACAGCCTGAGGATTACGTGCATCGTATTGGACGCACGGGGCGTGCGCACGCAGTCGGTGATGCGATCAGCTTCGTCTCACCTGATGAAGCGGGCGATCTTCGCGCGCTCGAGCGGTTTCTCGGAAGGGGAATTCCGCGCAAGCAGGTGCAGGGGATCGTACTGCGTCATTACGACGAGCCGGTCCCCGCGAGGCCGCAGGGGGCGCGCCCGCAACGTCCCGGGTCTCCCCATCAGCGCCCACAGTCCCGGCCGTCACAGCGGACCGACAGCCGCAGACCGGGGCCTTCCTCGCTGCCGCCGCGAGGCAAGTCGGC
>JBGSYJ010000451.1:0-1684 GCA_041750915.1 Thermoanaerobaculia bacterium | reverse complement strand
GTCTAACGAAGCGGGTTGCTGACCGTCGGGTGATTCTTTGAGGCTCGCGTCACGGTAGTCGTTCGGGATGGTGATCAGACTTCTTGCCACCGGTCTCTCCTCGATCTTCACCAGCGTCTTTTCCATGACAAGCGAGTCGTCGCCGTACTTCAACTCACTTCGCTCGAAGATCGGAAAGCCTCGCAGCTTTGACAGCTGCGAGTCGACCTGACGCATCGCGGGCGCGGTCTCGTCCGTGACCGGGTCGCTCGCGATCATCATCGAAAGCAGCTGCTCGGGGACGATGGCCGGTTTCGTCGAAAGCCACAACTCGCGCTGGTAGCCTCCCATCCGGATCATGTACTGATCGCCGGCGATGCCCTCAACCTCGCGGCTCTTGCCTGTCTTCTCGATGGTCGCCGGCGCGAGACCCTCAGGCAGGGGCCCGCGCAGCAGCGCGATCCGCTCGCGCATGAGATCGGCATGCGTTTCTGTACGGTACGTCCGCTCGATGTCGTCGACGAAGGTGACGGTACTGTTCTCGACGTCGAAGAGCCGCCATCTGTCTGTTTCGGTTCCCAGCCGCACCTTGCCATCAGCGATGACGACCGTCGTGAGAAGGACGGGAGAATCCGGAACGATCGTCCGGATCGTCAACACACGTGCGTCGATCGATGGAACCGCGACACCTTCGACTTCGACAGCCTCGTCGCCGTTGCAGCCTGTCGCGAGGAGGGTGATGAGGAGGAGGGCAATGAACCGCGCACCGGAGGTGCGCTGAGAGGGTAGCCGGTGGCAAGCGAAGCGCAGCCACCGGAAAGAGCGTTCTCCTTGTGCACGCACACCGGCAGGGGTGCCAGACTCGTTCTCGTTCTGCCGCCCCGCCGGGGCGGAACGCTTTCGCGGACCGATACCGGTGGCTGCGCTGCGCTTGCCACCGGCTACCCTCTGCCGCGCCTCCGGCGCGAGGCGAGCATCGGATCGTCGTGCCATAGGTTCATCAACGGCGGAGCGAAGGATGACCTGTCCGCATTTTTCCGAGTTCCCTATTCCTTGGCTTCGTACCAACTCTTCCCCCAGCACGTCTCCACCGCCAGCGGCACGTCGAGGGGATGAATGTTTTCCATCGTGTCCCTGACGATCCCCACAACCTGGTCGATGCGACCTTCCGGCACCTCGAGAACCACCTCGTCGTGCACCGTCAGAAGCATCGCGGCGTCGGGAGCATCTGTTTCCAGCTTCCGGTCGAGCGCGATCATGGCCAGCTTCAGCAAGTCTGCTGCCGTTCCCTGAATCGGTGCGTTGATCGCCATCCGTTCGGCATTGCCGCGCACCGCGAACGAACGGTTATGAATCTCGGATATGTAGCGGACGCGGCCGAAGAGCGTCGTCACTTTCCCGCTGGCCCGTACCTCGTCGAGCGTGCGCGAGAGGAACTGCTGCACCTTCGGGTAGCGGGCAAAGTACGCTTCGATGAATTCCTTTGCCTCGGTGCCCGAGATGCCGAGCTCGTGCGAGAGCCGGAATGCCGACATGCCGTAGAGCACGCCGAAGTTGATCGTCTTCATCGCACGGCGCTGATCCGCGGTCACCAGACCTTCCATCACCGCGAAGACTTTCGCTGCAGTCGCCCTGTGGATGTCAGCGCCTCGGCGAAACGTCTCGATCAGCTCTTCGTCGCCGGACATGTGCGCCAGGATGCGCA
>JBGSYJ010000450.1:0-4712 GCA_041750915.1 Thermoanaerobaculia bacterium | reverse complement strand
CCGCTGCCAGACGTAGAACTTCCCCTCCTCGCCTTCGGAGTCAGCGTCCAGCGTGGAGTAGAAGCCCCCTTCAGGCGATGTCATCTCACGAAGAACAAACCCGAGGGTCTCGTTCGCGATCCGGGAAAAGAGGGGATCCTTTGTCCACTGCCACGCGTGCACGTAGAGACGGGCGAGCAGGGCGTTGTCGTAGAGCATCTTCTCGAAGTGGGGGGCAAGCCAGCGGGCGTCGACCGAGTAGCGGTGGAATCCGCCCGCGATCTGGTCGTAGATCCCGCCGCCGGCCATCTTCCTGAGAGTCGTCTCGATGACGTTCCGGATCTCCGCGCTCCCATTTCGGAGGGAAGCCTGCATCAGAAATTCGAGTGTCATCGAAGGAGGGAACTTCGGCGCGCCACCGAATCCTCCATGCACGGGATCGTAGTTGCTGATCGTCCGGCTTGCGATCGAATCCAGGATTCCGTGGGTGATCTCTTCGAGCGCACCCCGCTTCGGTACTGCTGAGAGGGCCTCGACGATCTCTTTCGTCGCCTCATCGACCTGACCGCGGTGATTCCGCCACGCGCTCGACAGATGGGCGAGCACCCTCTTGAACCCCGGCATCCCGCGCGAGTCCTCCGGCGGATAGTACGTTCCCCCGAAAAACGGGACTCCCTCGGGTGTCAGAAACATCGACATCGGCCATCCGCCGTGTCCCGTCATCATCTGGACGGCCTTCATATAGATCGAGTCGACGTCAGGACGCTCTTCACGGTCGACCTTGATGGATACGAACTCCCGGTTGAGGATCTCCGCCACCGACTCGTCCTCGAACGACTCCCTCTCCATGACGTGACACCAGTGGCAGGCCGAATAGCCGATAGAGAGAAAGACCGGCTTGTCCTCTTCCCGCGCGCGGTTGATTGCCTCGTCGCCCCAGGGACACCAGTCGACGGGATGGTGTGCGTGTTGGAGCAGGTAGGGAGATGTCTCCTGAGCGAGGCGGTTGGTGTGTCGCGGTGTGGTCACGTTTCCTCCGAGGGCTGGGTCGATGTGTGCCGGGATCTTCAGAACTTGTCATCCCGAGCTCGGGCGGGAGGGGCGAGGGAACTCCGGCGGTAGTACATAGTGAATCTCTCACGGGACAGCGTCGACATGCGGGCCCCCCCTCGAGGCAGCTATGTACCATCGCGTGAGGTCCCTCGCCCCTCCCACACACCCACGCTTGCTCGGGATGACAAATTGTTCATTCCTCGCAGCAGTGGTGTCCCTGCGTGAATGCTGCACAGAGCGTTCCGGCAGGCGTGGGCGACGAATCAGCTCTGGTCGGAGGGGACCCCGTCGACTAGCCTCCGCAGTTCGCGAACGTCCGAGATGCGGCGCAGGCGCCAGCCCTCGTCGGTTTTCACCCAGGTCTCACGTTGCGTCGCGACGGTGTCGAGCTGTTTCAACTCTCCGTCGATTGCCCGCATGCGCGATACCTCTTGCTGGACCGTAGCAATCGCCTCGCCCTCGTTGACTTCGAGAGCCTGGATCGAATAGCGGAAATGAAGGGGATCGAGGCTCGTGTCGAGTAGTTCCTGCCAGGCCGAGCGGACCTCGGCGGCGGTCGTGACGCTGCCATCCTGCTCGACGCGTGAAAAGTCATCGCTCCACATTGCGACAATCGCGTTCATGTCCCTTCGGGCGTTCGCCTCCGCGAGACTCTGGTAGGTCAGCTCGAGTTCCTTCTGAACGCTCTCAGTGCTGGCCGGGTCCATTGATGCACAACCAACGAACAGCGCGAGCGCGAAAAGGGACTTTCTGATCATGTTTGTGTTCCTACGGTATACCGACCCGAATGTTCTGTCACGCTAAGGGCAGATCGCCCGTCATGCCCCAAAGGGTGGCAGCGAAGTGGTGGTGTCATCCTGAGCGCAGCGAAGGATCCCCTTAGTATTGTCTCTCGCAGGGCTTTGGGGGATCCTTCGCTGCGCTCAGGATGACACTTGCGCGTGGCTCAGGCTGGAATGGGCGCCATTGGGTCATGCCCGGGGATGGCTCTTCTTATACACTTCCATGAGCTTCCAGTCATTCAGGTGGGTGTACTTCTGGGTGGTTGAAAGCGAAGCGTGGCCGAGTAGCTCCTGGATCGATCTCAGGTCCGCTCCCGCGTTGAGCAAATGGGTCGCGAAGGAGTGGCGCATCGCGTGCGGAGAGATTCCGTGACGGAGTGAAGCGTCCCTCACATAGTCGTCAAACAGCCGTCTCACACTTCGGGCGCTGATCCGTAATCCGCGGTAGTTGACGAACAGCGGCTGGTCTTCGTCGGCGTTCACCTCCTTCACGAGCTCGTGTCTGACTCGCAGGTATTCTCGGAGGGCCTCTTCCGCCTTTGTCCCGAACGGGACGATGCGTTCACGTGAACCCTTTCCGCGTACTTTGACCAGGCGCGAGCGCAGCTGCAGATCGTCGAGATCGATTCCGACGAGCTCGCCGATGCGGAGGCCCGAAGCGTATAGAAGCTCGAGCCAGGCACGGTCGCGCACTCCAAGGGAACGTTCGACGTCCGGCTGCTCCAGAAGGAGGGTGATCTCGGACGTCTGCATGACGGCTGGCAGGTGCTTCTCACGCTTTGGGGTCGCGACGCCTCTGGCGGCATTCTTCGTCACGACGCCTTCCCTCATGAGGAACTTGAAAAAGGAGCGGAGCGCCGACAGGTGCCTGGCCATCGACGAACGGCTGAGCTTGCGGCGGCCGAGGTGGGCGAGATACGAGCGGATGGCCAGGTGATCGACCTTCTGCAAGTCGAGCGCGTCGCGGGCGATCGTGAAGTACTCGTTGAGGAGGAAGCTGACGAAGGAGTCCAGATCCTCGCGATACGCAATCACCGTATTCACCGCGATGTTTCTCTCGTAAGTCAGATGATCGAGGAAATCCCCAATCTCGCTGGTCATCCACCCCTCCCGAAGGGAATTTAGAATTTAGAATTCAGAATTCAGAAAGCCCGCTCCCCCGTTTTCTGAATTCTGAATTCTGAATTCTCAATTCTCAATTGTCTTCACCTATGTTACGTTAGCCGTCCCTCCGGGGATAGGCCGATCCATGGCGGAAACACCCTCAAATCAGCCGCTGAAAAAAACTCCGCTCAATGCGGTTGCGCGTGAGCTTGGCGGCCGGATGGTCGACTTCGGTGGCTGGGACCTCCCCGTCCAGTTCAGCGGGATTCTGGAAGAGCACAAAGCCGTTCGCGAACGGGCCGGGCTTTTTGACGTCTCCCACATGGGCGAGGTGACCGTTCGTGGCGCCGATGCGCTCAGACTTCTTCAGGAGACCACCTGCAACGACGTCTCGAAAATGACGGACGGCCGCTGCCAGTACACGGGCCTCCTGTATCCCACAGGTGGCTTCGTCGACGATGTGTTGATCTACCGCCAAAATCCGGACGATTACCTGGTCGTCGTGAATGCGTCCAATGCGGATCGCGATTTCGAGTGGTTCCGTGATTGTGCCTCCGGGATGGATGTGGAAGTCCGGAACATGAGCGAGCACTACGCGCAGCTGGCGATCCAGGGGCCGCTTGCAGAGAGCATTCTGCAGCCGCTGACGGACGTCAGACTGACGGACATCGGCTACTACCGGTTCTCTCGCGGCCTGGTGGAGGGCTCCGAAGCGATCATCTCCCGCACCGGGTACACCGGAGAGGATGGGTTTGAGGTTTACCTCGCTCCCGACGCGGCGCCAGGGCTGTTTCGAAAGATCCTCGAGCAGGGAGAATCCACTGGGATTCTTCCGTGTGGGCTGGGAGCGCGCGATACGCTGCGACTCGAAGCGAAAATGGCCCTGTATGGCAATGACATCGACCATTCGACAACACCGCTCGAAGCGGATCTCGCCGGGATCGTGAAGCTGGATAAAGGGGACTTCAACGGACGCGACGTGCTCGCCCGCGAGAAAGCCGAAGGTGTCCGACGTAAGCTCGTCGGGTTCGAGATGGTCGACCGTGGAATCGCCCGTCACGGCTATCCGGTCGTCGACTCCGGGCAGGACATCGGGGTCGTCACAAGCGGAACCCATTCCCCGACATTGAAAAAAGCCATCGGACTCGCATATCTTCCGCCGGAGAAGACTGCGCCCGGGACCGAAATTTCGATACTGATACGCGGTAAAGAGACTCGAGCCCGCGTCGTGCCGACGCCGTTTTACAAACGCCCGAAAGCAAAGCAGGAGTAATTTCGATGACGCCTGAAGACAACAGGTATGCCACGAGTCACGAGTACGTTCACGTCGAGGGAGATGTCGCGACCATCGGCATCACGGATTTCGCCCAGAAAGAACTGGGCGATGTCGTGTTCGTCGAGCTTCCGCAGGTGGGGGCTGAGCTGGAGATGGCCAACGAGCTCGGCAGTATCGAGTCGGTCAAAGCCGTCTCCGAGCTGTTCTCGCCGGTTACCGGCGAAGTCATCGAGGTCAACGACGCGCTCGCCGAGAAGCCGGATCTGATCAACACGGATCCATATGGGGACGGTTGGATGATCCGCGTGCGACTTGCCGCTCCCGACGAGGTGGAAGAATTGATGAGCGCCGAGGATTATGACGATTACGTTCGCAAGGAGTCGGGGAAGTAGAGGTTCCGACTCGTAGCGCCATCCTTAGAGGTTGCGAAAAAATCGAAGCATTGTGTCATCCCGAGCGTCGAGCGAGGGATCTGGGTGGGGGCTCCCGTCTCATGAGGCCCCCTCCCAGATCCCTCG
>JBGSYJ010000449.1:0-19039 GCA_041750915.1 Thermoanaerobaculia bacterium | reverse complement strand
GGTCTCGCCTGATGAAGTGACGCTCGAACAACTCGGTCCCGACACCGTGCCCGGAGCGATCCTCGGAACCGTCGCCTACATGTCGCCGGAACAGGCGTCCGGCCTTCCAGCCGGTCCCGCATCGGATCAGTTTTCCCTCGGTGTGATTCTCTTTGAGATGCTTGCGGGATCGAGACCGTTTCAGCGAGCAGGAACGATTGAGACACTCCACGCCATCATTCGCGAAGATCCGCCTGCCATCACCGATTTAAACCCCGCTGTACCCGAGCGACTCGTCGCGATCATCTCCAGGCTTCTCTGCAAACGTCCGCAGGATCGCTACGGCTCGACGAGAGACCTCGCGATTGACCTTCAGGAAGTGCAGGAGGGTCGGGCGTCCGGAGCGGCGATCTCCGCGGCCAATGCGGTTGCCGATCGACCGCGACGAAGTCGAGTTCCAATGATCGCCGCAATCGTCGCGGTGGTCCTGCTTTCAGGCGCCGCCATTTGGCAGTACTTCGGGAGGTCCCCGAGACCTGAAATTCCGAAAGTGAAGTCGCTTGCAGTGCTGCCGTTCACGGATCTGAGCGGCCAACCCGGCGGGGACCTCTACAGCCGCGGTATCTCCGAGACGATCAGTGCAAGACTGGCGTCGGTTCCCGATCTTCAGATTATCCCGCCGTCCGCAGTTTCCAGCGAGGAGAGGAACAATCCTGAGAAGCTGGGGAGAGACCTGGGTGCGACAATGCTGCTGGACGGGTCGGTGCAGCGGAGCGGTAATGCGCTGCGGGTTACGTACACGCTGATCAACTCCTCGAACCGGGTGCTGCTCGCAGGCGGTACAGTGCCCGGCTCCGCTTCAGATCTCTTCCTTCTGCAGGACGAGTTGGCCGAGAGGGTCGTCGAGACTCTCGAGCTCCAGTCCGCGCCTCCGCGGCAGCGCGATCGCGAGGGACTGGTGACCGCTGCCGATCAGGACCGCTACGTGGAGGCGCTCGGGTTTCTGCAGCGCTACGAGAGCGAGGAGTCTGTCGATGAGGGGATCGCTCTGCTTGAGCGGCTCGCTACCACCGTGAAAGACTCGGCGATCGTACACGCCGCTCTGGGACGGGGTTATCTCTACAAGTTCAAGCTCACGTCCGATCCATCGTGGATGAATCGTGCGATCACGGCATGCGACCGAGCGGTGGGTCTCGATCCTCAGCGCTCGGACATTCACATCACGCTGGGCGAACTGCATGTCGCGAGCGGCAGACATGACAAAGCGATCGAATCTTTCAGCAGAGCGCTTAGTCAGCAGCCAAACTCCGTGGAGGCGACAATCGGACGCGGTCTGGCTTATCGCCGACTGGGCAGAAACGATGACGCTGAGCGGGAATACAAGCGTGCGATCGCGCTCATGCCGAACGGCTGGGCGGGTTACAACCGGCTGGGTGTGGTCTATCTCAGCCAGGGACGGAACGCCGAGGCTGTACCGCAGTTCGAAAAGGTCGTCGAGCTCACCCCGGACAACATTCGCGGGTGGAACAATCTCGGGGCGGCGCATCTCAATCGGGGCGACATCGAAACCGCGCAGAAAATGTTCAACCGTTCTGTTGCAGTCAGCGCGAACAGTGATGCCCTGGGAAACCTCGGATACATCCTTTATTTGAAGGAGCGCTACGCCGAGGCTGCGACCAACTACGAAAAAGCGGCCGCGCTCAGTCCCAACGATCATCTGCTCTGGCTCGGTATGGGCGACTCGTACCGGTGGGCGAGCGGCGGGAAGGAACGCTCGCTCGTGGCATACGGGAAAGCGATTGAGCTCGCCGATGAGGCGCTCGAGGTGGATCCCGTCAACGGAGCCGCACACGTCACACGCGCTCTTGCCGCGGCGAAATCGGGACGAATCGACGAAGCCCGGAAGTCGATCGCGTCAGTACTCGAGATCAACCCGGAAGATGCGACGCATCTCTACTACGCGGCCGTCGTGGAGAACCTCGCAGGAGATCCGGCTGCGGCGGTCAAGCTTCTTGCGCGAGCGGTCGACGGAGGCTTTCCGATGGATCAGGTCCGCGACGACCCGGATCTTGCGAATCTGAAGACGCGTAAAGACTTTCAGGAAATCGGTGCTGAGAAAGGTTCACCTCCGAAAGTCTGATTCCATCGAATCGGCCGGCCGCTTTGCCTGAGCCGAGTGCCTGAAAAAGTGACATAATCTCCGCACAGCGAATTTTCTGACTGCTTCCGTCGAACTCCGTAAGACCAAAAGGGGGAAGACTATGCACGTTCTTCGACTCGTCGGCTTCGCGGGAATCGCGCTTTTCCTTGTCAGCGGTTGTGTTCACATCAGCGACGGTCCGGGAGGTCATTCTCAACACCCGCCGTCCCCGGCCTCGCCGCCCCCACCACTTTCTCCGATGGATCAATCGCAACAAGCGGAGTTTGAGGCGTTAAAGCATGCAGTATGCGCGGTGCCTCCACCGGCGGGGCCCCCGACCACATATCGGATTGAAGTCAGCAATGCTGGAACAATTGACCCATCGGACAAAATCATACGAATGCGTCGCAAGGACAAGGTGATATGGAGCACGACTCCGAGCAGCGGCACCAAGCTTGAGATTAGGCCGTTCTACCCGAGGAAGATCGATTTGGAAGAAAACAGCCACTGGGAAATTGAAGGTAAGCCCAAGGAAAAGGGGAACCTCTGTGATCCTCTGACGTACGACATTGTCCTCTGGATCAACGACAAGCCGATCATGGTAGATCCGATTCTCATCATCAGGGATTGACGAGAGTAAGTCTGCCATGGAATTCCACGCGCACAGGACAGGGCCGCCAATCATCGCCCGAAGAGTAAAAGTACGATATTCGTGTCTGGGTCAAAGGAGTGGAACGCAAGGTTGATCCCATTCCTCATCCGGCAGTGAGCGCGCGAAGGCGCGCTCAACAGTCTAGCCCCGGGCTCCGCCCAGGGGTGGATGGATCCTGGCAGAATCAAGCCGCCGCGAAGGCGGTCGCTACATACAGACAGAACAGCGATGATGGCCCTGTAGCGGCCGCCTCCGCGGCCGCACAGAATGTCGTTTGCTACCAAATCCCCCCGGGCAGAGCCCGGGGCTAGACTGTGCAGCGCACCTGAGCGCGCTGCGTCCGTCCAGCGTTCGTGTCCCAACTCCGCCTTGAATCCTTGCCGCTCAGCGAGTCGTTTTCAAAAATGACATAATCCCGCCACACCGCCGTCATGCCGTTCTAGCCGAGGCTCTGTACCAACGAAAGGGAGTGACTATGCATCTTCGACGACTCGTCTGTGCCATCGGAGTCGTGCTGCTTCTTGCTACTGGATGTATTCGCATCAGCGACGTGCCGCCGCCTCCACCGCCTCCACCACCGCCGCCTCCACCTTCATTGTCGGTGGGCTGCGATTTGCCCAAGCCGCAGCCTGGACAGGTGATTCGAATTCCTGTTGCAGACGACGCCACGATTCCGCCGGAATATCAGATGGTCGCGATCGGCCAGGGATCGAGGGTCGAGTGGTATCTGGCAGCCACGCCAGGCGTGACAAAGAGGCTCGACATCGATATTCCGAGTCAGACTCCCCCCCGCTTTGTCAAAACCAACGTTTCCGATATGGAGACGAGAGTTGTACGCACCGGCGTTGGTCGATACGAGTGCGAACCTCACGACTACAAAATCACAGTCTGGATTAATGGTGAAGAGGTCCCGGGCGATCCAATTCTGATCATTCGCGAGTGAGGGTTGAGCCCTCGAGCATGTTCCGGAGTGCGGGCGCGGGTCGCCCGCGCTCCGGACTACCTCGAGTAGATCCACTCGGTCATCAGCTCGACGAAGTCCCGCCGCAACTCGGGGCGATCGGGCTCGTAGATGGCGTGACCGCTTTCGGGGTACACCTCGACGCGCAGCAGTTCGCGCCGGTCCCGGAACGCATCGGCTAGATTCGTCACGCTCTTCGCAACGGGCACATTGTCGTCCTCGTCCTTTTCGCCATAGACCACGAGCACCGGCTGCGTGACGCGGCGCCAGTAGGGCAGAGGATCAAACGTCGCGACTTTCCCCAGCCAATCCCAGCGCGGATCGTCCCTCGTCTGAGGGAAACCGGCGGCGACTGGTTTCCACGGGCCCTGCAGTCCTGCCCGCAGAGCGTTTTCATACGGCTCCCATTCGTTTTCGATGATGAAACGGCCTGCGAGACCGTTGAGTGACACGACTGCGTCCGCATCGGCTTCGGACAGACCCGCCTGCAGTGTGGTGTTGCGCATTTCGTGATCGATCTGCTCTGTGAATGGCACTGCGGATCCGGAGACATCAATTCCAAAGGCTACGATTTCACCTCCACGGGTGAGGGCGAGGGGCAGAATCATTCCGCCCTGGCTCAGACCGATGAGACCAACCCTCGATCGATCGACTTCGGGCCTCGAAGCGAGAAAACTGGCGCCGGCGATCGCATCATCTGCCAGCTCTTCGAAGCCGACCGTCGTCCAGTCGCCTCCCGACTGGCCGTTTCCCCGCTTGTCGGTGAGCAGCGTGACGATTCCCCGCGCCCCGAGCGACTCTGCGATCGACCGCGCCCAGGCATTGCTCCGGTCGCTGTTGCCGGAACCCTGGATCACGACGATTGCCGGGCGCTTTCCCTCGGCGTCGGGCAGAAGAAGCGCCGCGCCCAGCGAAACGTCGCCGGACGGGTACTTTACGCTCTCCTCCTGAAAAGTGGTCGTGACGGGAGACGGCGCCGACGATGTATGGACGCAGGCGGTGATCATGACGAGAGCGGCGAGACGCATCGCGGTTGAAGCAATCATTGCAAATTCTCCTTTACATCGGGCTGACGCGGCCGCGGACCAAACTCAGGCCTCCACATCAGAAGGCGGTGGTGCGGATCGATCCGGATCTCGAGAGGCCGTGCGGGCGTGTCGATCTCGAATGTCTGTGTCGCGGAATCGACGTTGATCGTATGTTCGACGACTCTCCCGTCCGCGGTTTGAACGAAAACGTCCAGTGGAAACACGAACGGGTCGCCAGCCTGCAGCTGCTGAATGTGCAGTTCGGCTTTCTTTCCGCGCTCGATCGACCACCAGTCGACGCGCAGCACCGGTGCGCCATGTCGATCAAGCCACTGCCCCATGAATGCAGCCAACTCTTTGTCGTCGGGCGCCGCAGCAAGAAACGCTGCACGCAGATCATTCATCGTCATCTGGCGACTCGTAAACTCGCGACTTGAAAAATCACGGATCAGTCCTCGGAGCGTGCTGAAGAATATCTCGTCGCCCATACGTTCGCGCAGCATGTGGTAGAACCACATTCCCTTCGAGTCGGCGATGTTGTGATCCCACTTGTCACCCGCCAGCTCCATGAGCGGCTTGTCGCCTCCATCATTCCACATGAAGAAGTATCCGAGCGCGCACTGGAGCGGGTTGTATCCTTCGCGCGAAAATCGGAGAAACTCGACCATCGCATCTCTTCCTTCGATCGACTCGATGGCGACGACAGCGCCGTATTGCGCCAGTGCCTCCGAGACCATCTTTCCTCCAGGATCGTCCCCGCGGACGAGATTTCCCCACCAGCCGTGCGCTGCTTCGTGCGCGAAGAGAGGAAGGCTGCCGCTCTCGTTGTCGAGTACGGAAGATCGCACCATGATGAAGCCTTGTTCCGAGGCCGCCGCGAATGAGATGCCCTCGGGTATTTCAGCAACGTTGTACGTCGCGTATGGATACGGACCGAATCTCCGCTCCATCGCGGAGAGCGCGCTCGCCAATGCCCCCGCCTGAGCATCCGCACTCGTCCGCTCCTTGAGCAGAAAAAAGCTTATGGTCCTTCCGTCGCGTTCGACTTCCGTGACCTGTACGAATGGCGCCGCGACGAATGAGCGCGCCGCCGGTTCGTCGCTCCCCCACACTTCGATGGTGTTCGTACCGGTGGAGGTCGACGAGGTCAGCTCGCCGTTTCCAACCGACCTCCATCCCTTCGGAAGGATGAATCGGGTCGTCCCTGGAGCGGCAGGCGACGAGGGGCCTTTGTCGACCGAAGCCGGGATCGGGTACCAGAATTCGACCCACGAAGCGAAGACGACGTCGTCGCGGGCCACGAACTGCGATGACTGCTTCGAGCTCTCGGCAGCAAAGGCAATCTCGAGCGTGTCGCCTTTGGTGAAGCTTCGCGGCAGCTTCAGCAGCGCCACCTGGACTACTGGATTCTCCGGAAATGGAAAGAAGACCGCACTGACGCCTTCTGCCGAAAGGCTCCGGAACTGCATCACGTTCTCACGAGAGTTGAGAATCAGTGCCGGACCGTTGGAGCTTTCCTCTTCCAGCCGAACGGTCAACGTCCCATTCACCACAACTTTCTCTCCCTCGGGGTCGACTGTTACCTCGAGATCCAGCCGCTGGAGCGACCATTCTTCAGTTGGAGGCGGGTCGGGTGGACTCGGGCTCTGGGCTGAAACGCTTACGGAGAGCAGGGAGATGATCGTCAGAAGAATCAGAGTTTTCATGGGATGAATGTAGCTGGGTCTTTCCGGTCTTTCTTGTACGAATCCTCAAACCCCGAGCGAGATGTTTCGTATCTACAAAAGATGATCGAAAGTTGTCGTCTGCCCGGAAACCAGAGACGAAGCATCAGGGAGGACTGCATGCATCACGAACCAGGTTTCGGAGGACAGAGTCTCGGAAGACGGGAAGCGGCCGACGTCGTGCTCTCGGAGACGTCCTACGATCGCGGAGCACGGATGCCAATGCACTCCCATCAGAGCGCCTATTTTTGTTTCGTTCGGCGAGGGTCGTTTCGCGAACGGTGGAAGCGCGGCTCGTCGGAGCATCATCAGGACGAAGTCATCTTTCACCCATCAGGTGACGAGCACGCAAATGCATTCCTGGACAGCTCGCGATGTTTCAACGTAGAGCTGCAGCCGCGCTACGCAACGGGACCTGCAGAACGGACCTCGCTGGATCGGAAGGCTGTGCGCGGGATACTCGCGAGCCTCTACCGTGAGTACCGGGAGGGCACCCCATCGCCCCTCGTCATCGAGGGACTTGTCTACCAGCTTCTCGGCGAAGCATTCGAGCGACCCGCGGCCGGGTCGCAACGAAGGCCCGCCTGGCTCCAGCAGGTGCGGGACGAGGTCGACCGCCGGTTTCTGGAGCCGTTGACCGTGCGGCAGCTCTCCGAGTCGGTGAATGTGCATCCCGTGCACGTCGCGCGCGCTTACCGGAAGGAGTATGGCGCGACAGTCGGCGAGCACGTGCGGAGTTTGCGTGTGTCGTATGCGCAGGAGCTGCTTCGCAACCGCGAGATAAGCCTGTCGGACATCGCACTGGAGGCAGGCTTTTCCGACCAGAGCCACTTCAGCCGTCTGTTCAAACGCAGCACGGGAATGACGCCGCGTAAGTATCGAGGCTGAGTTCTCAGTGAGATTGTCATCCTGAGCGAAGCGAAGGATCCCCAGCCTCGAAGCGATGCCCGCAAGTCTTCCGGGGATCCTTCGCTTCGCTCAGGATGACACTTTTGTTCGTCTCCTCTTGACCGTCAGGCCGGTGAACGACTCTCAATGTTGTATTTTTGGCGCATGCGACTGCTGCTTGCGATATGCACTGCCCTTTTCATCGTTGCCGCCGTTCACGCCCAGGAGGATGCGCCTGCACCACCGCCGCCCCCTCCACCGCCGCCCTGGGAAACGAGTCTCGGCGCCGGTCTCGCCATCACGAGCGGAAATAACGACACGAGCAGTTTCAACGTTTCGTTCAATACGCTCTACGACCCGAAAACAATTCATCTCTTCAAGGCGGGAGTTGTCTATCTCCGTGGGGAATCCGAGGGCGAGAGAAACGCTGATCGTGCCGCGGGGCTGGTCCGATATGAGCGGCTCCACTCTGAACGCACTTTTTACTTCTCGGAGACTTCCTACCTTCGCGATCCCTTCAAGGACATCGATTATTTGATCTCGCCGCTCCTGGGAGCGGGATACCACCTCATCAAGACAGACGTGCGCCGGCTGACGTTCGACGCATCGGCCGGCTACTCATTCGAGAGCGGAGAGAGGGGCGGTAACACCGACGGTGTCGCCGTTAAAGCAGGGGAGAGCTTCGAGTGGGCGATCTCTCCGAACAGCAAATTCACGCAGGGCTTTTTCATTCTCGGCAAGGCGGAGGATCTGAGCGAAGCTCTCTATCACTTCAATGCCGGACTCGCGACGAGCGTTGCAACGCGTGTTGAGCTGAAGCTGTCGTACCTCTACGACTATCGGGCAGAGACTCCGTCACCAGAGATCGAGAAAGGCGACAGCGCGCTCTTCGCCGCGATCGTCTACAAGTTCTGACGCGCTCCCGGATTCCCCTCTCCCCGTGTGAACGGGGAGAGGGGCAAGGGGAGAGGGGCCGCGCAGGCAACTCGAATGCAGCCGACTGGCAGGAGAAGCGGCAAGCTCCGAACGCCCCTCACCCGGCGCGCGATGGTCGCGCAAGTCCATGACGTAGCTGCGAAGTCGCGCGCCACCCTCTCCCCGGCTTCGCGGGGAGAGGGAGAGCCCGAGTGCCGCCGCATTCATTGCCTTCCCTGTTCGCTCCGGGGGCTGTAACTACCTGCGCGCGGGTCGGGACCGAGGCGACGGGTCGATCGTGATCGACTGTGAGGTTGAGCTCTCCCCCTGTGAGTTCCGCACTCGCAAAGTCACCGTGTAGGTGCCCGGTGCCCGGTATGCATGCTGTGGGAACTGTTCGTTCGACGAGGTACCGTCGCCAAAATCCCAGGTCCACGCTGCGGGATAGTTGCCCGAGCTGTCGCGAAACGCGACGGGGTCCCCACGCACTCCTCGTGAAGGTCCTGCGAACTGCGCCTGCGGAGCAGTCGGAAGCGAAAGCGTGATCGTTCCCCGTCCGCCCGTGGCGCTGCTGAAATAGCCCGGGAAGCGGGAGGCATACTCCTGCAGGATCGATTCATCTTCGGCGCTGTCCCCGCCCGGCTTGTCGAGCATCACGAAGAGAACGCGGAACGTCCGCTGGCTCTCCTCGTGCGCGGGAAATCGAGGCCCCATCGTCTCGATCATCTGATGCAGCCTGACGTCATCCCGGACTCCGCTGACGGTTGTGGCTATTGGCGGATGATAGACATCACCCAGGCGCGGCTCTGTGTCGGCAAGGTAGAACCATGGATCGACTTCTGGAGGGGATGCGAGACCCATCAGATACAGCTCGTGCCAGGTGTAACCGAACGCGCCGATGTCTTCAGGAGTCCGGTACTGTCCGCCGCCGAGGTCTTCGAAGTTCGAGCCTCCCATCACCGAATAGTCGCGTGATGTGTAAACCGGGAAAGCGGCGGGCATGTGAACGTACTGCGCCGGGTGGCCGCCGTCCGGCCCGAGAACGAAACTGGCCTCCCCGTTGTGAGCGATGTTGAAGCCGTAGAGCCAGCGGTGTCCAAGCTCGTGGCCGAGAAGGAAGTCGCGATACCGAAGCGAAGGGATGTCGCGCCTGTCCGGCTCGACTTCGTTCATGTGGAGAAGCGCGGGCCTTCGCTCGACATCGGAACCATAAAAGCCCTCAGAAAACGCCCAGACTCCGTCGGCACCCGAGTTTCCCACCGTCGAATATGCCGTCGCGAAGGTGCGGATGTCCGTGGTGAAATTCTGATAGATCGCGACGCCGTCGACTTCTTCATCCCACAGTCCATACTGCTCGCGAATCCGTTCCCAGACGCCGTCCGGATTGAGAACAGGTACCGTGAAGGCTTCCAGCACCGGAGAAGTGACGGTTGCATCATCTGCGAGCGCGGAGAGGTCGACACCCACGGGCGTTCCTGCGCCGAGCTGAATCGACCCGGTGACGAAATCGATCCTCTGGTTGTTGTTTACGAAGGTCTCCGCGACGAAGCCCGTCGGATTGTCGAAGTACCGGTCGAGAACGTATAGGACGACTGAGTCGTTGGTGAACTCGACGTTCCCTCCCGCCGTGGAACAACCCCATCCCGGGACGCAGTATCGCCAGGCGCTCGGTCCGGCGAACAGGACGAGATCGGAGTTGTCATCGAACCACACCCGGATTGCAACCTGCCGGGTGAGTACACCAGGAAACACTTTTCCTCCGAGTTGCATCCGCACGCGGAGCAGTTCCGAGCCTGCAACTCTCTGGACTTCGACCTGACGGATGTCGAGCAGGCTCGCATGAGGCGCGTTCGCCAGCGTGTCGCCCGTCGGGTCATTCACGAGAGCGAGTGTCACGCTCTGACTGCGGCTGGCTTCGTCACCCGAGGTGATCACAGCGGAGCCCCACGCAAGGTTCGTGAGCGTGCGGTACGAGAAGCGGATTTCTCCGTTCGCGCGAAGCGTGAGCTGGATGTCGAGCGCGCCATCGTTTAACGGGTTGTAGGCAAAGGCCGGGTTGTGTGCTGCTCTCCATGTGATCGTGATCCTGTCCGCATTCTCGCTGACGAAGACCTCGCGCGTGGTTCGCACGAGTGTGCGCGGAAGGCCGGGTTGCAGATAGGGAGCGATCACCCCCTGCTTCGGCGTCGCGATATCGAGTGGGCCGAGCTGGGGCCGCCCGCCGTCCGCCTGTGGAGACGCGAGGAATACTCCGAAACGCTCGGAGATGTAGAAATTCCTAACCGATCGCCCCTGAAACGGGAAAACGAATTGCTGAAGCGAGTGGAGGATCGAGTCATTGTTTCCGTTCGAGGGCAACGTGCGAAGTGTGCCGACCTCTGCGTCGTAGTCCAGCGGTGTCCGGTCTACGCGAAACGAGTTGGAAGACGTGGGAGTAAACGTGTACGTCTGACCGACGAGGTCGATCGGGTTGTCGAATGGAACGAGCGTTTCGTCCGGATCGAGAATCAGGAGATCGCCGCTCTGACGGATTGCTCCCTTCTCCACAGCCTTGGTCTGCGAGCGGTGTCTGGAGGCGGTCCATGACGAGAGGGCCCGAACGCTCTCGATCGTGCCGCCGGAGGTACCGCACCAGTGCTTCGATTCGAGCTCGTCTGCCCGAACCTGGGAAGTCGAAACGAGAATGAACGCGGACACCAGCAGGATGAGGTTCGAGCGCGCAGTCATGGAAGCCTCCCGGGGTATTGAGGGATTCTGGCAGATTCCACACGATCCTTTGCATCCTGGCTGTTACAGGACTGTGTCATCCTCGTCCGGTTGCATCCCTTGCATGGTCCGCGTCTAATCCTTTCGAACAGCAGGAGTTTCAATGCGAAGACTATGGATAAGTGGCTTGCTCTGCGCCCTCGCCCTCACGGCGGCTACGGCGTTACCTCCCCAGGGAACAGTCGGGGCTGGCGGATTCGACTCGACCAGGGCGGCTGCCGAGCGGCTTGTCGCGGAGAAGTCCTGGCGGCTCGCCCTCGATACCTATGAAACGCTGAGCCTTGCCGCGCTCAACGAAGAGCAGCGGCGCTGGGCCGAGTTTCGTCTGGCGGACCTGCAGTGGCGGTCCGCGCCGGAGGACGGCGATCAGACGGTCTTTGAACAGTCGACCCGAAAGCTCACTGCGCTGCTGACGAACGAGCTGGGCGAGCCGATTCGGGATCACGTCTCGGCCGAGGTTCGCGAGTCGCTGGGCGACATGGAATGGACCCGCCGGAACCGAAGAAACTGGTCGGGCGGATGGCAGCACTACGCACAGGCGCTCGATTGGTGGGCCGGAGCCGTCGACATCGACCAGGCTCGCGAGCGTTACCTCCGGATCGTCTGGAAGGCAGCGGACAGTGGAACCGACTATCAGTACTACAGCTACCATGCGTCGAACATCCCGCTCGAAGTCCTGGAGAATGCGGCGAAGATCGCAGTAACCGCCGACGATCGTTCACGCGCGCAATACCTGCTGGCGAGCCAGCTGTCGCGTCGCGGCGATCCCGAATCTGCCGAGCGTACGCGCATCGCTTTCGAAGCTGCTCTCGCAGCGGGCCGCGCATCAGCGTGGCATGACGACACGCTGATGCAGTACGGGCAATGGCTGGAGTCGAGAGGAAGCCTCACTTTGCTCGATGACGGACGGTGGCTCGTCGAACCGGACTACGAAAACGCTGTCGAAGTTTACAGGCGCCTGATCTCGACTTACACCGAGAGCGAATCGCGCTTCTGGCGCGACGCGAGCTCTAGGCTCGATGTCATCATTCTCCCGTCGCTCGAACTTGTCGTGTCGAACGTCTTTCTGCCGGGATCTGAGATCCAGTTCGGGATGTCCTACAGAAATGTCTACGACGTCGCATTGACGCTTACGAAAGTGAACCTGACTACGGACGTAGGTCAGTGGAGCGTACCCCGGCAGAGGAACTGGTACGACGCGATCGACGCGTCGCGCGGGACAGCCCGCACAGCGTGGACACGGTCGACGGTTGAGCGAAAACGCTACGCTCCCGGAAGCGAAACGGTGAAGGTCGAGCGCGATCTCGGACCTGGTGCGTGGCTGCTGGAGGCGAAAGCGGGCTCGAAATCCGCGCGTGAGTTGATCCTCATCACCGAGGCTGCCGTGGTCACGCGAACGTCGGGAACGAAGACGCTCGTCTGGGTGACCGACGCGCGGACGGGTGCTCCGATTCCGAACGCTCGCGTCAGCGTCTGGCAGGACTACCATGACGCAGGCACTCTGAAACGCCAGAACTTTACGGCCACAGCGGACTCCGAGGGAATCGCCGAGATCTCCTTGCGGCCGCGCGACGGCGGCTCGCTCCTCGTCTTTGCCGCGGCGCGGGAGCATCAGGCCTTCCTGCAGACGCATTCTTCGTACCGGGGAAGCCGCAGCGACGAGTGGCGAATTTATGCGGCCACCGATCGGCCGGCATACCGCCCCGGAGAAACTGCGCACTGGAAAATCACCGCTCGGATCTCGAATGATGACGGGCTCACGGTTCCGTCAGGACGAGGGGTGCAATACGAGATCTTCGATGCGCGGGGTTCATCCGTGTCGAAGGGCACTCTCGAGCTCAACGCCTTCGGAAGCGCATGGACCGAGCTCCCTCTGACAGCCGCAATGGTACTGGGCGAGTATCGCGTCAACTTCAGCCAGGGGAACAGCTCGATCGGCGGAGCCACGCTTTTCCGCCTCGAGGAATACAAGCTCCCCGAGTTCCGCGTGGTCGTCGATCCCGAGAGCGAAAAAGCCTACCGGCTCGGCGATCAGGTCGAAGCGATCATCGAAGCGAGCTACTACTTCGGCGGACCGGTTGCGAACGCGAGCGTGGAAGTCGTCGTCTATCAACTCCCGTACTTCCGGACATGGTTCCGTGAACGCGACTATCCCTGGTACTTCGAGTCGCCGGCGATGAGGCAGTCGTACTATCGCGGCACGGGGCCGATTGTGAAGCGCGAGACGCTGACGACCGACTCGGAGGGCCGCGCGCGCGTGACGTTCGATACACCCGCTGCCGGCAATCAGGACTTCGAATACCGGATCGAAGCGCGGGTAACTGACGCATCCCGCCGCGAGATCAGCGGACAGCGAACCGTTCGTGTGACGAGAGCTCCCTTCTTTGCAGAGCTGCGCCCCGATCACTGGCTCCATCGTCCGGGCGACAAGGTCGAAGTGAAATTCCGCACCGAGGATGCGAACGAGCAACCTGTCTCCGCCTCCGGAACGCTGCGGGTCACGCGGGAAGAGTGGAAGGAAGTGTGGCTTGATCCGAAAGGCAACGAGGTCACCGGCAGCCAGCTCGAGACTTTGCGTGCGCGCGGGACATTTCCCCCTCCACGTGAGACCGGGCGGCATCCGTGGACGCTACTGCGGCGCGGCTACGAACAGGAGGAGGTGGCGAAGACGACTGTTGAGACGGGGCCTGACGGCAGGGCGACATTCGCATTCACAGCGGCGAAGGAGGGCTATTACCGTTTCAGCTGGACGAGCCGCGTCGACGGCATCACCACACCGCGTCCGCGGGATTTCGTGACGGCAGAGACGACGATCTGGGTTGCGAACTCCGCGACCACGCGGATTGGCTACCACCGTGAAGGCGGCGTCGAGATCCTCGTCGATCAGGATTCCGTCCGGCCCGGCGCAACGCTGCCGGTGATGATCATCGCTCCGACCGCCGGGCGGCACGTGCTCTTCACGGTCGAAGGTGAAGAGATCCTCAGCCGTCGAATCGTCGAGACGACAGGCAACGTCAAACTCATCGAAGTGCAGCTGGGCGACGGAGATATTCCGAACGTTTTTCTCGCTGCCACAATGGTGACGGACCTTCAGCTTCATCAGGACATCGAGGAAGTGGTCGTCCCACCTGTCGAAAAGTTCCTCGATGTCGAGATTCGTGCCGACCGTGAAGAGTACCAGCCGCGCGAATCAGGCTCGATCACCGTCACGACTCGTGATGTCGACGGCAAGCCTGTGCCGGCCGAAGTGTCGCTCGCCGTGTCGGATGAGTCGGTCTACGCGATCCAGGAGGACTACGCTGGCGATCCGCGGCCGTTCTTCTACGGGACAAAGCGGCAGCACGTCGTCCAGACGGCAAGCAGTTTCATGCGTCCTTACATCAGGCTGGTCGAAGGTTCCGAGGGGCGGCTGATCGACGAGCGCTTCGCCGGGAAGAAAGATGCGGACGGCCTTAGAGAACAGGAGGGCGGAGTCGTCGGGGGAGTTGTCGGGGGAGTTGTCGGGGGAGTTGTCGGGGGCGTCATTGGCGGAGTGGCCGCAGGTCGGGAACGAGCCGAGACCGCCGAACAAATAAGCGTCACGGCGAATGCGCCTTCAGTCGTCAGCCCGCTTCCGTCACCGCCAGCGGCGCGGCAGGCGAAAGCAGCAGATGCCTTCGAGAGCGATTCCGGCGCTCAGGATCCCGCGGTCGTCGTTCGCAGCGACTTCCGATCGACGGTGTTCTGGAAGCCCGACGTCATGACCGGCCCGGATGGCACCGCGACCGTGCAGCTCAATTACCCCGACGCGCTGACCACGTGGAGAGCGACGGCCCGTGCCGCAACGATGGACAGCCGGTTCGGCATCGGAACCTCCTCGACGCGCACGAAGAAGCCGCTGATCGTCCGCCTTCAGGCGCCGCGGTTCTTTGTGGTCGGTGACGAGCCGGTGATCTCGGCGGTCATCAACAACAACACCGATGATCCGCTGACCGTCGCACCGTCGATCGAAGCTTCCGGGTTGGCGATTACCGGACTGTGGATTGACGGGAAGGCCGTGTCGAGGGAAGCAGGCCCCATGAGCGTCGGAGCGAACGGGGAGGCGCGTGTGGACTGGACTGTCGCGGTCCGAGAGCCTGGAGCCGCGAAAATCCGCGTCACTGCGCGAGCAGGTGCGCTTTCGGATGCGATGGAGCGCACCTATCCCGTCGAGGATCATGGAATCGACAAACTGATCGCAGTCTCGGGCAAGGTTCGAGGCGACGAGTCGATCCTCCGTCTGGAAATCCCGAAAGAGCGGCGGTCGACAGCGATGACGGTTCAGGTCACGCCGAGTCTGGCCGTCACGATGCTCGACGCGCTGCCGTACCTGATCGACTATCCATACGGGTGCACCGAGCAGACGATGTCCCGCTTCCTCCCGGCAGTCGTCGTGTCGAAGACGCTCAGCGATCTGGGCATTTCGCGCGAAGCTGTTGCAGGCCGTCTGTTCGGAGGAATCGAGCAGGAACATGTCGGGTCCACGCAACCGAAAGGAAAGCAGGATCTCGCGAAACTCGATTCGATGGTTCGGGCCGGGCTCGCGCGCCTGTACGACTTCCAGCACTCCGACGGCGGCTGGGGATGGTGGAAAGAAGGCGACAGCGACCGCTTCATGAGCGCGTACGTCGTCTGGGGACTCGAGCTTGCCGTCGACGCGGGAATTGATATGCGACGTGACGTTCTGATGCGGGGCGTCGGATTTCTGCAGAACCAGCTCGTCCAGGAAGAAAACTCTCCTGATCGGCAGGCGTGGATTCTTCATGCACTCTCAGCGGGAGGACGGCCGCGCAGCGCCGCCGAAAACGTCGCGATCGAGAATCTCTGGAACAAGAGAGATCGTCTGAGCTCGTACGGGCTGGCGCTCTTCGCATTGAGCGCGCATCAGTACGGGCTGCAGGAGCGAGCCCAGACCCTGGCGCGGAATCTCGAGAATGGCGCTGCAATCGACCGCACGCCGGATCGTTCGGTCCTGGTCAAGGGCAGTGGATCGGGATCCGATACGGTGATGGGCACCGCGCATTGGGGATCGCGCGGATCGTGGTGGCAGTGGCATGAAGGTCCAGTCGAGTCGACGTCGATGGCTTTGCGCGCGCTCGTAGCGATCGATCCGGATCATCGACTCGTCGAGCCGTCGATGAACTGGCTCGTGAAGAACCGCCGCGGCGCCCAGTGGAACAACACGCGAGATACCGCGATCACAGTGCTCGCGCTGAACGACTATCTGCGCGAGAGCGGTGAGGTCGCGGGCGAGGTTGCGTACGAAGTGACGGTCAACGGCCGCTCGCTCGTGACCCGACGCGTTGCAGCATCCGAGATGCTTTCTGCGCCTAGCCGTTTCGACGTTCCCGCCGAGCTGGTGAGGGACGGTGCGAACGAGATCACGATCCGCCGGACTGCCGGGACGGGAGCGCTTTATGTCGGGGCAGAGGCGAGGTTCTTCAGCCTGGAGGAGCCGGTGCGGGCCGCAGGAAACGAAATCTTCCTGAAACGTGAGTACCTCCAACAGAAGGGACGTCCGACTTTGCTCAAAGGCTACGTTTACGAAGACGATCCTCTGCTCGACAACGAGTCAATAAAGAGTGGACAGAGGGTCGAGGTCGTGCTGACAGTCGAGGTGAAGAACGACTACGAATACATTCTGCTCGAGGATCTCAAGCCGGCCGGTCTCGAAGCTGTCGATCTCGTGAGCGGCACCCAACTCTACGCCCGGAGGCTCGACGCGGCAGCCGTCGAGAAGAGACATGTCGAGGGTTCCGCGACCCGAGTCGGAAGGGGCGACACGACCACGACACGCCCTGTCTACCGCGAACTGCGCGACCGGAAAGTTGCGCTCTTCATTGACAAGCTCGAACAGGGAATCTGGGAGATCCGTTACACGATGCGGGCGGAAGTGCCTGGACGCTTTCACGCGCTCCCACTGCTCGGCGGCGCGATGTACGTTCCCGAGATTCAGGGGAACAGCGATGAAGCTCGGATGACCGTGAGCGAGGTGGAGAGATGAAGGATGAAGTGTGAAGGTCCGTAGTCTGGTCCTTCGGAGTCCTCTACTGCCGTCAACGGAATCGAGCGAAGCTTCCAGATTGAAGCGATATCTTCCACCTTTGGGCCCTCGGTGATACGATCCGCCCTTCGGCCAGTTTTCTTCCATTCTTCCTTGGAGGCTTTGCAATGAGGGTCCATGTCCGCGGAAGTATCGTTTTTGGAGTTTCTTTCCTTTTCTTGATGACGCTTACGAACGGCATGTTCGCCCAGTGCACTCCACCGGTAATCGTTTCGGAGCCCCAGAACATCACCGTGTCCACGGGACAGGGTGCGATGTTCGTCGTGCAGGCGTCCGGCACATCCCCGTTGAGCTACCAGTGGTACATCGGAATCCCCGGAGACATAACGACCCCTGTGGGAACGAATGCTCCGATGTTCACCACAGGCCCCGTAACGTCACCGGTCGACGTCTGGGTCCAGGTGAGCAACGCCTGCGGTACGGCCCGGAGTTTGGGGGCGCGTGCTCAGGCCGATTGCTTTCTGGTCGCTCCGGACATTTTCGGACCTCCGGTCATCGGTCCGGGGAAAACATATGAAGTGAGCTGGTCAGCCGTTCCGGGTGCTAGTGTTTATGAGATCCAGGAATCGACATCGCCCACATTCTCCTCATTCAACGCACGGACGACGCGGTCCACCTCGGAAACGTACGTTCATGATGCTGCTCCCTCGGAGCTCGTGCCCTGGTATTACCGCGTCCGTGTCACGTTCAACTGTCAGGGTGTTCCCCATGGCAGCGTGGCGATCTCGAGCATGTTGAGGGTCATCGTGGAAGCGCCGCCACCACCGGGGCCGCTTCCGCTTGAGGGGATCCAGCTGATGTCGCCGGCAGGCGACTCGAGACCCATCGAGTCTTCGTTCCTTCTTTTTCCTCCTGAGGGAGTTTCGAGAGCACTCTTCACCGCAACTTCCGACCAGCCGTGGCTGACGGTCGCGCCTTCGAGCGGAGAAGTTACCGAGTCGGGAACCCTGGTCACGGTGACGTCGGTGCCGGTGACCCTTCCCGAAGGGACATCCACGGCAACTCTGCTGCTCGAATTCGACGTCCCCGCTTCCCAAAAGCGGTACATCATGGCGAACGGCAGTGCGAGTGCGGCCGTTCCCGTCAGCGCGAGTGTGGTCGCGAGAGTGACACCAATCGCGAAAGACACATTCCCGCCGGATAACACCCTCATCATTCCAGCCGTGGCTCACGTCGACGGCGGCGGCGCACAGTTTGTTTCCGACGTGAGAATCGCGAACACGTCACCGCAGACGATCCGCTATCAGTTGACATTCACACCGACCGGTGCGAACGTCATGCGTGAGGGACTTCGCAATACGATCACTGTCGGCCCCGGACAGACCGCTGCGTTGAACGACATCGTGAAGCAGTGGTTCGGCGTAGGTCTCATCGAGACGCAAGGCGCCACAGGATCGCTGGAGATCCGCGCCGAGAATTTCTCCGGAAAGATCGAAGCGGGCACTTCACACGGAGCTTTCGCGACGGTGGGGTCAAGCCGCACGTACGCGAAGACGGCGCTCGGAACGTTCGGCCAATACATTCCCGCGCTCCTTTTTGGCCAGTTCATCGGGAAGAGCGGAGTTTCGCCCACTCCGGGCGTGCTGAGTCTTCAGCAGGTTTCGGAGTCGCCTTCGTTCCGGACGAATCTCGGCCTCGTCGAGGCGTCCGGTCAACCGGCAACCGTCGAGGTCTCAGTATTCAACAACGCCGGAGGTCCACCAATCGCGGTGTTCAACGAGTCGCTGCTCGCCCACGAACACCGCCAGATGAACCAGTACCTCGCGAGCAAGGGAATCACCCTGCCGGACGGCAGGATTGAAGTGCGAGTCCTTTCGGACACCGGAAGGGTGTCGACTTACGCGTCCGTCATCGACAACGTCACGGCAGACCCGCTACTGGTCGAGCCGGCGGACCTCACACAG
>JBGSYJ010000448.1:0-2369 GCA_041750915.1 Thermoanaerobaculia bacterium | reverse complement strand
GTGAGCTGTCCGACCGTGCCGTCTCCGAGCTCGGCGATGAAAAAAATCGGCTGTCCGTTAGGACCGGGCACTGGTAGATTCGTTGCCGGATTCACGAGAACCGGAGGAATCGTGTTCGCGTAGGGGAGGGCGGTGACGTCGGCCACGCCGCCAACGACCATCCCGGCGTTCGGGGCGCCGGCGACGAGGCGGTCGAGCAGCAGATTGTAGTCTCGCGTGAAATCGGCGAGTGGCGTCAGCGCCGCTGGAGTTCCCGCAAGTACGGCACCGAGGACGTCATTTCCTCCGATCCAGACGCTGATGAACGTCGGGTTGAGGGCGAGCGCCTGATCAGCAGCAGTACCGAGTCCACGCAGCACGATCTGATAAAACGGATTCGAACTCTGCGTAGCGCCGGTGTTCGTGATCAGGTTTCCAGCGCGTGCTCCCGGAATTGAGAGATTGTTGTACGGCCGCGGAAGATTGAGATTGATCGGGCTGCCATTCTGTGAAGACTTCCGGGCGAACGTGATGGGTGAGAGGCTCGTGAGAACCAACTCGGGCGGAATGCCGGGCTCGCTGATCAGTGGCTGTTGAAAGTCGGGGGCGCCGGCCTGTCGCGCGATGACTGCTGGATAGCTGAACTGCTGGTGACTGATCACCAGGGAATCGTTCGAATAGCCTGCGCCGTAGCTGTCGCCCAGCGCGACATATCGCGAGAAATCAGCAGATCCACGCTGCGCGGACATCGGTGCTACAACCATTGCGAGAAAGACGAATCCGATGCTGATTCCGATGAGGTTTCGTTTCGGGGTCATGAAGGGCTCTCCTTTGAGCGCCATTTAGAATGCGTATCCGAGGTTGAGGGTGACGAGATTCGCAGTCGTGCGGTAGGTTCCGTTGAAGTTGTCAACGTTGAGACCCCCGGTGTCGCGCTCCTTGAAATGAATCACCAGGTGCGACGCGTCCACGCGCCAGTGTTCACCTCTGAAGCCGATGCCGTACGACACGCCGATCCGATCGGCGTCCGGGAGAAGGGGGCCGACGACCTCGGTGTCCTGCGGATTCTCGTCGTAGACCGCACCAAGGCTGACGTTCCAGCGGTCCGTTACGGGCCGGGTACCACCGAGACGATACGACCAGGTGTCGTTCCAGTTCTGATCGATCCCGATGTTGTTTGCGGGCGTCTGATCAAAGTCGACTTCGAGACGATCGAACTCACTCCACGTCGCACGCACCGCGTCGAACTCGATGGTCCAGTTCGGAACGAGGGTTGTCGCGATCCCGAGATGAGTCAGCGACGGAAACGGAACCGAGGTCGTGATGCCCTGATTCGGAGGAAGCGCCGTTGCCCGGATGATCGCGTCGAGTTGCGGATTGCCCGTTGAAATCTGTTCGAATTCTGCTGTCCCGTCCTTGAAATCAATCTCCATGTCCGTCCGATGGGAGATTCCGATCCTCCAGTTCTCTGCTGGGACGAAGATCACTCCGAGGTTGTATCCGATGTCCGCTTCCCAGTCGGTGTCGAGCTGAACTTCTGCTACATCGACGATCCGCTGGGTGAATGGGTTGATCGCCGGGATGTAGCGCTCGAGGATGACACGTGCACGGCGATATTCGACACCGGCACCGATCGCGAAGCGGTCGTTCGAAGTCTTCCATGCGAATGACGGTTGGATCGAAGCGGTCTTCAACTGAGCATCCTGCGAGATGAAGCGACCCGGGAACGTCGCGCCGTCGGCCCAGTCTGTCCTGAGGCCGAAGGCGGCGAACTGTGCGAGTCCGAATGTCATGTTCTCGCCAATCGGAATGACGGCGTAGGTCGTGGGAACGATGAAGTTGTGACTTGCGAATCTGGCCTGCCCTTCTTCTCCCGGGAAGCTGCTGTTTGAATCGCCTTCGAAACTGGCGTTGAACGTGATCCAGGTGCCGCCTGTCATCGCGGCCATACGTCTCTGATACGCAATTCCCGCCACGTTGTAGAACATGGCGCTCGGGTCGTCCGCGGTCGCGGCGAACGCGCCGCCCATCGCGGTAGCGCGCGCACCCTGTTCGAAGATCGAATAGCCAGAGCCATACGCGAGGCCGTTCGTGAGCAGAATGGCCGCAAAGGCGAGCCCGATACGTTTGAAGTGCAGGGAATCCAAAGAGATACCTCCTCATATAAATCGGGGCGGGACGTTGTGATGACCGCGGAATTCTAGCACCGGACCGTGTTAGCGACGACGTCAACTTAACGCACTAAGGGTGATCCTGAGCGCGAGACGGTGCCATAACCGGCGACCGTGTCATCCCGAGCGTCGAGCGAGGGATGTGGGCGGGGGCGTTTTCTCAAGATTCATCGATCTATGTGAATTCTCGTCCGAAGGACCCCCGCCCAGATCCCTCGC
>JBGSYJ010000447.1:0-9554 GCA_041750915.1 Thermoanaerobaculia bacterium | reverse complement strand
GGGATCAATTCTTTCGACCGTTTCGCTGAAAAGAAGAGCGGCAGCAAGTCGGGGGCGAAGGCCGGCAACCCGCTTAAAGCCCTGGCAGACCTCTGGCTCGGCCTCGAGCCAAAGGAAAAGGAAAAGTTCTTCGATCAGGTCATCGCAGCCGGTCAGGCTGCCGCTGTCGCCGCACCCGCCGTGCTCGCCATGGCGAAGGCGAAGGCCGCGAAGAAGGCGGACTCTCCGGACCAGGCAGACGCCTCGTCAACGGAAGAAAAGAAGAAGAAAGAGAAGAAGTCAAAGAAGAAAAAGAGCGGGAAGGATTCCGACGAAAAGAAGCCGAAGAAGGCGAAGAAGAAAGACTGAAGTCTTCGACGGCGACGCTCAAGACTTGTCATCCCGAGCCTGGTTGTGCGGGCGGGAGGGGCGAGGGATCTCCGGCGATGGCACATAGTTGCCTATCGACCTCGCCACCACCCTGCACCCAACACAAATTTCGAATGTACGATCGCCGGAGATCCCTCGCCCCTCCCGCCCACCCGCGCTTGCTTCTAATGAACAAGCCCAGGCTGGACGGATTGAAAGGCTTGTCATCCTGAGCGAAGCGAAGGATCTTCTTGAGGGGATCGAGCGTCGCAAGATGATCCTTCGCTTCGCTCAGGATGACAAATTGTTCATTTCTGTAAAACCGGCGACCTGTCGCCGAATCGCGGCTCGGGATGACAAACCCTCAGGACTTGCCTGGAGCTTCCCACTCGAGGGCGCTCTGACGTTTGTCCCCTACTCCAGTTTCCTCAGAATCCGTGGCGGCAGAATCCACTCCAGCACCGCCGGTCCGTCATCCGGAACGCGCAGGCCATAACAGCCGCCCTTTTTCAGTTCCAGATCCGTGCTTCCCATCCCGGTCCACTCCGCCATCGTCCTGCTCAGATGCGGCTCGTGACCGACCAGAATGATGCGCCGCTCCTTGAGGCCGCGAACGAGCTCGATGACCTCGGCCGGATCCTTTTCATGTCGCAGCGCCTCGATGGTCTGAAGCCTGAGCTTCTTCCGGTATCCCTTCGTGACCCACAGTCCGGTTTGGATTGCGCGCACGAGCGGGCTCGAATAAAGCGCTTCGGCCTTTGGAAAAACGGCGGCGAGCCCGCGGGCATTCTGCTTCATCCGCGCGTTTCCCTCGCGCGTCAGGGCGCGGTCGTCGTCCGGTTTGTCGGTTGACTTCTCTTCGGCGATTCCGTGCCGGAAGAGGATCACGAACCGCTCACTGTTTTCGGCCTCCGAAGCTTGTGACTCTTCTGCTTCCTGCTCGTCCATTCCAATCTCCTCATCAGCCCCGCATGGCGAAATTCACCGGCCGTCCGAAAAGGCGCGAGAAGTACTTCGCGCGCTTCTGGCCGCTTTCGATCTCGAGGTCTGCGGCGGTGCGCTGCCGGACCTCGAAGTTCACGACTCCGTTCGTCGTCCGGATGCGCACGTCGCGTACAGCCTGTTTGTGGCCGCGGTCGAGACCGTCTGCGACCCGCAGTATGGCAATGAGTTTGCGCGCGACGTCGCGCTGCTTTTCACCCAGCTCGAGCAGGTTCGCGTCATCCGGTTTCGGGGCGGCCTTGCGATAGTAACGCGCAACGTTCGCAACGATGGCAACTTCGTCGTCAGTGAGTCCTTTCAGCCCCGCATGACGGATCAGATAATAGCTATGCCTGTGGTGCCCCTGGAAGGAGACGTGGAGGCCGATCTCGTGGAGGATGGCGGCATAGCGGAGGAGCTCGCGCTCAGTCTCGCCCAGTGCATGAAGATCGGAGGTCTGGTCGAAGATGCGCAGAGCGAGCTTCGCCACGTGCGCGGCATGCCTGCGCTCGTAGTTGCTTCTCTCGGCCAGGGCGAGCACGGCAGACTCGCGAACCCCCCCTTCCGATTCGTCGCCGGATCGCCTCTTCTGCAGGGTTCGCTCGACGATCCCTTCACGCAGCGCAGCCGAGCAGGCCCACAGACCGTCGAGGTCGAGCCGATCGAGAGCTTCGTGGAGCAGGATGGCCCCGGCGAGCACGCTCTCGCCCCGCTTCGGGTCGATCCCGAAACGTTCGCATCGTTCGCTCACGCTCAACGCGCTCAGCCTCGGGATGAGCAGTCCCAGGCTCACGCGGCTCAACCAACGAAGCCCCGCCTCGATGCGGTCCGGAGACGTCTTGTCCGAGGCGATCTCCGCCAGCGTCATGATCGTTCCGGACGTACCGACACAGAAGTCATACCCGAGAGAGGCGATGCTGGATAGTGGCCGCTTGAGCCTCTTGCGGACGTGGCGCTGGCAGCGTTCGATCGAGGCGGCGTCAGACGGATCAGTCCTGAAGAACTTCTGGGCGAGACGGAGCGATCCGAGCGGTTCGCTGGCGGTGAAGTAAATCTCGTCGCGCGTGCCGACGATCATCTCCACGCTCCCTCCCCCGATGTCGATGCAGAGGGCGGAACCGCCGTGAAAGTCAACAGCCGCTCTCACGGCGCCGAAAATGTAGTCCGCTTCTTCTTCACCGGAAATCACGCGCACTTTGATCCCTGCGCTTTTCTCTGCTTCTTTGATGAAGCGGTCGCGGTTCGGAGCCTCGCGAAGCGCGCTCGTAGCGACAGCGACCACTTTGTCGGCATCCCACCGGGTGGCAATCTCCTTCATCGTCCGGAGCGCGCCGATGCCGCGCTTGATCGCCTCGTCCGTGAGCGGCTCGCCGTCGAGGCTCCCGCGACCGAGCTGCACCATCTCCTTTTCCCTGTCGATGATGCGGTAGCCCCGCGCCTCGGCTTCCACGATGATCATGTGAATGGAGTTGGTGCCGACGTCGACGGCCGCGAGGCGGTAGGGTTTGCGAGTCACGTGGGGTGATTCTATAGGGTCGAAATTAGAAAGGGGAAAGTAGACAGTACACAGTAGACAGAAGACAGTAGCCCACCCTCCCGTTGACAGGCTGAATTCATAGCAACCAAGGGAGGGCGGGCTACTGTCTACTGTCTACTGTGTACTGTCTACTTCCTCGTCTACTTTCCTCTCAAAAGGCATACTGAAGTCTCACCGTCACTACATCGTCGTCCGGATCATTCCGCTCGTGCATCGGGTGCTCATAGGCCATGTGAATTTTTGCGTTCGCATCCCAGTGGAAGATCCAGGCGCCGCCGATGGTGAAGATCGCGTTGTCGGCGAGACTGGTATTCGGGTCGTATTCGTCGGCACGGACAGCGAATTGATGACGTTTTCCGACGCGTTGGATGGCGTAGGCGTACCAGCCGTCGACATCGGCTCCGCGTTCGGCACCACGTATGTACTCACCACGGATGCCGAGCCCGGGCAGAGGAGTCGTCCACTGGAAGTCGACGCCCGTTCTTTCCTTGTCGAGCTCGACTCCCTGTGGATCTGTCGCCGTCGGAACGAGATCGCTACCGTCATATCCGGAGACGCCGACGGTGAGCGGCCCGAACGTTCCGCCGATCCTCCCGACCAGATCCTTCCGTTTGTTCAGATCTGTGCTTTGAGTCGTGCCCGTTCCGTTGACGACGGCAACCTGGTAGACGAATCGGCTGTCGAAGCCTCGTCCCATGAGCTGCACACCGCGGTCGCGCTCGCCCGGAAAGAGCGTCCTAACGACGCGTGATCGCTCGGGCATCTCACGATTGCTGGACGAGTAGCCCACCTCGAAACCGAACGGCCAGTTGAACTGTCCCGCGATGAGCGAGTTCTTCCAACTAGTCCACGGCTCGGTCAGCTCCACGTAGCCGTCTTTGAGCGTCACCCCGGACGTCGCGAAATCGGGCTGGATCACGAGACGCGCGGTCGGCAGTACCTGATAGGTGAACTTGATGCGCCCGCGTCGTATCGAGAACTGATCACGGTTGCGCGTCGCGCCCGGACCCGTTAGCTCGTCCACAGACGACTCGTCGCGAACGTACTGCGCCTGGATGTAACCGGAGAGCTTGAGGCGGCTGAGCAGGTCGACCTTTTTCTTCAACGCCTCCGTCTCGTGTTCCTCCGCTGGTCGCTCATCCTCCGCAGCCGCTTGCGGGGAGGTGGCATCCGCCGCGGGGTCTGCACTTTCTACAGCCACAGCGGTGGTAACGGAAGGCATTCCGAAACAGAACAACAGAAGGGTGACCACGATCCTCATGCGCTCTCCTGATCACGCGGCAATCCTCTCGAAGGAGGAAGCCCATGTAAGGAGAGCGTAAAGACAGTGTCAAGTCGAAGTAAAGAGTTTCGCGACTCCTAGCCGCAGAGAAGCCTGAACGCAGCCCCCGCCCTGGCGGGCGGGGGCTGCGGTCCAGAGTCAGTACTTACTGGATCAGGACTGAATCACCGGTACGGTTGTCTACGACCGAGCCGTAGACGAAGAGTGGCGCCGATGCGGTGTATGTGACATAGAAGTTCGGCTGCACCTGATCGTTAGCGGCGACGCCGCCAATAACTGTGAAGACTGCACCCTGAACCTGGCTGAAGCCGGGAATGGTGATCGTCGAGCTGCCGATCACGGATCCGTTCGAGGTACGGCGCGCCGTGAACGTGGCGGTCACCGGCGTTGCCGTCGGGTTGAAGTACCCCATGTTGGTGCGGAAGCCGATGCCGGCGCCGATGTCCGCAGTCGAGCCATTCGAAAGGAATCCGATGGTGCCTGTGGTGCTGGCATCACCGAGCTCGAGCGCTTCGACCGAGAAGCCGGTGGTGCCGTTGTTCGAGCCCCTCTGGTCGTTGATCACGCGCGAAACGACCGTAACAGGCTGGCTCGACGTGATACGCAGTGCGCCGAGCCCACTGGCCGGCAGCGTCGCGATGAGATCATCGATGACCAGCTGCTCGCCCGCCTGGACTGAAACGGTACGCGTTGCCGTCGGTGCCGTCTGGCCACCACTCGACGACTGGAAGTAATCGAGTGTAACGTTCGCAGCCGTCGAGCCCCCGTTGATGATCCGCACGTCGGTCACGAAGTTGGTTCCGGCAGCACCGGCGACCTTCGCAACGACGGGAAGATACTGCGTGAGACTGCCCGGTCCCTCTACGCCCGGACTTGCGAGCTGGCCACGGACAGCGCCATCAGGAAACGCGGCGTTGTGCACATTCACGTAAAAGCCGGAGGGATTTGCCAGAATCTGGTTCACCTGAGCCTGGGTTGCGGTAACGGTTCCCGTCAGCTGCCCCGATGTGGTGAGGCCGATGAGCACCGGCCCGGCAACTCCGGCGGCACCGGTATGAATGTGCGCTGCGGTCACAGTATCGATCCCGGCAACGATGATCGTGTAGCGAATGGAAGTTCCGTTGATCTCGACGATCGAAAATCCGGACCCGTCCGGGTCACCGGGTCCCGGGACCTCGGCAGCACCGGTGAGGGTCGCACTGAGTGTCTGGGCGCTCGCCGAGGCGGCCGTCAGGCAGAGCAGCACGACGAACAGAGTGAATAGCTTCTTCATGAATATCTCCTTTGTGAACTTTCTTTTCTGGATCTGTTTACGTAGCTACTCAGTTGTCTGAGAACACTGCCCAGCCGGACAGAATCCAGTTGTCGCCCGTTCCGACGGCACCGATGTAATCCACCGGCTCGAAGAAGCCGTTGTCCGGTGGCTGTGCGACGAAGTTGGCGTCTCTGGCAGGTGAACCTGGAAGAGGCGTCAGGTCGGGCATGAACGTTTTCAACAGCGTCGGAGCGGCGCCGATCGCGAGCATCGGATCGACGTTACGGTTGTTCTGCATCGTGGTGAAGAGGAATGTACGCGTCGCATCGGCCCGATCAGCGCTTCCAGGGAATCTCGCATTGGAGAAGTCGCCGAAGAGGATCGAGTTGTCGAACACCAGAGCACCCGAGGTCACGTTTGCAAACGTGGCGTCGTCGCGGATCGTGATCGGAGCATGACGGCTGTTCGTCACAATCGTGTTGTAAAACCTGAGCGCCGTACCCCGGCGGAGGACGCCGCCGTAGTTGCCCGCAGGCGCGGTCTCGCGGATTGCCGTGACGTTGTAAACACGCGGGTTGGTCCGCGGAGTCAGGCTGAAGTTCGTCGGATGGCCATCGGACTCGACGAGAAAGTTTGCGTCATTCTCGTCATTGATGGCCCGCTTGATCATGGCCGCGAACTGGATATCTCCGTTATATCCGAGGTCGAAGTCCAGACCGTCGTCCGCAAAAGCGATGCCGAGAAGGTACTTCGCGTTCACCGTACCGCCGAAGAACTCGAACGCGTCGTCTTTGTTGTGGTGAACCTGGATGTACTCAACGACTGTTCCGGTGCCGACTCCGGCGAGGGTCAAACCATTGATCTCCTGATTCGTTTCGATGGCAAAACCACCGAACTCGAGACGAACGTAGCGCAGGATGCCGCTCGAATCCGCCGGATCTGTTCCGCCGAATGCGAACTCCGGCTGGCTGGGAAGACCTTCCATGAAGCCCTGCCCTCCCGGCTCATTGATCGGCGCTCTGCCGAAGACGACGAGTGAGCCCCAGTCGGTCTGCGAGCGCGCACCGACCTTCTGCGGTGAGGTGAAGATGATCGGTCGACGCGCTGTGCCGTCGGCAACGATCTTCGCGCCTCTACGAATGAAGAGCGTCGCGCGGCCGTTGCCGCCGTAGATCACCGTGCCCGGCTCGATCGTGAGCGTCGCAGGCGCTGCGACACCGACGAAATCGCTGATGACGTAGCGGTTGTTCGCGGTCCATGTCGTGTCGGCAGTGATGGTACCGGTGATGTTCTGGCTGTTCTCGATGTACGAGTACATTGCGTTCGAGCGCGCAATTACTTCCCTGCCGGCGGCGTCACGAAGCTCGATGACCCATTGATACAGCCCGGTCTGGCCGGAAGGAACCGCGATCGAACCGCCGAGAGCACCGTTCAGTCCGAAGCTCAGCGTGGCCGGATCGGATGCTGTACCGAGCAGAACGAAGTCGTTGAGATTCGGAACGACGATCTGCACGGCGGAATCACCCGCTCCGAAGAGGTCGCGGCCACGCGCGCCGGCAGCCTGCAGTCCGCCTCCGGCGAGACTGTAGTAGCGACGCTCGCCAGTCCTGCGGTTTTCGTTGTAGAGGTACATCGTCACGGCGCCGTTGTAGCCATTGGCGTTCGTGGTGACCCGGAGCTGAAGGCGCTCGTTCGGGAGAAATGTGTAGTAATTCGTTTCGAGCAGAACGATCGGCCGATTCGCAATCGCCGGAGTGGTGAACAGAAGCGACCTCGGTGCAATGGTTTCCGTATCAGCAACCGCTCGGGTGACCCATGGAGCTCCCGGCACAGTGGCGCCGCCTCTAGCCCTCATGATCGAGGTGATCGAGTCGTCGGCTACTGCGTAACAGGCGATGATCGCTGCCGTCAGTGCTATCACTATCTTTCTCATATATCCCTTCCTCCGATGTGTGGTAGTCCAGCCACCTCGCAGTCCGTGGACCGCGAGCTGGGTAAAATGGCTGGGGTGATGGCTAAAAAGGCGTGTAACCGAGGCTCAGACTGAAGGTCCGGCCCGGATCGAAGCGTCGCTGGATCTCGCTTCCCTGCATGAACTCGCGCTCGGCATCGAGCAGATTGCTTCCGGAAACTTTGACTTCCAGACCACGGAACATTCGTTCGAGGCTCTGCGAGAGAACCAGATCGACCGAGGAGTACGACGATTCGTAGATGTCGGGCAGGCCGAACGCCCCGACGTCCGTGAGCCTCTCGCCACTGTAGGAGCCCAGCAACCGGATCATCGTTCCCCACTCTGGCTTGAGAAACTGAAGAGCGAGGTTGCCGATCTGATCGGACTGCCCCTCGAGCGGACGCTCGGTGTTCGTCACGACGGAAAGCTGCTGCTCACCGACGGTCACTTCCGAATCGATGTACGCATAGTTCATATTGATTGACCACGCATTGAGCAGCGGACTGATGAGGCCGAGCGAACGGCGAAACTCGAGCTCCACTCCCCAGAGTGTTGCTTCATCCGCATTGACGAACGAGGTGCGCAGCTCGGTCGTCGGCTGGACGATCCGTTCGATCGGGCTGTCGATCAGCTTGTAGAATACGCTCGCCGCGATAACCTCTCCGGCGCGGGGGAAGATCTCCCAGCGGACGTCGTAGCTGTCGAGCGTTGCCTGAGTCAGGTTCGGGTTGCCGACCACCGAGCGGCCTCCGGTCACCTCGACGAACGTAAACGGGCTGAGCTCGCGGAACTCTGGTCTGTTCAGCGACCGGCCGTAAGCGAAGCGGAGATTCGTGATCGCACCAAGCTGATAGACGGCGTTCAGTGAAGGTAGAACGTCCTGGCTCTGAATCCGCGACTCCGTGCTGTTCGCCGTTTCGAACGGGTTGAACGTCAGAACGAGCTGATCGGAATCTTCGTAGCGCGCCCCGCCAATGAATCTCCACTTGCCGATCGTCGCGTCCGCCATCAGATAGCCGGAGTTGATCGTGTGCTCGGCATCGTAAGCGTCATTCACGCCGGTCTGCTCGGTGATCTCGAAACCTCCCGGACGGATATTCTCGGGCGTGAAGATCTGCTCGGGAGAAAGCGCCAGGTCGAATTGAAGAGGGTTCTGCGTAGTGAAGCGAAACCGGCGTGCATCAAAGTCCCGGGTCCGATTGAAATGGTCGAACCCGGCCTTCAGGAAACCCGAACGCCGCCCGTCGGCGCCCGAATAGAACGTCGAGTACGCCAGACCGCCCTGCTCGATATCGTCTTCGAGATTGAAGAAGTCGAGCTTGCCGGTCTCGGAGAATCCGATTTGCAACAGGAACTCTCCGTTGTCGCCCTCACGATAAAGATTCTCGCGGAGGTCGGAATCGTTCGTCGCCTTCGAGTACGCCAGGCTCCAGTCGATCAGGCTGCCCATGCCGGGACCTGGCAGGCGGTGTTCGCCACGCAGTCGATTGGATGTGATTTCTTCGAGAGCGTAACGCACGCGGTAGTCGCGGATGAAGCCGCCGGTGTTCGTATTCAGCCCTTCCTGAAAGCGATTCTCCGACGAAGCGTCTCTCGTCAGAATCGAGTTCAGATGAACTTCATGTCCCTCGGCCAAACGCAGTGACACGTTGCCGATCAGCCCCGCGTTCGCGCTCTCGCGGTCGGTAACCAGGTCGTAGTCATTGCGAGGTACAAGAACGTTTCCTGTATCCAGACCGAAGAAGCGCTGCTCCTCGTCGATCGTGTCGTACTTATGGTTCGACGCCGCCGAAAGCACGATGCCAAGCGGGCCGTAGGTATTGCCGAATGTGAGGGAGAAGTCCGTCGCAGGATCGGCGGAGGTTCGGGCGGCAGTGCTCCAGCCACCGACGAAGGCCTCGCCGAACTGCTCGATCTCCTGAGGGGTGAACCCGGACATGTCGAGCGCGCTTCGCCGCTTGAGGAATGTCGAGGGAATCGCCGAAGGGAGCTGCTGGCCTCCGCGACCCCAGCGATCGAGTCCTCCCGCGTAACGGCCGAAATCGTTTCCGGTCGCTTCGGTGTAGCCTGCGCCAAGAGTCAGCTTGAAGCTGGCTCCGGAGGGAAAGTCGATCGTCGTCATCTCGACGACTCCGCTCCCGAAGTCACCCGCTTTGTCCGGGGTGTAGGTCTTGGCGACATTCACCGTCTCGAGAAGCTT
>JBGSYJ010000446.1:0-2939 GCA_041750915.1 Thermoanaerobaculia bacterium | reverse complement strand
CCTTGGGTCTCACCCATCAGCGCTACTTCGTACTCGCCGGCAAGGATTGTTCCCGCAGGGATCGTGAGAAAGACGGCCGACCCGTAACTCGTTCGCTGCATCTGCAGTCCGGTTTTACTCCAGGCGAGGCGGCCCTGCGCTGTTCGTAGTTCCGCCAGAAAGCTTGCATACGATTCTTCCCGTTCGAGGTCGAGCTGTATCCGGACGGATTGCGGGGAGACGGGAAGAAAGAGTTTTGCTTCTTCGGTGCCACCACGCGTCTGATTCGGTGTGAGGACGAGAATCGCGAGATCCACTGTCGTCGGTGGTAGGCGGGAAGGGTCGCGAGCTCGCTGCACTCTTTTAGTCTCGGGCTCTTTCTCCGAGGCCTTGTCCTCGGAGTCCAGCGCCGATGAAGTCTCGACGTCCCGGTTCAGATCTTCCCCGGCTCTGTCTTCCCGCGTCTCATCGGGGGCGGCGGTTCCGAGCGAAGCGTCCCTTTCAGTTCGCGCCTGCTGGACGGGCTCGGATGGACGGCGGCTTTCGACCACCAGCCATGCTGCAATCACCAGCATCACCGCTGCCGCAACTGCGCCCAGCGCCATTCGCGATTTCCACCACCGAGGTGTCGCGGGACTTCGAGTGTCATCTCCGGTTACGGCCCGGGAGAATGCCGCAGCGAACTCGACACGCTCTCTTCTCATGGGAGACTGGAGGAAGAAGTTCTCAAACCGCGCGCGGTCCTCCTGCGAGAGCCTGTCCTGAACGTAGTCGTCCGCGAGCTCTTCCTGAATCGCGAGCAGTTGCTCGTAGAATCGATCATCCTGGAAGAAGCGCTCCTCCAGCTTTGATCTGCTCTCATCAGGCAGATCGCCGAGCAGGAATCGAACTGCCAGCTCGTCGTCGATCTTTTCCATATCGTTCACAGTTCAGGGCTCTCCATAGATGTCTGCCACAAACCTCCGAAACATTTCAATCACTCTCTAATTTGCCAGACCCCGCCGCATGCACTCCTCGAGTTGACTGCGCACGCGGCAAGCGCGAATTCGCAGGGCATTCATCTGCAGACCGAGACGGCCTGCGAGAGTCTTTCGTCTGTGAATCTTCTCCGCACCGTCGTCCGCGTAGTATTCGGTGATCAGCGTCCGGCTCTTCTCTGGCAGCTCTGCAAGACACTTCCGCAGACGATCGATGCGCTGCTGCGTCTCGACGCGGTCTGTGTCGATGAGTGGTGCGAGTGAAAACTCCCTGAGTGCCGTCCTTTCCTTTTCCATGCGGCGGCTGATTTCCAGAAGCATCATGCGCGCAACGCCGAACACGAACGTCGCCGCGTCGCGCAGTTCTTCGCCGGCTTCGATCTTCCGGATGACCCGTGTGATGGCATCGTCGGCTTGATCTTCGGGAGAGGGACAATTGCGCCAGTCGAAGTAGCTGATCAGCTTTGCTCGAAGGATTTCATATTTTCGTCCCGCCGCCTCCCTGTCTGGATCGAGCGTCGAGAGGAACTCATCAAAGCCTTCACGAGTCAGCGAAGCTTTCGCAGAGCCGGGCCGCACACTCTTTTTCGCGCCCCTGTCAGAAGGGGCGTCGCCGCCGGGCGGAACGGGGCCGAAGGGAGGGGGCACGCTCATGCGACTGTTTCGACGAGATTACCGGAATCTCGCGCGATTTCCACGGACAAGCCAGCATCTCGATTCGGCAGCCGATCGTCATCTCCACTCTCCCTGCAGCGTGAAGCCGGCCCAGTAGTACGGGGATTCCCATCCCTTTTCGCGGCGCAGACTCGTCTGGGCGGCCCTGAGAGCCGCCGCGGGACGCATGCCCTCAATGAACATTGCCGCGTAGAAGCGTTTCATCAATTCCGCCGTGGCGCGGTCGTCGACACTCCACAGACTCGCGACGACCCGCGGTGCTCCCGCGTACATGAACCCGCGGGTCAGACCGACGAGTCCTTCGCCCCGTATCTCCTTGCCCAGCGCTGTCTGACATGCGCTCAGCACCACGAGGTCGGCTCCCAGTTCGAGGTTGTAGATGTCGTGAAGCCTGAGGAATCCATCCCGAGGATTGCCTCGTTCATCCACGAGCGAAAGGACGATTCCGGAGAGCTCGGGATGCTGGCTGTTGAGGAGGCCATGGGTTGCGAAATGCAGTACCCGGTAGTGGCTCAGCTCGGAGCCGGTCGCGGTGTCGCGGCTCGCTGCGAAATCCGTAGCGCTCAGGTTTCGCTCACCGGGCGCCAGCGTGGCGATTGCGTCCGCTTCCATCCTGCTGAATCGCAGCCGGCGGAACTCGGTCACTCCCGATTCTTTGCCCGATCGTTCGATCTCGGCTTCGTCTCCCCTCTGCCCGTCGTCGCGGCCTTCTGGATTCACGTCTCCGATCCGCGGGTCGTCGATGCGGAAGACCGGATCGGCCAGCACGGCCACGGCTCTGGGAGCGGTGATGCGTCCTGCGAGATCCTCGCGAAGGACTGCGAGTGCGGAGGCCGACGGAAGGCTCACGATTTCATGGGAAGCAATGAGCGGAAGAAACCGATCGACTGCAGGCGACGGACTCGCAAGGCGGCCGTCAGTGGCTTCGTCATCGCTCGCAGAATCGCTCCGCATCTCCGGATCCCCATCACCGCCTTCAGTCGGACTGACCTCGGGAGTGGGAAGGGCACCGAACGGCACATACTGCAGCGCTCCTTCACTGACGATCACGAGCCGTTTCGCACCCAGTTGGTTTGCGACGGGTCCGAGCAGCATCCTGCTCAACCGGGTGGCCGCTTCGTCGTATTCGGCATCCGTCTCGAGGAGACGTACCGCTCTCTGCGCCGGCGTCTCGCCATTCGGGCGTTGATTGCGAGCCGTGAGAAGTTCATAGACGCGTCGCGCGGCGGTCTCCAGCTCCGCGCGGGGGGGCAGCGCGTAGCTGCGGAACGAGCTCGGTGTGACCGACCACAGGAAGCTGCGTTCGTT
>JBGSYJ010000445.1:0-7318 GCA_041750915.1 Thermoanaerobaculia bacterium | reverse complement strand
CTCAAGCCCGAGAACATCTTCATCACACGAGACGGCCGCGTGAAGATTCTCGACTTCGGACTGGCCAAGCTTCAGGGCCCACACAGTAGCGGGAGCGATGAGAACACGGTGCAGAAGGGAACTGATCCCGGCACTGTCATGGGCACGGTTGGCTACATGTCGCCCGAACAGGTACGTGGACAGGAGGTCGACTCCCGCTCGGACATCTTCTCCCTCGGTGTGATTCTCTACGAAATGATCTCCGGGCGCCGCGCTTTTCAGCGGGAGTCTCAGCCGGAGACGATGACTGCCATCCTGCGGGAAGATCCACCGGACCTCAGCACGATCAATCCCTCCGCTCCGCCGTCTCTAGTGCGTATCACCGAACATTGTCTGGAGAAGCGCCCGGAGCAGCGCTTCCAGTCGGCACGCGACCTGTCGTTTCATCTGCAGCAGCTGAGCGACGACTCCGGACGGTCCACGATTCGTGAGGCCGTGCCGAAACGCTCGATGATTCGCTGGTGGCCGGCCGCTGCCGCGGTAGTGGGCGCGATTCTGATTGGATTTCTCGGAGGGCGCGCGTGGACCACGGACACACGACCAGAACAGCAAAACTCTTCGGGCAATGCGATCGCCGTGAGAGCGATCACGTTCTCCGGAAAAGATATGCAGCCTTCTGTTTCTCCCGATGGAAAGATGATCGCGTTCGCGTCGAGCCGGGACGGGAAGATGCGCATCTGGGTCAAGCAGACAAATGGCGGCAGCGAGCTTGCGCTCACCGCGGGAATCGATTCGGTGCCGCGATTCAGTCCCGATGGCTCCAGCGTCCTGTTCGCCCGAGCCGAGGGGAACGGAGGGCACTCGATATACAAGGTCCCGATCCTTGGAGGCGAGCCACGCAAGCTGGTCGATGACGCATACGCTGCAGACTGGTCGCCCGATGGTTTATCCCTCGTCTGTGTTCGCTCGTCTCCTGGAGGGGAGCTCGCCAGAACGATTATTCTGACCGCTTCGTCCGACGGATCGAGTCAGAAGGAAATTGCAACGCTCGAAGGAAAGCTTCTCGGGAGTCCCCGGTGGTCTCCGGACGGCCGAAGAATCGCGCTGGCCGATTTTTCCTTCGGCAATTACGCGCATCAGCCGCTTCTCCTGAATCACGATGGCTCCGAGCAGCAGTGGCTCGACCTTCCAGTGGACGCAGATATTCAGTCCGGTGTTGCGTGGGCCGACGCCGACCGGCTCGTGATCGGAACCCTTCCCAACGCTACCAATGTCGTCAGCGGTACAGGCTCCCTGATCCTGCTCCATGACCTCACTTCGAAGACCACGCGCAATCTCTTTTATGTCGCATCGCCAGTCGGGAGCCTCGACCTGCTCGAGGATGGCCGCGTGGTTGTCGACACCCTGCCCCTTCGTCAGAACCTGCAGGAAGTACCTCTCACCGGAGGTGCTTCGCGATGGCTTTCGCGCGGAACCAGCGTCGACCGGCAGCCGGCATACTCGCCCGATGGCCGAGAGCTCATCTTCTCCTCGAACATGAGCGGAAACCTCGACCTCTGGATCATCTCGACCGAAGACGGCAGTCTGCGCCGGCTCACCGACGATGCAGCGGACGACTATGACCCGGCTTTCACGGCCGACGGCAAGTCCGTCATATGGAGCTCGAAACGGATCAACGATAACTATGAAATATGGATGGCGAATGCCGACGGAAGCGGAGCGCGACAGGTGAGCCGCGACGGCGTCGATGCCGAGAACCCGACTGGAACGCGCGATGGACAGTGGCTGGTGTACAACTCGTACCACCCGGAGAAGAAGGGCATCTGGAAGATCCGTCCTGATGGCTCGGAAGCGACGCGAATCGCGAACATCGACGCACAGCTTCCGGAAGTATCGCCGGACGGGCGCTACGTCTCGTTCTGCGGAGTCGGAATGGGCGAATTGAAAGTCGTTCAGCTCAGCGACGGAACGCTCTTCTCTATGGGTGCGACGGATGGGTCCGTGCTCGGAAACATTGTGATCTCTGCCTGCCGGTCCCGCTGGACCCTCGACGGCCGTGAAATTGTGTTCGTCGATACGAATGAGAAGGGCCAATATGGTCTCTGGGCGCAGCCGTTCGTTCCGGGAAAAGACACGCAGAGCGAGCGGAGGCCGCTGCCGGGATTTGTCAGCGACATGGATGTCGAGTCATTCGCGTTCTCTCCGGACGGTACGAAAGTCACGATTTCCGTCGTCGATCAGCTCAGCAGCATCATGATTTCGGATCCGGTCGCCGAGCTGGTGCGACCGGATGCCCGCCCGTAGAAGGACGTGTCACGCGTTCTCTCGACCTTACCAGCGACGCTGGTCATTCGGACGAGGTTTTCGTCTTCCGTCCCTTGACCGCGGCATCGTCGCCGGCTCGCTCCATGTCTTCTTCGAGTGCCATGAAGAGGCTGCCGTCTTCGCCATCGATTTCATAACCGACGATCTCGCCGGAGTCGTAACCCTGACGAACGGTTCCGCTGCCGCGTTTTGTTACGACACGCTCGCCTTTTCGGAACCTGAACACCGAGGCTGCATCGTCGTGGTCGAGCGTGATGAGATCCTTGCGCCACTCATCACCGGCTCGCCAGTGAATGTGAAAAGGGCCGATCCCGTGAACCTGCACGATCGCAGCGTCCGGGGTATACCCGAACATCGTGCTGCCCTTCGGGATGAATGCGTAACTACCGGCCTTCAGCTCCGTCATCGCCGCTTTGTCGAACGTATCGCCCACGCCGAAAAACAGCGATCCATGCACGACCGTGATGTGTTCATCTACCGGATGTTTGTGAGGCGGAATGACGCCGCCCGGAAGCTCGCGAATCCTCATCACGAATGGTTCGCCGGCAACCTCGGGATCTCCGAAAAGAACCTCTACATCCTGAGACATTGGCGAGATCGGGATGAGCCGGTGCGAGGTTGCCGGTGGCTGACCCCATGCGTGTACTGCAGCGAAAAAGGCTATGGCAATGAGGAGTTTCATCTGGCGCTCCTTCTACGGCTCGATGAGATTCAGCATCTCATACCCGAGACTGCTGTTCCCAGCGCCATTTCCTGAACCGCTCCGTCCTACAGGTCCGCATCGATCGCAACCACGATCACCAGAGACCATCGTGAATCACCTGCGTGCAGGGTTCAGGGACCAGCTCGCAGCCGCCGTCCTCAACGGAACGGGGGGCACAGCCGCATCCGGCTGCGCCCCTTCAGTTGCTAGTGTCGCCAGTCGGGAGTGATGCCCATCGGCGCAATCGCAGCCGTCCTTCCGGTCGAAAGCGTCAAGGTCGACAGCGTGTCCCGCGAGTCGCGGAAGAGGATCTGCGTGTCGTCGGGTGACCATGTGGGATGCGTTCCCAGAATTCGACGTACCGGTTGCGCGCCGGGTGTGCCGAGGTCGAGCGTGTAGATGTAGTTCTTCCAGTCATTCAAATTCGCGGATATTCGTGCATGGAAGGCGATGACATCGTTCGTTGTCGCCATCGATACGCCGCCCAGAGGGCCGACGATGCCCGCGGGAAGGGCCTCGCTCACTTCGACGGGGTCGGTGGAGGTGTTGAGTACCTTGAGTACCACGATGCGGCTGTTCCCCTCGTTTCCGCGTTCCTGCTCGCTGATCGCCAGTCTCAATCCGTCGCGGAACCAGGCTAGACGGGTAATGGACATCCCCGGTGCCGCCTCGTAGATCTGTTCCGGCATACCGCCGTTGGCATCTATCAACTGGACGGTCGCCGGGTTCAAACCCGTGCGCCAATCCGAACGGAACATGTACGCGATGCGCGTACCCGACCACGCCGGCGTTGCCACCCAGTCGCCCTCAGCTTCGTGCCGCAGCACCAGGTCGACTTCCGAGCGTGTCACGGAACCTTCCACCTTGACCCTGTAGGTAAGCAGCTGGGTCTCGGTCCAGTCGGTGCAAACGAAGCGATGCGGGTCGCCCTCGGTGCCCGCCCCGGACGGCCCCCATGACGGCGTGTACCCTCGGTGCAGAACGGTCACATTGTTCGATCCGTCCGCGTTCGCGACGTGAATGAATGCATCTCCACTCAAATTTCGGTAAGCGATCGCCGGGTTCGCATCAGGAGGTGGGGTCGATCCGCCACCGCCTCCAGGCTTTTTCTGCGCGAGGGCAGGGAAGGCAATTGCGAGCAACAAAAATCCCACAGACAGACCTCTCAGAATCGGCCTCATTCGTCCTCCTGTACTTCGTTCGCTCCGTGTGAACGCAGTATAGGGATGCGAACCCGTCCGGACATCACCCAAACGGGTGATCCATTGCACTGCTGTCTTGATGGACGTCACGAGTGACGATGCGCAGGGCCGCGGGGCGGCGGCGTCCCTCGCCCCGTGTGAACGGGGAGAGGGATCGAGGGCATAGGCACTAACTTTACGAACTAGGGGAATGGCTGAATGCGAAAAAGGCCTAATGTTGAATGTTGAAATTGTGAATTTTGAATGTTGAATGAGGACCGGGGCCCAATTCAACATTCAGAATTCACAATTTCAACATTCAACATTGCTTTTTTAGCAGGCTACCTCCCCTAAAGTTAGTGCCTATGGGGATCGAGGGTGAGGGGCGCTGAAACCCGCGGCACCCTGGAATGAGTCAGGAAGTGGTCCTGCGGCGATCGGCCGTTACCGTGTCTTGCGCCTCGACGGCTGTCGGCGGCGGCCGGCCCAGACGATCTCGAGGCCGTAGGGAAGCAACTGGGGGTCGGCGGTGAGAAGAGGCAGTTTTTCAATCTGGCTCTGCGCGATGAGCAGGCGGTCGAAGGGATCTCGATGCAGCGGGGGCAGAGTCGTCACGTGCAGCGCGTGTGTGTGATAAATCGGAAGCGGGACCATTCGGTATTCAGCAAGCCGGGCGGCGACAAACCCGGACACGGGCTCCGGCAACTTAAGCTTCCCAAGTCCGGTCTTGATGGCGATTTCCCACGCGCTCACGGCAGAGAACACGATCTCGTTCTCGCCGTCTTCGAGCAGTTCTCTGGCCGCCGATCCCAGCCGGGACGGATCCGAGAGCGCCCAGAGCCAGCAGTGGGTGTCGATCAGAACTCTCAAGACTCGAAGGTCTCGGGATCTAACGGCGAGTCAAAGTCCTGTGCAATCCAGATTCGATCTTTGTCCCCGCCGAGGACTCGTCCGCCCGGCACCTGCTCCACGGGTACGATTCTCGCCACAGGCTGGCCGGCCTTCGCGATGATCACCTCTTCGCCAGCCATGACTCGAACCAGCAGTCGCGACAGGTGCGTCTTTGCCTCGTGAATATTGACCTCGATCATTCTGAGAGTCTAGCTAGACTAACAGACTAAGTCAATAATGCGTTCTAATAACGCACAACGTGGCAGGGCCCTCCGAGGCCCTGCCTTTCCGAATCGTTGCGATGCTGGAGGAGCGGCGTCCCCCGAATGCAGCATAGCGACGGGCCAGCGGGTCTTTCCCTCACTCCGATGATGATGCAATGATTCGTGCGAGACCCGGAGGGGGCGAGGTCGTTGCCCCCATCGATCGCCCAGATGTCGAATCCCAAGGTATCGGTGGATAGGTGTCACTGAACGGGGCATCGAGGAGTACGTATGAACGCTCAGGAGAAGAAACCCGACGACCTCGTGGTGTTTCGAATTCGCAGCCGCAGCTCGTCATGCACGGAGTGCTCGGAGGACATTCCATCTGGCGGCCTTCTGAGAAAAGAGGGCGAGAAGGGACTCTGCCTTGGTTGCGCCGATATGGATCACCTGGTGTTCCTGCCCTCAGGCGATCCGGCCCTCACGCGTCGCGCCAGCAAAGCATCGCGGCTGCGCGCCGTGGTCGTCGAATGGAGCCGTTCGCGGAAGCGGTACGAGAGGCAGGGAGTCCTTGTCGAGGAGGCCGCAATCGCGAAGGCGGAGGAAGAATGTCTCTCCGATGCGGAGCTGCGGGAACGACGTCGCGAGCGGGCGGAAGAACGTCGAGAGGGGCTCGACCGCCGCTTCATCGACGAGTTCGCCCGACGAATCCGTGAGCGGTATCCAGCTGCTCCCGGGAATGCCGGGCAGACGATCGCCGAGCACGCCTGCCGGAAATACTCGGGCCGCGTCGGTCGCTCTGCAGCAGCGAAAGAGTTTGACGTCGAAGCCATCGACCTGGCCGTCCGCGCGCACGTGCGTCACCGTCACACTCGTTACGACGGTTTGCTGGCAGAAGGTCTGGAGCGACATGAAGCGCGCGCTGCAATCCGCGTGGAGTTGGAGCTCGAGCTGGCCACTTGGCGCGAGGGTTGAGGAGCCATGGGTGAGAGGTAACGAGGGTGAGGGGTCGTGAAACCCCGACACCCTGAAGCGAGTCAGGAAGTGGTCGCCCCAAACTCGCTCACTCAGCCTTCCGCGTGCGCAGGGTGAACAGTCTGCCCCCAGAAGCTCGATCTGATCAGTCGAGCATCCAGGTGCCGCCGGCGCAGATGGCGTCGTACATGGCGTCGGGAGCGATGTCGATCTCGCCAGGCCATGCGACGGCTCCCAGCTCTACGGTTGCCTGCGAGAACGTCACGGGGTCTCGGAGCGCTTCGAAGACCGTCCCGGCGGACTTTCCGCTCTCGAGAAACAGGCGCATGTCTGCCATGCCTCGGGTTCCATCGGCAAATACGATCTCGAGAACACCGTGCTCGATCACTCGAACCTCGCTGACACGCCACGGTGCTCGTAGCTCCACCCGCGGAACTAGCTCAGGGGATCGATTCGCTTCGGAGCTTGTAGTCGTTCGCATCGTTCCCAATTCTCGCACAATTCGTCGTGATGTTGCGAAGCCCACTCCAGCACGAGCGCCGTTGCACGGTTGGGAAGCGTGCCCCGCATGACTCGAAGGTCACGGAGATCGATTACCGCCTCGAACTCTGCGTAGAGCGCGTGAAAGTGAGGCGGCGAATGATCCCCAGGGAACATCTGAATCACGATTCCTTAGAACATGCTGATCGTCGGCATGCAACCTCAGTTTTCCCGGCTACTGGCAGAGAACGAGAGCTCATCTTTCACCCTACCACTGGGTTCCTGCCAGAAGCATCTTCGTCTGGGTTTCCTCGGCGTTTATGAGCATCAGATCGTCGCCTACCGAAATCGACCATCATTTCTGCAAGTTCGAAACGCCCCTCACCCTCGTATCCCTCTCCCCGTTCACTCGGGGAGAGGGACGCCGCCGCTCGGACAGCGTCGAAGGATGGCCGTGGCGGCGGCTTTTGTTTTCGGGCCGGCGCGTTGGGATGGTCGTGGTGGCGGCAAGCGCAACCTGCTAGGATTCCGTTTTCAGGTAGTCAGCGACGTTGGATCGGCCGCTGTTGAACGTGACGCAC
>JBGSYJ010000444.1:0-2749 GCA_041750915.1 Thermoanaerobaculia bacterium | reverse complement strand
GCCTGAATGCGGTCGGGCTCCGCGGCGAGACTCTCCTGCGCCGCCTGCTCTGCGGCTGCGAGGTCATTGCGCGCCAGCGCGATCGTAGCAAGCATCTCATTGACGAAGATGCCTCCGGTGCCCTTCGCAAGCAGGGCATGGTCGCGCGCCTCGTCGTAGCGCTTCATCTCTAAAAGCAGCTCGGCAATCGCAAGGGCCACCTGAGCATTTCCGTTCGTCTGATTCATCTGTCTGCGCATGCTCTCGAGCGCGAGATCCTGCCTTCCGAGCTTGCGGTATGCCTGCGCCAGCACGCCCCAGCCGCTGATGAAGTCAGGATTCTCCCGAAGGATAGGATCCATCAGCTTGACGACTTTCGCGTAGTCGCCTGTCCGAAGGAAATCGTTCGCTGCCCCGAATGCGCGGAGAACATCCAGGTTGTCCTTCGGATCCGGAAGGACGCCGGACGCTGATGATGTCGATCCGAGGTATCCGAGGGCGGCCAGCTTCTTCACGTCTTCAGGATCCGCGACGCGGGGCTCGGTGAAGGGATGCGATTCGGCGATGCGCTGGATCTCCTGGCGGAAGGCGACCAGTTCGCGACGGTTCTCCTCCGCGACGTTTGATACTTCGGCCGGATCCGCTCTGTAACGATAGAGCTCGACCTTCGGCGCGTTGATGTAGTGCAGCTCGGGTCCAACCATCGACACGAGCTCGCTCCATCCGTACTGAAGCCGAGGATAGTAGCTCTCGCTGTAAACGGAGCGGGGTTCAGCGGTTCCTTCTGCGATGAGGCTGACACCTGTTCGATTGATTGACGAACCGGCCGCTTCGAGGACCGTGTCGAACACGTCGGTTAGCGCGACCGTCCGCGACACGGACTCGCCGGCCTTCGCCTGTGCGGGAAGCTTTACGAGAAGTGGAACCTGGATCGATTCGCGATAGACAAAAATTCCATGTTCCTTCTCGCCGTGATCTCCGAGTCCCTCACCGTGATCGGACAGAATCATGATGAGCGCGGAGTCGTAGAGACCGCGCGCCTTCAGATCATCGAGGAACCTTCCAACGATTGCGTCGGCGTATGAGATCTCGCCGTCGTACTTGTCGGCGGCCTCCGAGTACGGCGCCGGGGGCGTGTAGGGACTGTGCGGCTCGTAGAGATGGAGAAAGCCGAAGACCTTCCCGCCGCCGGTCGATTCCAGCCATTTCGTGAGCGCCTGACGGGAGAGATCTCCGTCGCGCTGCCATGAAGTCGCCGACTCGAGAGGGGAGTGGGTCATGTAGTCGTCGTAGAAGTCGAAACCGGCTGCGATGCCGGTTTCCTTTCTGAGGACGAAGGTGGAGACGGCGCCGCCGGTCTGGTAGCCGCGCTCTTTGAGGACGGACGCCAGAGAAGCGTGGGATGGCTCGAGAGCGTAGCCGAGGTTGTTTCTTACGCCGTGGACGTACGGCAGCTCGCCAGTGAAGAGTGACGCATGCGCCGGGAGTGTGAGCGGACACTGGGAGAATGCATGTTCGTAGAGGATCGCGTCCTTCCGAAACGCATCGATTGCGGGAGTTGAGCCTTTATCGTAGCCGTAAGCGGGCAGGCGGTCGGACCTGAGCGTGTCGATCGAGATGATGAAGACGGGCATGTCGGCCGCAGCCGGCGGGATCTCCGTCTCGCCCCGGCTGCAGGAGAGGCTCAGGGCAAGGAGAATTGCGGCCGTGACCACGATGGGGAGTTTCATCGCCCGTACGTAACGCCGGGTGTCGGGCACTTGTTCCGGATGCATCCCATGTGGCAGGGCCCTGCCATGACATTGAAATTGTTGAATCGGCCTTGCCGTTTCGAATGCGGATGAAATCCGGAACGCTGATGATCGCGACGCTGCTGATCGCGTCGGTGGCCTGCAGCCGTGAATCCTCCCGCCCCGGGGCCTATCCTGATGCCCCGGTCATCATCATCTCGGTCGACACGCTTCGTTCCGACCGCCTGCCTGTCTACGGATACGGTGGTGTCGAGACGCCGAACATCGATGCGTTGCGGGCGGACGGAATTCTTTTCACGAGCGCGTACTCGCACGTTCCGTTGACGCTTCCCTCGCATGTTTCGATGCTCACGGGGCTCCTTCCCGCCGAGTCGAATGTCCGGAACAACATCGGATACCGATTCGACGGTTCGAAGCATGCGACGTTGCCGGCAATTCTCAAAGAGCGTGGATATGCCACAGGTGCAGCCATCTCGGCGTACGTGCTCCGATCCTCGACGGGCATCGCTGATGGATTCGACTTTTACGATGACGCGATCGCCTCGCGAACCGGCGCGGCGACTGGAACTCTGCAGCGTTCGGGTGATCTCACGGCAGATGTCGCGTCTCGCTGGATCACGTCGAATGCGTCCCGGCCGTTCTTCTTCATGCTTCACATCTTCGAGCCGCACTCTCCTTACGAAGCTCCGGAGCCTTTCCGGAGCCGTTACGCGGGCGAGCCTTATGACGGTGAGATTGCGGCCTCTGACGCAATCGTCGGAGAGTTCATCGGACAGCTCAAGCGTGATGGTGTTTACGACAAGGCGATCATCCTTTTTCTGTCAGACCATGGCGAGGGCCTTAACGATCACGGCGAGCCTGAGCATGGGATCTTCATCTACCGGGAGGCGATTCAGGTTCCGCTGATCGTGAAGCTCCCTGCTTCCGACAGAAAGGGAGAGACGATCCAGAAGCCGGTGGGACTCATTGACCTCGTACCCACCGTGGCGAAGCTGCTCGGCATCGACGCACCGCCGGGG
>JBGSYJ010000443.1:0-2058 GCA_041750915.1 Thermoanaerobaculia bacterium | reverse complement strand
AGCGACGACCACCCCGAGTGTCGGAGAGCGCGCCGGAGTGAAAGAGGGCTCGTAGGCGACGGCGATGGCGCCTTCTGAAGAAGATGTCTCGGCCGGCTCGATTCTGCGTGAGCTGATCTTCAACCAATACCAGGCCATCGTCCTCGGAGGCGCAGCCGTGGCCTCGGTGTTGACGCTCAACCCGCTGCCCTTGCTCGTCTGGCTCGGCACCGAACTGGTTCTCCTGCCGGTACTCGACTCCGGTCCGCTGCGGCGACTCGTGGCGAGGCGCCGGCGTGAAATCTCACGGGCGAAAGCAGCCGAAGGTCGCGCGAAACAGATCGCATCGTTCGACAAAGAGTATGCCCGTCGCTACGAAGGGATGGAGAAGCTCTGCCGGACGATCGAGGCGAACTACGCGAGCCTGTCAGGCATTTCGCAGGCGTACCTGTCGGAGCAGCGCGGCAAGCTGGACAACATTCTCGACGGATGCCTGCACCGGATGCTCGCCCTTCAGCGATACGAAAAATTGCCACTCGAGCGAAAGCCCCAGGAGATTGCAGAGCAGATCGAAGATCTGGAGAAGGAGCTTGCGGGAGAGGACCTCAACGACCGCGCGCGCGCAGCGCTGCTGAAGAATCTGGAACTGAAACGAAAGCTTCTCGCGTCGTACTCGGAAGTCGGCGGCACGATCAAGGCGCTTTCGACGGAGCTCGACTCCATGGCCTCATTGCTGGAAGCGCTGCATCAGAGCTCCATCTCGCTGCGCGATCCGCATGCGATCTCCGAGGAGCTCGACACCATCGTGCGACAATCGGAAGACTCCGAGCGGGCCGTCCGGGAGATGGAGGCGTTGCTGCGCAGTGACACCGGATCGTGGGGCAACCTGATACCGGATGACCCTTCGCCGGCCTCGACCCGACCGCGCCAGAAAGTGAGAGGGCGTTGAGCACATTCGATCGGTATCCCGACTGGGCACGAACGCTCGCCCACGGCATCCGGGCGCGTCTCGGCAATACGTTCGTGCTGCACGGTAACACGCATGATCTGGTCGCCGTGCCGAAGGCGCAGGACGCCCCGCGGCAGAGCGGCGACTTCATCCCGCTCGCAAACTTTCTGGCAGACTACGTCTTCGGCCAGCGTGAAGTGGTCATCGAGTACCAGCGTGCCAACGGTCCCGCGTTCCACACCCGCGAGTCGCACAAACACTTCAACGATGTGGTGTCCGTCGTGGATGCGGTCCACGGTACCGATCTCGCGCGATCCCTTCCCCGCGAGCCGTCCGTGTTTTTCCCGCTGCTCGATTCGTTCCTCAAACAGGTCATCCACCGGCAGGCGCCGCTGGGCGTGGCCATCATCTTTCCCTACGTGGAGACGCTCATCCCGGAGTCTGGGGAATCGGGCGCCGAGGATCGCGCGGTACGCGTGTTCATTCAGAAGTGGTCGACCGACCCCGCCCTGCTGGCTGCGAACGTCACCTTCGTGCTGATGACCGAGAACCTCGCGGACATCAGCTCACGCATCGTTCGCTCGCCGCAGACGGTTGAGATCGAAGCGACGCGGCCCGACAGTGCCGAGCGGCTTCAGTATCTCCAGGCCATACGTGACGCCGCGTGGTTCGACAAGAACTCGGAGCTGCCTGCCGAACGCCTGGCCCAGCTCACCTCGGGCCTGACGCGCATCCAGTTGCGTCAGATCCTCTCGTCCGTCGACGAGCACGGAACGAAGCTCGATACGACGACGCTGCGGAACCAGAAGAAGGCAGTGATCGAGGCAGAGTGTTTCGGTCTGCTCGAATACGTCGAGTCGCGCTTTTCGCTCGACATGGTGTCGGGCCACGAAGGAGTCAAGGAGAAGATGCGCCGCGCCGCGCGAGCCATTCTGGCCGGCCGGCTGCGCGGCGTCCCGATGGGATACCTGATCGCCGGTCCGGTCGGTTCGGCAAAGACGTTCCTCGTCAACTGCTTCACCGGCGAGCTCGGTTTCCCCTGCGTGCAGTTCCTGAACTTCCGTTCGCAGTGGCAAGGGGTGACCGAGGGCAACCTCGAGAAGATCCTGAAGCTGCTGCGTTCGCTGTGG
>JBGSYJ010000442.1:0-3374 GCA_041750915.1 Thermoanaerobaculia bacterium | reverse complement strand
CCCCCCCCCCGACGCTCGGGATGACACATCGTGGTTGATCTTTTCACAACCTCTCAGGATGACGAATTCTCAATTTCTTTTCCAGGAGCAAGGAAATTCCACCGAGGCGCTGGTGCTTTCTGCTGATGACTCGAAGGAAAGCTCGAGACCTGACGCCTCACACAGGCGGCGAACGAGGTTGAGTCCAATGCCCGCTGATGGCCGGAGCATTGGCCCATCCGCTCCATGTAATGAATCCTTTCCACCATTTCTCACGAGGAGCGTCCGTTCCTTTCCGGAAATCTCGACCGAGCGTTCACCGTGTCTCAAAGCATTGGTGATCAGGTTCGAGATGATCACCTCGGCAGCGGCACGCGGTGCGAGCACACGCATCTGCGGTGAGATATCGACGCTGATCTCGATGTCTCCCCTGCCGGCGAGATGGCGATGGCGCAGCAGAAGCGTTTCGACAAACGCGAGCATCGGAAGCTCGGCAGCTTCTTCATGCACTGATTCTTCTCTGGCCAGCGCAAGCATCAGCTCGATGATCTCTTCGCTCGACCCTGCGGCGTCGAGAATCCTGCCCAGCTGTGCGCGGGCGGCAGGCGCGAGCTCGCCGGCCGCCAGCAGCTCAGCCGCTCCGCGAATGACAGCGAGCGGCGTTCGCAGCTCGTGACTCACATCGCCGACGAATGCCTTTTCGCGTTCCAGCAAGGATTGAACTCGCGTGAACGAAGCTTCCAGCGCGTCTGCGAGTACTCGTAGCTCATGGTCTGTGATCCCGCGGCTGAAGTCTTTCGGCAACGGCAAAGATCGACGCTCCACGCCCTCGACCAGCGTAGTCAACTGGCCCACTGTGCGTCGTGCGATCAGGATGGCGACTATCACGCTGCAGAGAAGAATGAGAGCTGTGGCAGGTATGAGAATCTTCAGCAGCGTGGTCCGCAGCGGCCGAACGATGAGCAGCGAACCGACCTCCGCCACGAGCCACACGTCTCCCTCCGGGAAAGCTACGCGACGAAGGTGGTAATGCCGGCCATCCTCACCCGACACTTCGCGTGCCCCTGATGATTCCGCTCGCGTCCGCACCTCGGGCGGGACGCTCTCCCATGCGTCGTATCGCGTGATGAACGGCAACCTGGGGAGCGCGTCACGCCCGGCCATCTGCTCCCGCCGCATATGCTCGGCCTCGACTTCCAGCAGGGACGAGAAGAACCTATCCTCGACGACGTAGACGAACATGAAGGCCAGAGAGCTGTACACAAGACAGATTGCGGCGGCCAGGATCACCAGCGAAGTAACGACTCGGCGCCTCATCGAGGAGTTGCCACTCATGTGTCCGCCTCCAGCCGGAATCCAACGCCGTGTAGCGTTTTGAGCATCGCCAGCCGATGGGGCCCGTCGAGTTCCTGGCGGAGCGTGTAAATATGCGATCGCAGTGCGTCGGTATCGGGCCAGTGCTCTCCCCAGATCCGTTCGATGAGCTCGGATCGAGTCACCGGCGAAGGATATGCCTCCGCAAGCGCGCACAGAATCTCGAAGCCCTTCTTCGTCAGTGCCAGCCGTGAGCCGCCGCGCAAGGCTTCCCGCCTCTGCAGGTCGACGCGCAGAGACCCGATGACAATCTCGTTCCCGCGATTCAGATCGCGCCTGCGAGCGAGAGCGTGGCACCGCGCGAGCAGCTCGGCCAGAGCGAACGGTTTGGTCATGTAGTCATCTGCGCCGCAATCGAAACCCTTCAGCTTGTCCGGAAGAGAATCTCGAGCGGTAAGCATCAGGACTGGTACATGACGCTTCGCCCCTTCTCGGATTCCTGCACACACCTCCCATCCGTTCATCTTCGGAAGCATGAGATCGAGGATGACGACATCGAACGGTTCGGAAAGCGCAAGCGATAAACCGAGCACGCCGTCGGCCGCGTAGTCGACTGTATGGCCGAGACCCTCCAGATAATCGATGATGTTCGCTGCGAGATCATTCTGGTCTTCGATCAGCAGCAGGCGGAATCTCGCCGTCGTCATGATTGCTCCCTCGCGGAATCTCTTTCAGCAGCGCCGCAATCGGTTCCGAGTCCGGAAACTCCGCGGCGGCCTTCTCGAGAACGGCACGAGCCTCCTCATGATCTCCAAGCTTCATATGGATGCGCGCGAGCGTCAATCGTACTCTCGGATGCGGAAAGTATCGCCCTCCCAGCTCCACAAGGGAACGTGCGCGCTGAATTTCAGCCTCATCAGCCGAGGTTTTGAATAGTGACGCCCCGTAGGCACTGATCAGGCGAGCGTCGAACTTCTCGGGCCCGTTCACAAGCGCTTGTTCCGCCACGGCCCGCGTCTCTGCATCAAGGAGCTGGGCGATCAGCTCGATCGTCGCTTCCTCGCGGTAGGGCTCCCGCTGCGCCGGCGTGCGACCGAGAGCTCGAACGACCTCTTCCGCCGAGCGCGGAGTCGAGAACGGATTCTGTCCGGTGACCAGGCGGCCGTCTCGCGACACCTGAACCAGCATCACGGGCGCCTCGACGAACTTCGCATTCCGCTCTCGAAGGGCCCGTTCGAGAACGAAGGGGTACTCTTTCGCCGCCTCGCTTCCGAACACCGCCTCCTCCTCTTCGGTGAATGCGCTGACCGTCCGTCCATCGATGAGATAGCGGCCGTTACCGAGTCGGACATTCACCAGCGCTGCCGGGCCGTGACAGACGCCTCCGATAACCAGGCCATGTTCCCAGGCGGCGGCGAGGAAACGCTGAAGTCCTTCGTGCGAGGGAAAGTCGAACATCGCGCCGCTCCCGCCGATGAGAAAGAGCGCATCGTAGCTCGATGGTTCCAGCTCGTTGATGGATAGCGAGTGATCCAGGCTCTCCATCACAGGACGGTTTGTCAGCAGGGCAGCAGCCGACGGCGTCGACGCCTCGTAGTCTGAGGCGTTGGCTTTGCCGCCGCCCGGACTGGCGATGTCTGCCTCGAAGCCATTCTTTTCGAAGATCTCGAGCGCCTGCGCGAGCTCATTCAGATCGAACCCGTTCCTGGGGCTTCCCGTCGAAGTGCCATTGGCAACGATGAGCAGCACACGCGGCGGGGCTTCAGCAGCAATGGCGAGAGTGGGAAGTGCGGCGGCAAGAAAAATGATGATTCTCAGTGCAATGTTCATGGCGGTCAGGTTCTCCTTGCCGCCACATTCGCATGAGGCCCGTGAAGAAAATGTGAAGAGCGGTCTCGTCGTCGCCCATACTCGAGGCGCAACCGGCGGAGAGTCTGTCAGACGAATGTCACCCCACAGATTCCGTCAGTTGTCGCGAGTTTGTGTCATCAACGGAGACTGTGGTCATCCTGAGCGCGAGACTTGTGTCATAACCCAGAACGTGTCATCCCGAGCGTCGAGCGAGGGATCTGGGCGGTGGT
>JBGSYJ010000441.1:0-4678 GCA_041750915.1 Thermoanaerobaculia bacterium | reverse complement strand
TTCGCAATGATCGCGCTGGCTCTGACCCTCGTATGGTTCGTGACAATCGGGATGGCGGGGCACAAAGTGTTGCGCACACGGCTCGGGGGTCCGGTACTCGACCGGTTTGCCTTCTATTTTCTTCTCGGACTTGCGCTCAATGGGATCGCATTATTCACGCTTGGCGTGGCCGGCATTACGCTGGCAGCCGGCGCGTTCGTCGCGGTGTTCACCGTCGCCCTTCTGATCGTCGTCGCAAAATCGAAACGCGTCGCCACTGCTCGAGGGCCACGCTACCCGCTCGTTCCGACGATCATCCTCTTCCTCCCGTTCATCGCGATAGCCGCGGATGCGATGTGGGTTCCCCTCCGCGACTATGACGGTCGCGGATTCTGGGTGCTCAAGGCAAAGGCGATCGCCCATGAGGAGCGGATCGATGGACCATTCTTTCTGGGACAGACATCAGTCAACCTGCATAGCGAGTATCCGCTTCTGATGCCGCTGAACGCAGCGACGGTGATGAAGATCGTCGGCGATGCGGACGATCGACGGATCCGTTGGATCTATCTGCTCGCCGCACTCGCGCTCTGCCTCGTCGTTCGCGCTCAGATTCGCGATCATTTCGGTGCTCTCGCGGGCGCGTGGTGTGCCGCGGTCCTGCCCTGGTTGCCCCAGATCAGCACCGAGCTCGAAGGGGGTGCGATGTCTGCGTTCAGCGACATCCCGCTCGCCGCCTTCATCGCAGCCGCTTTCGCGACGGTGCTTCGGAGAGCGGAGGGTTGGGAACGCCTGACGGGAATCTGGCTCGCTGGCCTGGTGCTGTTGAAAAGCGAGGGAACGATGATCGCCTCGGTGATCGCTGTGATCGCGATGGTATTAGAAATGCGCAGCGCGGAGCATCGCCGGATCCGCTCTCTGGTTCCCGTCGTTGTTCCGCCCCTTGTCGCCGCAGTTCTGCTCGCGATCTGGCGGTTGCGCATCCCATTCGAGCATGGGAAGGACTACGGCCGCCTCATCCAGGATCTTCCTTCGAGGTGGCCAGGGTTCTTCGACGCGGCAGGTGCATTGCTGAGGCACGCGTCCGAGTGGAATCGGTGGGGAGCGTTCTGGATCGTCGTGCTCATCGCAGCTGCAATCACGCTCATCTGGCGAAGAAGAGCCGAGTCGGTTGCTGCGGTCGCGCTTGCAGCCGGAATTCTGTTTCCATACATCGTGGCCTACACGGTGACCGACTGGAATCTGACCGTTCTCGCCGGAACGTCCGCGAACCGGCTGCTGACGCATCTACTCGGCCCTGCGATGTTCATCATCGCGGCGATGGGCTGGAAACCGACCAAATCAGAAGCCGTTTCCCGCGCAGGGGTCGAGGACACGGACCGCGACAAGCCAAGACTCGCCGATGTTGGAGCGTGCAAACTCGTCACATGCAGTTCGACGAAGTCGTGAAGACATTCGCCAGATACTTCGATCGTGAGGAGATTCCTTTCGCCGTGATCGGCGGACTCGCGCTCCCATCTTGGGGACATTCACGCGTCTTTCAGGAGATGACCGACATCCAGCATCTCGTGCGAATCGATGGTGTGGATCGCGCCGAAGTGCGGGACTACTTCGAGCGCTTCGATCTGTTGAGACTCTACGATGACCTCGAAGACACGATCTGAGATCCTGGACCTCGAGAGCGGGGTGCTCATCACGCCGGCAGATGTCGCTGCCCTCGAGCGCGCGAAAAAACTCGACCTCCTGAGCCCCGAGGAGTATCTGCGGTTTCTGCTCACATTCTCAGCGAGCCATCCTCCGGGACGGGAGATCCCCCCGCGCCATGAACCGTTTCGTTTGTGACGGGCCGCTCAGTCACTCCCGGACGATTCCGCGAGCACATCGATGGATGCTCCGCTGCCGCGCAACCGATCCCAACTACCTTCTTTGAACACGACAGTGTCGGTGGTGAGTAGATCGATATCGCCCGTCGAACGGCTGACGCCGTAGGTCGCCATCGCGCCCGCCCCAATGAGCGCGCAACGAACGCCGATGCCCTCGAGAGTTTCGAGAACGTCCCGCAGGAGCTTCACGACAGAGAGTCCGACATGCAGGCGGACTTTCGGCGACCGGTTTGTCGCTGGAGCCGCAGAAGTCGAATCGCCTCTGAGCGCGACAGGGTCCTTGCTGCCATGAAGAGCTCCAGATCGCGCTCTCCCAGAGCAAAGGCACGCGCCAGGCGCTCATGAACCGGCAGAGCGGCTGTGTTGCGCAAATCCTGCTCACGAAGATCGTCGGCAACGGAACGCATCCTATTAAGTATACCCTTCGCACCGGCGGTCAACTCTCGCCGAAGCAGCACCTGAATGGCGCGCGAACGAGACGAGAAGACGCTGGACGCACCGAGTACGGGTGTACGGGCAATGCAATATGGTAGTATGGGTGACATGAAGACGACGATCGAGATTTCCGATGCGCTGCTCGAAGAAGTAAAGCGCACCGCCGCGGCCGAGGAGACCTCGTTGCGTGAGTTCGTCGAGGAAGCCTTGCGTCGCATCCTGAGCGAGCGAAGGGAACAGGAGGACTTTCGTCTTCGGCGTGCCTCGTTCAAGGGCCGGGGTTTGCGGCCCGACGTCTCAGAGGGAAACTGGGAGCAACTCCGTGACCTCGCCTATCAGGGTCGCGGCTCGTGATCGCCGTCGACACGAACATCCTCGTTTACGCCCATCGCGAGGATGCCCCCTGGCACGCACCGGCATACGCCGCGATCGCACATCTCGCCGAAGGAAAGTCTCCATGGGCGATCCCCTGGCCCTGCATCCACGAGTTTCTCGCGATCGCGACCCACACGCGACTGTTCAATCCACCGACTCCGCTGGTACGCGCTATCGATCAGGTCGAAGCATGGCTCGAGTCGCCGAGCGTTCATCTTCTCGCCGAACAGCCGAGGTATTGGGAGACACTTCGGGGACTTTTACTTGCGGGAAAGATCTCGGGGCCAACGGTCCATGATGGTCGGGTCGCCGCGATCTGCCTTCAGCATGGCGTTCGCGAGCTCTGGACCGCCGACCGGGACTTTGGCCGGTTTCCCGCGCTCAAAGTTCGGAACCCGCTCGCGTAGATCCCCGCCTCCCTGGAGCCCATCACATTCATTCATTCTTTACCAGCTCGAACGCGCAAGCTGGAGACTCGGATCCTGGCTTATGTTGTCGGTCGTCGCTCCATAGATGATCGCCGCGCCTGCCTCGATTGTGAAGCTGACGGTGTCGTTGTTTCCAGTCGCGATCCCGATTGAAGGATCGAAGCTTCGCGGGATCACACGACCCGCACTGCGACCGCGATCGACGGTGCCCTCCTCGGCGGATCGAAACCAGACACATTCCGGCTCCGCATCTGGGACGACGACGGGGTAGCGTACGACAACCAGTGAACGCGCCTGACACAGCCGAACCGTCAACAGTTCTCGGCGGTGGCAATATCGTGATTCACAAAAAGTAGGGACTCTCCATCAGGGGGCGGGATGAGCCGCCCCCTTTGATTGGTCGCGCATCACCCTCTCTACCATCTCGATGTGCATTTGAGCGGTTCGATCTATTGAGACGTCATGATGAGCTCACACAAACGATCTGAACCTCTGGATCTCGAGCGCAGAATTCTGACGACACTCGAGGATCTTGCGGCCACTCGCGTTCGCGAGCAAACTGGATCATCTGAGCCCCGAGCACTATCTACAGTTTCTCCTCACATTCACGTCGAGCCATCCTCCGGTACGCTATTCCTCCGTTCCACGAACCGTTTCGAGTAGTAGGGGAGGCCGCCCGGTACTCGTCGGTCATCCGAGCCAGGGATGGCGGGCGCCAGGCTCAGGCGCGAGTGCCGGGATCGATCAGACGCAGTTTGGAAAAGTAGCTGCGATAAAACCCGCGGTCGCGCGTCAGGAGCCGATCGGCCTGCAGGGTAGCGTGAGCGCCGATCAGGAAATCGGCCGCGACGCGCTCACGGCGTCCTCCGCGAGAGCGATACGCACGCCAGATCCTGCCGGCTTCGAGCGCGGTGTCGAGCGTGACATCCGAGAAGTCGATGTTGAGCTCGCGCATCACCTCGACCACGAGATCAGGTTTCGGAAAGAACGCGGCGGTTTCGGTCCAGACGATTTCGCATGCGACGACGGCTCCCTCGCCCAGGCATCCGCGAAGGGCGTCCGCTGAGCGAGAACCAAACTTCGGATCGCCCGTCAGGATATCGTGAAGGATATTCGTATCGATGGCCGTGATCATCGCCTGCCACGAAGTTCATCCATCATCTCGTCCGTGGTCTTTCCTGTTTTCAGACTGCCGTAGAGGCGTCGCACAGGATCGTCGATCTGCTCCTTGGTCGCGATGAGCTTGCCTCCCGCGGCCGTGAACTCTAGACGCGTCCCCGGCTGAATGCCGAGGCTCTGCCGGATCTGCCTGGGAATGGTGACCTGCCCGCGCTCGAGAACGGTCGAAACCTGTTTCATACGTGCCATGTATGGATTCTAATTCATGAATCCATACCGCGGCAACATCCCTGCGCCGGAGACGTGTGGGGTTCCGTGAAGGTCCAGCCCGCGAGAAGCCGTAAAATGAACCTGCGTATCTGGCATCGAGACGCTGGATCGGGAAGTGCTCCCCGGAACACCGCCGGACAGCGGCCGCGCATTCCGACGCCAGGCGAGCTTCGAGTCTTCGCAGGACACGGC
>JBGSYJ010000440.1:0-4244 GCA_041750915.1 Thermoanaerobaculia bacterium | reverse complement strand
GGGCACAACCCACAACCGGGCGGGCGGGGGTTGTGCTAACGTTCACAGCCGATTTCTACAGGAGCGCATTCAAAACGATGATCACATTCGGAACTGCTGGCTGGCGCGGTGTCATTGGGGAAGATTTCACATTCGAAAAGGTACGAATCGCCAGCCAGGGAATCGTCAACCACCTCAAGAAGAATGGATCGACCGACGGCGGGATCATCATCGGGTACGACACCCGTTTCCTCTCTGAAAAATTCGCGTCGGAAGCTGCCCGCATCATTGCCTTCAACGGCATTCAGGCTTATCTGTGCAACCGCGACGTTCCTACCCCATGCGTGTCCTTCGAGACCATACGCCGCAGAGCCGACGGAGCCATCAATTTCACGGCTTCTCACAACCCTCCGGAGTACAACGGGCTGAAGTTCACCACATCCAACGGGGCGCCTGCGATGCCGGACGTCACCCAGGCAATCGAGAAAGAGATTCACGCCCTCGAAGAAGAGAAGAATCCGATCGACGTCTACGAGAAGGCCGAACTGATTGAAACGATCGACCCCAAAGCGCGCTACCTGGCGGAACTGCGAAGCCGTATCGACAGCGAGGCCATACGCAAAAGCGGAGTCCGGATCGCCGTCGATTCTCTTTATGGCACGGCGCGCGACTACCTCGATTACTTCCTGCTCGAGACCGGCATTGAGGTCAAGCTCATACACAACTCGCGCGATCCCTACTTCGGCGGGTTTTCCCCTGAGTGCAATCAGAAGAATCTGGGGCAGTTGCGCCGCGAGGTTTCCGCCGGAAATTACGATCTTGGACTTGCAACGGACGGCGATGCCGACCGCTTCGGCATCATCGACGAGCGGGACCGTTTCGTTTCACCGAACACGATCATCGCTCTGCTGGCCCTCTACCTCAAGCGCGAGCGGAACATGCCCGGCGGACTCGCACGTTCGATCGCGACGACTCACCTGGTCGATGCAATCGCCCGAAAGCTCGATGTTCCTCTGTACGAAACTCCTGTAGGATTCAAGTACATCAGCGAACTGATTCTCGATGACAAGATCGCTTTGGGCGGCGAGGAGAGTGCCGGGCTTTCGATCTATCGTCACCTGCCCGAGAAGGACGGGATCCTCGCCTGTCTTCTCGTCGCGGAAATGGTCGCTGTGACCGGAAAGAAACTACATCAGCTCGCCGAAGAGATGTTCAGAGAATTCGGCACGTTCGTCTCGAAACGGATCGACATGAAGCTCACTCCGCCGATCCGGGAGGCGCTCGCGGGAAAACTGGCGAACCCCCCCTCGCGCCTCGATGGCCTCGATGTGCTCGATGTCAATCTGTCCGACGGCGTGAAGCTGCTGTTCGGGAACAACAAGTGGGTTCTCTTCCGAATGTCGGGCACCGAGCCCGTGGCCCGAATCTACGCAGAAGCGTGCAGCCCGAAGGACCTCAAGAGCCTGATCGACAGCGCAAAAAAGTTCGTTACGTAAGGGAGAAAGAGTCGAGAACTCAGCATTCCCTTTCTGAATTCTGAATTCTAAATTCTGAATTTCACAGATGAAGTATCCATTCGACAAGCTGTTCCTCGTCTGTACCGGCGCGCGGTGCAACGACTCCAGCCACGGGAAGAACCGCGGCGAGGAAATCCGCTCCGAGCTCAAAGACCTGAACAAGAAACTCGGGCGAAAGTCGACGGTCCGCATCTGCGCCGTCTCATGCCTCGATCTCTGCGACTACGGTCCGAATGTCGTGGTGCACCCGGAAGGAACGACCTACTCGGGTCTCGATGTGAAGTCCGCGCTTCGGGTGTACCGTGGCGTGATGGGAGATGGGGAAGCGGCAGACGATCAAGAATTGAGAATTCAGAATTCAGAATTCAGAAACGGGGGCACGAAGAATAGCTAAATCGTCTGACGAGCATCGAGTCATCTCGAGCGCCGGAACGACTCGACAGGTCATTTTGGCTCAGGATGACAAGCGATCAGGTCCCTCTCCTCCAGCTTCCGTTCCTTTCTGAATTCTGAATTCGAAATTCTCAATTGTTCATCACGCGAACAGCCCTTCGACGTAGTCATCCGGAACGAACGGGATCAGGTCTCCTGGCTTCTCACCCACGCCGACGAACTTCACGGGAATGTCGAACTGGCGCATGATCGAGAGGACGACTCCCCCCCTCGCCGTTCCATCGAGTTTCGTGATCACGATGCCGGTGATCTTCGCGGCATCGAGGAATGCCGCAGCCTGCGACACTCCGTTCTGTCCGGTCGTCCCATCGAGGACGAGGAGCGTTTCGTGCGGCGCGCCGGGCATCTCCTTTTCGATCACGCGGCGGATCTTCGAGAGCTCCTGCATCAGGTGAGACTTGTTCTGGAGGCGTCCCGCCGTATCGATCAGGACGATATCGGTCTTGCGCGATCGAGCCGCCGCAATGGTGTCATGAGCGACCGCGGCGGGATCCGAGCCGGGGCGATGTTTGACGAGCGGAACTCCGATGCGGTCGGCCCACGTCTGGATCTGTTCGATTGCTGCAGCGCGGAACGTATCCGCGGCACCGATCAGGACGCTCCGCCCCTCGTCTTTCCACCGTTGGGCCAGCTTCGCGATCGTGGTGGTCTTGCCGGTTCCATTGACGCCGACGACGAGAATCACGAAGGGCTTCGCGCTGTCGACCTGGATCGTCTCGCCTGCGCGCGGCGGAACCAGCGCGCGCGTCTCCTGTCTCAGCGCGGCGGTCAGCTCGTCGACAGTCCTTATGTTTTCATCCCGAACGCGTTTGCGAACCCTGTCCATGAGACGGGTGGTCAGCTCCGCGCCGATGTCGGCACCGAGAAGCCCCTCCTCCAGACTGTCGAGAGCAGCCTCGTCGATCGGAAGGCCGGGAGTGATCGACTCCTTCACCTTCTCGATGATCTCGGTGTGCGTCATGAACAGACCGCGTTTGAGCTTGTCGAAGAATGTCTTTTTTTCGGTAGTCATTCAGACGAAGAAAGTCACGACGGCGGCAACGAGGAGGATGCTGACGAATGCCAGCGAGACATAGAACGTCCGGACGGTCTTTTCATGAATCTCGACCGGTTCGCGGCGCTCGCCGAGGACGTACTGAAGGAACTCGACGCGGGGACGCACCGTGCCGACCTTTTCCTCCACGGACGGATAGACGACCTGGTTGATGTCAGGGATGATGATGACCGGGATGATGATGGCGCCGCCTGCGGTGGAGATATAGCGGTTGAGACTCGCTGTATGCGGCGATTCCGAGCGGGCGATGATGCAGACGTAGACGGTCGTCGGCTGAAAGAATGACAGCGCCTTGTCGGCGCGACGCCGGGCCTTGAAGAGGTTCGTGATGCCGTCCATCGCCTGACTGAGCACTTTCTCCGTGAGGGCCGGAAAGTCGATCAGAACGAAGACGGTCTCGCCCCGAACGAACGAAACCTTCTCGGCGCGGTGGTAAACACGTTCTCCGAGCGCGGCGAGACCGCCGTCCTCCTCGCTCATCGAACGGAATCCTTCCCGCTCGAGAACCTCGAGCAGCCTAGAGACCGGATCGGAGCCCGTGGGGGACTCGGCAGGTTTAAGAGTCGCTTTGTGCATATTTGTTGACGAGACGAATCAGATCCTCGAATTCAAAAGGCTTGCCGAGATGGTCATCGGCGCCGCAACTCTTCGCCCGCTCGGCGATGTCACGATCACCGGATAGCACCACGAAGGGGATTCCTCGCGTGGCTTCGTCCCCCTTGAGGCTCGTGCAGAGGGCGTCACCCGGCATCCCCTTGATGGTCAGATCGGCAAAGATGAGCTGCGGTCTGTGAGCTTTCGCACGCGCAAGCGCGGCCTGGCCATCGGCGAGAATCTCACCCTGAAACCCGTTACGCTCGAGAACGAGCGCGATGAGCCGTGCTACCTGGGGATCGTCCTCAACGATGAGAATCACTGGAATCTCCTGCTCATTCGAAGGAAATACGAACGCGTTTCCGGAGATGACCAAGAATCGCGCCAACTAACGCTCCCGAAACGTTCCCGATCACATCGTTCACGTCCGTAACCCGCGTAGGTAGAAAGTATTGCCACGCTTCAACACCGAAACTGAAAGCCATCGCGAACAGAAACGTCAGCAGGTATGCCTGGCTCGTCGGCCTGCGGGGGCTCTCGATCAGCACGAACATCAAAAATCCCCAGGGGAGGAACAGCAGCATGTTGAAGATGAGCGGGGTGATCAGGGCGATGACGGTCGGCATTGGCACCGGCCCCTCCGACAT
>JBGSYJ010000439.1:0-5557 GCA_041750915.1 Thermoanaerobaculia bacterium | reverse complement strand
CACGCTCGGATTCGATGAGCGCTTCGCGTCTCTCGGCGCAATCATCCTCAACGCGTTCAGCGTGACATCGAGTGTGACCGCGACCCTCACTCCAGCGTCCATATGTGCTGCATTCCTCGCAGTGCTCGGTTTCGCTGCCATGCGCGATCGCCGCGCCGCTCACATCACTCTCGCGCTCGCGATCCTACCCGTCGTCATTGCGCTGCTCGGGCTCATCGTGACTGACCACTGGTTCTCGGTCCGCTATGTGATTCACGGGCTTGTGCCGTTCCTGATTCTCGCCGCATGCGGGATCGCGGCGGTCGCTCGCGCGATCGGCGACCTTCTCAGTCGAATTCTTCCGGTCGTCGGCGCAAGAGCGTCGGTCGCAGCGGCCGTGACAGGATTGGCGTTCACCTCTGCCTTCGCATTCACCGCGTTTCCTGCCGCTCGCAGTGAACCTCTGTCCCGAGCGGACTGGCGAGGGATCGCGTCCACTCTTGCGGCAAGAGCGCACGATGAAGACGTCGTGCTTACCGCAGGAGAGTGGAGTGCGGTCTCCCTTCGCTTTTACCTCGCGGAGCTCGGCCGTCCACTCGACGTACGCCCTGTGCTGGGAGATGTGGAGCTAGCCCGCTCCACCGTCGGCCGGAGAATCGGCGGATGGATCGTCCTCGGCGGATGGGAGGACGACGGAGCTCTGCGCGAATGGGCGTGCACGCTCTTCACGCTTGCACACGATCGGAGGGAAGAGGTCCGTCTCGCGTGGGCTCCGGGAATCGCTTCGTTCCTGCAGCACCGCGCGACGCCTGAGGATCTGCAACACTTCAGTGCGACCGTGCAGAGCCGAGGCGGCGGGATTGCGCTGGGACCGGGCAGAGAATTGCTGATGGGGGAGGGGTGGCATGATCCGGGAGGTCCGGACAGCGGGTGGTTCCGATGGGTGCGGCGGGAGCTGAGCCTTCTCGCGCCGCTTCCGCAAGGGCGTTCACGCCTCGAGCTTGATGTGATAGCGAACCCCGGGCCGAAACTTCCGCAGCGCATGTCTGTTCTGATGAACGGGGAAGTGATCGCCCGACACGAGTTATCGCGGGCGATGCAGACGTACTCGGTCGACCTCGGGAGTCCGGAGGCATCACTCGAGGAGATCGGGCTTCTCTTCGACTGGGAGTACTCGCCGGCGGAGATCGACGGCACGTCCGATACGCGAAAGATCGCTGCCGGCATCGGGTCGATCGCGATTCGGCCTGACGCTGCGGCACCACTTCCTTCAGTTCCGCTGCCGCTTCTGTTCAACGTCGGCCCACCGCGACTCACGACGCCTCCGACGGATGAAGTCTGTGAAGGCGAGATTCCGTGGACGCGGGCCGGTGAAGAGAAGATGCAGCTGCGTCTGGGATATGGCAGCAACGTAACGCTCGATGCTTCACGGGCTTCGTTCGCCGCCGCATTCGTCGAAGCGTTGCCCCCGCGTGAATGTCTCTCGGATCGGAGCTTCGTCACACACGTGTTTGCGCTCCTTCTGGAGCGCTACCCGGACAAAGTCGGAGAGACTACCTACCTCGCAGGACTGGCGCACGGATGGTCGCGCGAGAACGTCGTCTGCCGGGTCTCGCGCGCGGAAGAGTTCATGCGCATCTATGCCGAGGAGGGGGCGGGTGAGTGAAGGAAGAGGACCCTAACGTGATGACGCGGTAGAATTGAGCGATGGGGAAACTGCTGCAGAATGCCATCGAGGAAGCGCAGAAGCTTCCCGAGACGGACCAGGAGGCGATCGGGGCCTGGCTGCTCGCGGAGATCGAGTCGGAACGGCACTGGGATGCTCTGTCCTCACAGCCCTCCGCGATCGTGGAGCGAATGGCAGATGAAGCGCTCGAGGAGTACGAGGCTGGCGTCACGAAGCCACTCGACACCGACGTGCCGTGAAATCACACACGACGACCGGGTTCTGGAAGCGATTCGCTGAATTGCCGGGCGAAATACAGGATCGGGCAAAGGCAGCGTATCGTCTTTTCGATACGACATGGGCCGCGCAGGCAATTCAAATGTAGCCAACCGGCGGGAGTAGCAGCAAGCCCACGACGCCCTCTCCCGGCGCGCGACGAACTCGCAAGTCCTCAAAGTCTGCGCGAATTCCGCGCGCTCGCCTCTCCCCGACTTCGCTCGGAGAGGGGAGAACGACGACGGCGGTCGCTCTGAAATGCCCGCCCTAAGAGTGTGGTGCATTCTTTCCGCGCCGTCGCCCCAAAACGCGCGAGTTCCAGACGGTGCGGAAGAACGGCGGATCGGAATCCGCCGCTACTTCGCGTTCGCGCACTTTTTCTCTTGCAAATTCCTCACGTGCGGCATAGCGTTCGCGGACGCGCTCTAGCCCCGTGTCTTTGAATCAGGAATATCGACCCCGCAGCGATTTGCAGGATTGACGGCCGGAAAGTCGTCGGCTACCATCCCTTGTGAAAACGTTCACAAGCTCGATCCCGAAGCTTGCAGTACGCTTGATAATCCGAAAAAATCGCGGGGCCCTATCTTGCCATCCCTCTGGCAACGAGACGGCGTCCCGCTCCAGACCGGCAGAACTGACAGGCGGAAGCGTCATTAAATGTCTCAGATTTTTCACCACAGCACGAATACGTTCGCGAAAGCGACGATCTTTGGCGCCCTCTTCGTGGCCGCCGGAGCGCTCTGGATCCTGAGCGAGATCAACCGTTCGTCCTACGTTACCCAGGTCGGGATCGCGCACGAACAGCCCGTTCCCTTCAGCCACGACCATCACGTCGCCGGCCTCGGAATCGATTGCCGCTACTGCCATACGAGCGTCGAGGAGTCAGCCTTCGCCGGCGTTCCTCCCACGGCAACGTGCATGAACTGCCATCGCCAGATCTGGAATCAGAGCGAGATGCTCGCTCCCGTCCGTGAGAGCTTTGCAAACGGGACCCCCATCGTCTGGCGGCGCATCCACAATCTTCCCGACTTCGTTCGATTCGACCACAGCATTCACGTCCGGAAGGGTGTCGGGTGCGAGTCGTGCCACGGCCGCATCGACCGCATGCCGCTGACCTGGAAGGCCGAGCCGATGACGATGGAGTGGTGCCTCGAATGCCACAGGGCGCCGGAGAAGTTTGTTCGACCCCGTGAAGAGGTTTTCACCATGGGATGGAAGCCCACGAACCAGAAGGAGTTGGGCGCGCAGCTGGTCAAGGAGTACGGCGTGCGCAGCAGAATCGATTGTTCGACCTGTCACTATTGAGCGGACTAACCGACTGATGACGATGAAAGAGAAAGAACTCGACCTGAGCACCTTCCGCACGCGGCTGGAGGCGGAAGATGGCCCGAGGTACTGGCGCAGCCTCGAGGAACTGGCGGAAGATGAGAATTTCCGCGAGTACCTCTTCGAGGAGTTTCCCCGTCAGGCGGCCCCGATGGATGAGGGGACCGACCGGCGCGGCTTTCTCAAACTGATGGGCGCGTCGTTCGCGCTGGCAGGTCTCGCGGCGTGCAAGGCTCCAGCCGAGTACATCGTGCCGTACGTCAACAAGCCGGAAGAGATTCTTCCCGGCCGTCCTCTCTTCTATGCGACCGCGATGACGCTGAGCGGCGTTGCGACAGGCCTTCTCGTCGAGAGCCACGAGGGACGTCCGACGAAGGTCGAGGGGAATCCGGAGCATCCGGCGAGCCTCGGAGCTTCCGGCGCGTTCCACCAGGCATCCGTCCTCGATCTCTACGATCCCGATCGTTCGCCCGCCGTACGTTACCTCGGCGAGGTTGCGACGTGGGGCGACTTTCTCACGGCATTGCAACGCCAGCTCGAGCAGAGCGGCGCAGGGCAGGGGGGCGGCGTTCGTCTCCTGACCGAGACGATCACCTCGCCCACGCTCGGCGCGCAGATCGAGGCTCTCCTCGCGCGATTCCCCGGCACGGTCTGGCATCAGTACGAGCCTCTCGGCCTGAACAACGTCCGTGAAGGTGCGCGCCTGGCATTCGGCAGCTACGTCGACACGATCTACCAGTTCGATCGTGCGAACGTCATCTTCTCGCTCGACAGCGACTTTCTCGGGACAGGCCCGGCGCACCTCCGCTACACGCGCCAGTTCGCCGATCGCCGCCGCGTCAGTGGCGGGGCGAAGACGATGAACCGTCTCTACGCGGTCGGTCCGATGCTCAATGTCACGGCGGGTATGGCGGACAACCGCCTTCCGGTCCGCGCACTCGATGTCGAAGACTTTGCGCGACAGGTTGCAGCAGGACTCGGGATCGGGATGCCCGCCAGCGCATCGGGCCCGCACGCCGCGTGGATCGCCGCGCTGGTGAAGGATCTTCTGGCCAACCGCGGCGCGAGCGTCGTCATCGCAGGCGAAGGCCAGCCTCCCGCTGTCCATGCGCTCGCTCATGCGATGAACCAGGCGCTCGGCAATGTCGGCGCGACTGTCACACACATCACCCCGGTCGAAGTGGAGCCTGTCGATCAGGTCGCATCGCTCCGGCAGCTCGTGGCGGACATGAACGCGGGGCAGGTGCGCACGCTCGTGATGCTCGGCGGCAATCCCGTTTTCACGGCACCGGTCGATTTCAACTTCACCGATGCGCTGGCGAAGGTTCCCTTCCGCGCGCACCTCAGCCCCTATTATGACGAGACCTCGGAGCGCTGCCACTGGCACATACCGGAAGCGCATTACCTCGAGAGCTGGGGAGATGCACGGGCGTTCGACGGAACGGTTTCGATCATCCAGCCGCTGATCGCACCTCTCTACAACGGCAGGACCGCGACCGAGCTTGTTGGCGCGCTGGTCTCCGACATGCGCTCGGCCCACGACATGGTGCGCGACCGCTGGATGGCGCAGCTCGGCGGAGAAGAAGGTTGGCGGCGCGTCCTTCATGATGGTGTGGTGCCGAATACCGCGCTTCCGGCCACCGGCGCCGCGGTCACGACCGTGCCTCCGCCGACGCAACGCCCTGCGACGTCGTCCCGCGACATGGAGCTGATCTTCACCGCCGACTCGACGCTCTACGACGGCCGTTTTGCGAACAACTCCTGGCTTCAGGAGCTCCCCAAACCGATGACGAAGCTCGTATGGGACAACGTTGCACTCGTCAGTCCTGCAACGGCCGCGCGTCTCGGCGTGGTTAACGAAGATGTCCTCGAGCTGACCTTTGGAGGGCGGCGTGTCCACGCGCCCGTCTGGGTCATGCCGGGACAGGCGGACGAGTCGGTGATGATCCAGGTCGGCCATGGCCGCACGCGCGCCGGTCGGGTCGGCAACGGGACCGGCTTCAACGCCTACAGTATCCGTCCTTCGACTGCGCTCTCGTTCGGACCCGGACTGCAGGTCCGGAAGACGGGCGAGAAGCACAAGCTCGCGTGCACACAGGGACATCACCGGATGGAGGGAAGGCAGCTCATCCGCGCCGCGACGCTTGGCGGATACCTCCAGAACCCCGGCTTCGCGCAGACGAAGCTCGACCTCGACGATCATCCACCGGACCTTTATCCGGAGTACCGCTACGACGAGTACCGATGGGGAATGACGGTCGACACGAGCGTCTGCGTCGGCTGCAACGGCTGCGTCGCTGCATGTCAGGC
>JBGSYJ010000438.1:0-1662 GCA_041750915.1 Thermoanaerobaculia bacterium | reverse complement strand
GGTGGCTCATTGCGAGGATGCGACTGGGAATCCCTTCTTGATCCAGCCCTCGATACCACCGCTCATCCTCACGACGTTGCGAAAGCCGGCGGCGACGAGGAGTGTGGCGCCACGGACGCTCTCGTCCGTGTCGTCGGCGTAGACGATGAGAGTCGCGTTCTGGTAGGGAAGCAGAAGAGGCAGTGTGTGCTCGATCGAACTGAACGGTGCGGAGATGGCGCCGGCGATGTGGCTGGATTCGTAGTCTAAGGACGGGCGAAAGTCGAGCACCACGATCTGCCGGTTGTCGAGAATCATCTCGTGCGCGATTTCCGGCTGGATCTCGGCGTAGCCTCCCGGCCGCCGCGATACACCGACGGTACATGCCGTGAGCAAAACCAGAAGCGCGAGGACTGCCGTCATGAAGCGATTCATCGTCCCTCCCTCATCACAGGTAATGCAGCTCGAATTCCGATCGCAGCTCACCCACAACTCTGCCCGCTGCGTTTGTGACGCGCATGTCCCGGTACGGTGCAATGGCGGACATCGATTCGAGCTCGATCCCGAGAAGCTCGAGCGTTTTGAGAATCGCAGGATTGCGCCCTCTTCCCATGGAACCATCTGCGATCTTCATCGCAATCCCGATGGTCGCCCCGGGCGAACGGTCGAGGCGGTCGGTCAGTCCTTCACACAGCTCCGGCACGAGCGCCATCGCGTAGAACCCTTCCGCTCCCTCCTTGGCCAGAAGACGTCCATCGAACGCCTCGAGCAGTGGCGTCGTCATGCTCCAGTTGCCGGCCACATGGTGGGGCCTGGAAGTCATCGCCTCCCACACATCGCGCGCACAATCCGCGTAGCGGGGCAAGCCGTGGGGCGATGGAAGATTCTGGGCTGTCGCCGCGAACCGCGCATAAGCGAGGGCGGAGCGATAGAGAGAGAGGTAATACGAAGGGAGCCCGCATCCGTCGATCGCGTGGGGAATCTCCTGACGGGAGAGGCCTGTGAAGTCGGCGAGCGCCTGTCCCGCGCGAAGCTGCACGACATGATGAGGATCGATGTAGTTTCCGGTCGGTGCGTCAAGAAGGCTGCAGGCGAGCAGCATCCCCGCATGTTTCCCCGAGCAGTTGTTCTGGAGCGCGGACGGCAGCTCGCCGGTAGCTCGAAGATCTGCTGCGGCCTTCTCGTCGTACGGAATGTGCGCAGCGCATAGAAGGTCCGATTCGTCGTAGTCGCCCTTCCGCAGCAGTGACGCGACAGTGGCAACATGCGACGGCTCGCCTCCATGAGAGGCGCAGGTCATTGCAATCTCTTCAGGAGTCAGATCGAATTCATCGATGCCGCCTTCCTGAAGCATCGGAAGAGCCTGAAAAGGCTTGGCAGACGAACGGAGAAATGTCTGGTGGTCGGGGTCTCCGGCGAGGGCGAGAAGTTTTCCCGCCGAGTCGACCACGGCAATCGAGCCGAGGTGAACCGACTCGGGAAGATCGCCACGATAGACGGTTACCAGTGGTTGCATCGTCGCGTCGCGTCAGGCGAAGGCTCTCGCCAGCGAATGTCTTCTGATCGCGATGATCTCAGTGCTCAGGCTCGAGCGCCCGTCCCGCTCTCTGCAGCGATTGCCTCATCCTCGGAACCGTAGATCTTGAAGATCGAGTCGAGCTTGGCGAGTTTGAGGAGCTTCTG
>JBGSYJ010000437.1:0-14711 GCA_041750915.1 Thermoanaerobaculia bacterium | reverse complement strand
GCCGCGATGGCAGGACTGCAGCGTTTGCATGGACGGAATCCACGGCGGCTCGCCTCCTCGAGATTGTGAAACGTCGTCCTGTTCGCGTCCTGTATCCGTCTTGCGGCGTGGCAGGTGGGGAAGCAGAAGATCTTCGTATTCCTCGAACCAATGAATCGGATCCCACTGCGGGCGAGCGACTCGATCTCGTCGACCGGCGCATCTTCAGCGGCCAGTAGCCTGCGCTTCATCTCGGTGCCGTAACCATAGTTGCCGATTCCGCCGCTCGAGGGGAGCACGCGATGGCAGGGTAGCAGGAACGGGACCGGATTCGAGGCCATCACGTTGCCGATCGCCCGCACCGCCTTCGGACGCCCGACCGAGCGCGCTACCCATTCATAAGTCCGCGCCTCTCCGTGCGGGATGCGAACGATCGACAGGAGTACCTCCTGCTCGAATTCCGACAGATGCGAGATGTCGATGTCGGGCAGTGAAGTGACCTGGCCGCTCAGCGCCCGCTCGATGGCAGTTCGATAGCCGGATGGCATCGGCTTGCGGCGAAGCTCGCGGGTGAACCGTCGCCTGTACTTGTTGACGAAATCTTCCGCGTTCTGTTCGTGGAGGTCGATTCTCGTGATCCCGCGCGACGAAAACGCAACGTGGACGACTTGTCCGTCGACTTCGAATGAATCGAAGGAATGGCAGACGGCATCAGAGACCACGGGAAGACAGGACTTCGCCGGAGCCGATCCGAGTGAGCGGATCGAGGAAGCGAACGCCTGGAGATCCTGAACGGATTCGTGGCAGCTCTCGCACGTTTCGAGATGGCTGGAAACGGCATCTGCTTCATCGGTGCTGAGCTCGCCGGTTCTCATCGAGTCGAGCCGGGAAAGCGTCGATCTACATTGCATGTTGCACCTCTTCGTGGGTCAGGGCATCGCGGAGGAGTTTGAGAGCCCGGAAGACGCGGCCGCGAAGCGCTGCCTCTTCCAGCCCGACCGTTCGGGAGATCTCGGCATACGACATCTCCTCCATGAAACGGAGAACGATCAGCTCCCGCCCTTCGGGTGGAAGTGTAGCGATCGCTCTCTCGAGGGCCGCGCGTTCCTGCCGTTCCTCGATCGGAGCTGTCACGGTGTGAGACGGAACGAGCGGGCCGAGTCGGTCGTCGTCGAATGTACTGAGAGGCTCGTCGAGCCTCGAGCGTTTGCCTCGCCGTTTGTTGAAGGCGAGGTTCCGCACGATCCGGAACAGCCACGGTTTGAGCGCGACCGACTCGGCCCTGTCCGAAGCGTACCGTCTCGTCAGCGCATCGTGCGCGCGCAAAAAGGCATCCTGGACGACCTCCTGCGCGTCGAAGCGATTGTCCAGAATCCTCTCCGCATAGTTGAAGAGGCGCGACTCGTATTCGCTCACCAGACGCTCGAACGCGCCGTCCGCTCGTTGGTGCACCGCCAGGGCAAGGTTTTCGTTCTGAGGTGCCTGCACGGCAGCACATCCTCCGGTCCAGCTGCTTCTCATAGCACTAGTAACACACCCCGACGCGTCCGCGTTCGCGGCTGTTGAAAATTTGTAACCGGACAGGTCATTGATTCGGAAAGGTGCGAGTTCGCGGGCGCAGGCGCGTCATCAGCTTAGCCCCGGACTCTGCTCCAATACGTCAACATCAGGACGCCGACGAGCCGCATTCCCCTCTCCCCGTGTGAACGGGGAGAGGGGCAGGGGGAGAGGGGCTGCGCAAACAATTCGAATGCAGCCAATCGGCACGGGTAGCTGCAAGCACCGAACGCCCCTCACCCGGCGCGCGAAGATCTCGCAACTCCTCGACGTCTGCGCGGATGCCGCGCGCCACCCTCTCCCCGACTTCGCGGGGAGAGGGAGAGCACGAGGCGAGGGCGCCCGCATTCCTTCCTCTGATCCCGGGTCTCGAAGGGCCCCTCCCCGCTCCCTCGGAAACAAATCCGCCCCCTCTTGATGTTGCCAGTTCGACATCCACCTCCCAGGAGCGCCTATATGAATCGTTTTCGCAGTCTCTTCCTCATTCTCTTCATAGCCCTCTTCGCGGGCATCGCCTGTTCTCCCGAAGCGACCGCTCAGGGCCAGACCGCAAAAGGCCCGGTGCTCGCCACGGTCAACGGCACGCCGATCACCGAGTCTGATCTGTCGGCCAGCGATACGCTCTCGAATCTCGAGAGGGACTATCGTCGCAACCGCCATGCAGCTCTCGAAGAGGCGTTGAAGGCCGAGGTCCAGAACCGCATCCTCGAGGCAGAGGCGAAGGCCAAAGGGGTCTCAACCCAGCAGCTTCTCGCGGGTATCACCCCCGAGCCGATTACCCAGGAAGCCGTCGACGCGGTCTACGAGGAAAACCGCGCGCAGCTGAACAACGTGCCGAAGGCGCAGGTGGAAGGCCAGATTCGCACGTACCTCGGCCAGCAGGCGCAGCAGAAGGCCCGCGATGAATTCTTCGGAGCGCTGGAAGAAAAGTACAAAGTCGACATCAGCATGGAACCGCTTCGCGAGAAGGTCGCCGCGATCGGCGCATCCAAGGGTCCCGCGAACGCCCCTGTGACGATCGTCGAGTTCTCCGAGTTCGAATGCCCCTACTGCGCTCGCGTGAATCCCGCGCTCGAGCAGGCGAGACAGAAATACGGCGACAACGTTCGCATCGTGTTCCGTCACTTCCCTCTGCCGTTCCATCAGAGTGCGCAGAAGGCTTCCGAGGCTTCACTCTGCGCCGGCGATCAGGGGAAGTTCTGGGAGCTGCATGATGCGATGTTCGCGAATCAGCGCGCCCTCGGCGTTGCCCAGCTCAAAGAGAAGGCCGTGCAGCTCGGACTCGACGCTGCGAAGTTCAACGCATGCCTCGACTCCGGAGAGAAGGCAGCAGCGGTTGCAATTGACAAGCGCGACGGCGAGAAGGCCGGCGTGACCGGAACGCCGGGACTCTTCATCAACGGTCGTTTCGTCAACGGAGCGGTCCCCTTCGAGACGCTTGCACCGATCATCGACGACGAGCTTCGCCGCAAGGGCATCCCGCGAGCGGGCAAGTAACACGTTACACAGCCCTCTCCTCAATGAAGGGCTGCGACCGGTGTCATTCTGAGCGACGTAAAGAATCCTATTCTTTCCAGTTTTCCGCGCGTTTTCAGGGGTCCTTCGCTCCGCTCAGGATGACCGTCGCCACGGCCGTTCATCCCGAAGCGGCCGAAGGCCCAGCTCACCAGCCGCGGCGCAGAGAGAGCCATGAATCTCGAAAAGCCTACATGCCAACGGGGTTACTTGCAGCGCCTGGTCCAGCCGTCTTTCCGACTCGCAGCAGAGCCCCGAAGCACGCAGCCGCTAACTTGGTGGCAGACGACAAGAAGACGAGTACACCGTCCGTCAATGTGACCCCCACCACCAGAAGGATGGCAAGGTCAATCAGAGTGTAGGCCAGCCAGACGAACAGAGCCGCCTTGACGCCCGGAGTCCGCTGCCACCAACCCGCCACCCACCAACCAGCCAGGAACATGAGCGGAATGCCGGCCACGATGCTGCAATACGGACCAGCCACCTGGATGTGGTCGTTGTAGTACTGCGCCTCGTGTCCGGGGTCGATGATGTGGCCGTAGACCACCATGTACAGGACGCTGGCGGCGACGTTAGCCACCAGCAACAGGACGGCAACACCGAAAAGACTCGCGAAGCGGCCCAAAGTCATTTCAATACCTCCTGCGACCGAACATTGCATTGCATGTTCGGTCCTCCAATCGGTCACGCAGTTCCGACTGATCCCCCTCCCTCGACCTCGGTCTTGAGCTGAGTGAGGAACCAGCCCCAGCCGAACGGGTAGTCGCTGAAATCGACGACGCGTGGGAACTCTCCGTGCACGAGGGTGACCCGCGTCCGCCCGTCGCCCAGATCTTCCAGGTGCCATGCGACGCGCGTCTTCGGCTTGTCCGGATCGCCCCGCCAGTCAGGCCAGTCAGTCACGAGCCGTTCATTCTCGACGTAGTCGAGGATCGTCGTCGGTCCACCGACGACGTCACGTTCGCCCACTTTGTACTCCCAGTTATATCGGTAGCGACCGCCGGTTCGGGGCTCGACTTCGGCTTTCGGACAACCGAGCCAGCGATTCATTTTTTCCGGCTCGATGAGCGCGCTGAACACCCGGGCGGGAGGCGCTTCGATGACGATCGACATCCGGATCTCCGGACTCGGGTCGCTGTAATCCGGCAGCACGATGCCATCGCCGCCGCGGAGGAATGCATCGAGGTTGCCGAGTGTCAGCTTCCAGAGGTCGTCGATCAGTTCCAGTTCCTGAGGTGAATCGAACGAGTGGCGCAGCTGCATTGACGTGCCTTCCGGGCCGCCGTCCGGATCGGGCTTCGGTTCGAGTGTGACGACGACCGCGCTCTCGCTGCCGTCAATGGGCCAGGTGAAGCCGAGCGTCTCGTCCGGGACCCAGTGTGTGATCCGCTGATTCGCGGCCGTTGACGTCGGTGTTCCAAACGTGTGCTTTCCCCAGAAGCGAAACGGTCCGCCTTCTGCGCTCGACACTTCGACCTCTTCAGCAAACCACCGCCGCAGCGAATCGGAGCTGGTCCACGCCGAAAAGACTTCCTTCGACGATGCGGCGAACCTCGCCTTGTGATCGTGCTGCCATGGCAGTGCTTCGGGCCCGGACTTGAGCATCATTCTTCTCCTTCGACGAACTGTTTGAGGCGGTGAAGCCGCGATCCCCAGAAGATCCGGTACTTGTTGACCCACTGATCGATTTCAGAGAGGGGAGCGGGATTGAGTGCATAGATGCGCGACTGCGCCTGGCGAGACTCGGTGACCAGCCCCGCGTTGCGAAGCACGCGGAGATGGCGGGAGACTGCAGGGCGAGAGATGGGAAACCGATCGGCCAGCTCTCCCGCCGAAAGCTCGCAGCTTGCGAGGATGTCGAGAATCTGCCTGCGCGTGGGATCGGCGACTGCGCCGAACACCGACTCGTTCCGAGCGATGTCTGTAACCATACAGTTACATAATGCGAGGATCGCGCGCAGAGGTCAAGCGCAAATCGGTCGATCTGCGATAAATTGAACCGATGCACAGCGAAGTAGTCGGGTCGTCTCTCCTGCGAGGGCTCCTGATGCTTGCGCTCACCCTGCATGTCGGTTGCGGGTCTCCGGAGATCGCACCCACCGACGCGGGAGTCGCACCTGTAGTAACCGAGACGTCGGTTCCTGCGACTCCCGCGGCCGCTCCGACGCCGACTGCTTATCCAGCTCCGACTTCGACGCCGCGTCCAACCAGAACTCCATCCAGGCCATTGTCGACGCCTGCGATCGATGTGGTTCCAGCTCCCACGAGAATCCTGTCAACTCCAACGCCCTCGCCGGCGATTGATAGGCTTCCGACCCCAATCGGAACTCCACCCATGCCCATGGCGACGCCTGCGATCGATGTGGTTCCGGTTCCAATGGGAACTCCACCCAGGCCGATGGCGACACCGACGCCTGCGACCGGGGCGGTTCCGGTACCAGCGAGGACGCCGCCCATTCCGGTGTCCACGCCGGCAGGAACTCCGCTTCCGGTTCCAACGGGTACGGTGGCCACGCCGGTCAGTACTGCACCATCGCCGTCTGCGACCTCACGGCCTCAACCATCTCCGCCACTCCCCGAAGATCTCCAGCCGCTGCCGCCTCTGCAGATGACTCCCACGACAGCCAGGCCACCCGTTATCGACGCGTCGCCCGCGACATCGTTCACAGCTGACGAAGCGCTGCGCACATACGGAAGCATCGCGTTCAACACACCGGCGGAAATGTTCAGAGGCCGGGCGCACGTGATCCAGTTGCTGCTCGATCCGACGGAGATTGATCCGGAGGTACTCGAGCGAAGCATCGTCGAACCGGGAGGTGTGGAGTCCGCGACGATCCGGATCTCCGACACTGTCGAAGCGAAGCTGACCGGCGCCACGTTCGACATCCGCGCCGTCACACCGGAAGTTCAGGCCATCAGCGGTGAGGAGGCTACCGAGTGGCGCTGGGAGATCATCCCGAGGGAGCCGGGCACTCACCGGCTCTTTCTCACGATCAATGCGCTCATCCCGTCTGATGACGGCGTGGAGCGACGTCGCGCGATCCGGACGTTCGACCGGACGATCACGGTTCTCGTGCAGAGGAAGCCCGTGAGCGAGTATCTGGTGCCGGCAGCGATCGTTCTGGTGATTGCCGCCATGGTTGTGATCGTCGGTCTCGATTTCCGCAAGAGGCGGAGATCAAACGCGCAGCAGGGCGATCCATCGCCGCCGCCGTCCATCGACAAATCTGACGCGCGTTCGGGAGATTCAGCGACGGTGCGCGACAGTTCCCCGACTCTCCCGGATGAGCAACGACGCGTTCTTACAGCGAAGCTCACGCCGGGAGAAGTTGTGGCCGGCCGATACGTGATCTCGAGTTACCTTGGAAGGGGAGGGATGGGCGCCGTCTATTCCGCCGAAGATCGTGAACTGGGAGAGAAAGTCGCGTTGAAGACGATGCTTCCGTCGAGCGCAATCAACGAACGAGCGCTCAACCGCTTCCGTCGGGAGATTCAATACGCGAGGAAGGTCGCGCACCCGAACGTCTGTCGCATTCATGATCTCGGGCAGCATCGTATCGACGACTCGACCGAGCCGCTGATGTTCGTGTCGATGGAGCTCGTCGATGGGATCACGCTCGGTGAACTACTGCGCGAAAAGACGCGTCTCAGCGAAGCGGAGGCGCTGCCGATCATCGCGCAGATCGCCGCCGGACTCGAAGCCACGCATCGCGCCGGGATCGTTCACCGCGATCTCAAACCCGCGAACATCATGCTCACCGCAGACCGGCAACGCGTCGTGCTGATGGACTTCGGTCTTGCACGGCTCAGCGCTCCGATGGCGGGAGAGCTGTCGATCACGGAAACGGGAGCGATCGTGGGAAGTCCCGTGTACATGGCGCCGGAACAACTCGAGGATGGCGAAGTTTCACCGGCAACCGACATCTATGCGTTTGGTTCGGTCATCTACGAGATGGTCACCGGACGGCGGCCGTTCGACGGCGATAGTCCGATCAGTCTGATCGCGCAGCGACTGCACGGCCAGCCTGTCCCCCCTTCGGCACGCTGGCCGGGAGTTTCGGCGCGATGGGAGCAGACGATCCTTCGATGTCTCGCAAGGCGGCCGGAGGATCGCTATCAGAGCGCCGGTGACGTCGAGCGCGCACTTCGATCTGCGTCGAGCGACGACGTGACGCTGGAGATTCCGCCGGAACGGTGAATCGTCGAATAGCCGGCCAGCGTACGCGGCTAAGACACGGTCACGAATCGACCAAGTGTCATCCTGAGCGTTTGTGAAAAAATCAAACACGATGTGTCATCCCGAGCGTCGAGCGAGGGATCTGGGCGGTGGCTCCCTTCAGAAGGCCCCCTCCCAGATCCATCGCTCGACGCTCGGGATGACACTCGCGCGATTCATGCACAGCCTCTGAGCGCAGCTAGGGCTGACATTTCCTGCTTTGGGTTTACGCCCTGGGAACTCTTGCCTGTCTACTTCTTCGCTCTGCTCGCGCGCTGCGCCACCCCTCGGTCCGTCACCAGGTATGTTGCGAAACTTCCCAGCCAGTGGCCTCCCTCATAGTGCTCGCCCGTGACCGCCGCGAGACCTGCTCTCGCATGCGCCTCGGCTACTGCGTCGATCTGCGCACGTCTCGGGTCGTCAGCAGGGAGATTGGAAGCGATTCCCCGGAGCATCCATGCGCGGCTGAGGTTCAGACCGTCGAGGTGTGCGAGCTTCCCATCCGTCGGATCGGTGACGACTGCTGGCTGGAGTGTCGACACGTCGGGAAGAAAAGTTTTCAGCCACGCTGCATATTCGGCCGGCTCCATCACGCGGCGAACCACATCCGCTTCCGCAATGCACGGCGAGAGAAAATCTTCACCCGACGGTTCGTACGCGATGGGACAGTTGCGGTCGCGGCCATAAAATGTGCGAATTTTCGATTCGAGCAGTGCTTCGAACTTTTTGTCGCCTGAAACGCGCGCCCAGTCGAGCATCAGGCCGAGTCCGAACGCGGACTGACTGTGTTCGCCCGAGCGCACCGGATGCGTCAGCTTTGGCAGCCACGTCGAGAGCCTGTCGACGGCTGCGGCCTCGAGAGGAGCGAGATTGCGCGCGAGCTCCTGTGCGAACGGATCTTCCTGTTCACGGAGCTCGGCTCCGAGCTGCAGAAGCCATGCGAGACCGTAGGGACGTTCGAAGCTCGCGCGCCCCGGGCCGTTCATGTAGGCGACTTCCTGTGCGATGTTCTCCTTCGACAGATTCTCGCGAAGGACCGTTCGAGCGTTTTCGGCGAATGGCGCGTCGGGAAAGAGTCGCACGAGCCGCGCGAGGAGCCAGTGCGCATGCACCGACGAGTGCCAGTCGTAGCAGCCATAGAACGCCGGAGTCAGCGCGCGCGGAGGCTGGACGTCTTTGTCGGAGGTGAGCACATGTGCAATCTTGTTCGGGTACTCCTTCTGTGCGCAGGCGAGAGCGAGGTTTGCAAACCGCTCGACCGACTGCACATCGAGAGCTGCCGCGAGAATCAGGGCCGCGATTGTCATGCGGAGAGTCTATGGACTAATCGATCACGACACCAGCCCTCGTGACGTTCCACGGTGCGATTCGTCCAAGTTGCAGAGAGCGCGTGTGGCAGGGCCCTCCGAGGCCCTGCCTTCTCCGTAGTGTAGCGAGGTACGACAGATGGAGCGATTGAAAGTGCGAATGCGTCTGGGCCGGATCAACTGTCTTCGTCTGGTAGCAGGGCTCCTGATCTGTAGTCTCGGCTCCGCGATACACGCGCAGGAGTCGCCGCGTGATGCTTCCGCTGACAGTCTCGCAGAATCACTCGGCAGACTTACGGAAGACGTCCAGCCGATGATCGAGCTTGCCGGCGTCAAATCGGACGTTCTGGTGAAAGTGTCGAGCATCGTCCGTTCACTCGATCTGCCGGGTCCCGATCAGAAGGTTCTCGTCGAAGCCCTTGCTGCGCTGCGCCAGTTGGGAGGACTCGACGGCGTCAGCCGGGACTTTCACCGAGAGCTGGGGCTGGCGGCAGACCGATTGCGAACCGAGCTGCTCAATCCGTGGGCCACGAATATGCGCAAACTCTCGGATGACCTCCATCATTCACTCGGTCATGCAGCCATTGGCGAGCATAGGCAGGGCACCCGTGCCTTGACCGAATCGTTCCATGCAATGCTGTATGTGCAGCGCTCCCTGGAAGAGCTCTCGTCCAGACTGAGCTCTGCCTCCCGGGAAGACGCGGCGCGGATATGGATGCCACCCGTTCGGGAGCGGGATCAGCAGCACCGGATGAACGAGGCGTTCCACGCCCTCGACGCCTTCAAGCGCGATGTATACACGCTTACGGAACGCCTGCGCATCCACTCCCGGATATCGCAACTGATTCATGGGTCGATGGGTGACCTCGACACGTTCCAGAATGCGATCGGACTCACCAAAGCCAAGGAGAAGCTGCGCGATGCGAATGGAACGGCAGCGCATCCGGATACCGATCCTCAACTTCGCGCTGCCGTGGCCTTCGGATTGGAGCGAGTCGAGAAGGCTCTTTTGAGTCCCTCATCCACCGATATGGAACTGCTCCGGGAGGAGCTGCACCACGGCATGATTCACCCCACCGACATCGTGAGGCTGCGCGACGCGGTAGAGCTACAGCGACATCTGACATTCGTCATCGAGGAGCACAGAAAAGTCTCGGCGGCTGCCTCCCAGCTGGCTGGAGCACTGGCCGCCGCGACAAACCGCGAGCTCTCAGCCGCCGACGTCCGCTACGTCCCTCAGCAGAGATGAATGTGGCAGGGCCTTCCCAGGCCCTGCCTCTTCCGTGGAGTTGAGAGTTACGACACCTGGAGCGCTGGCGGTAATGGTGCACGGCCCAGATGTCGTACATCGTTGCTACCCGAAGAGGCAGGGCCTCGGAGGGCCCTGCCACGTGGTGCACGCTCCAGGTGTCGTACATCGTTGCTACCCGAAGAGGCAGGGCCTCGGAGGGCCCTGCCACGTGGTGCACGCTCCAGATGTCGCACATCGTTACTACCCCATGTGGCAGGGCCTGGGAAGGCCCTGCCACATGGGACTACCTCGAGACTCGCGCGGCCTGGCCTCGCGCAAGCAATTCACGCGCGTGCACTTTCGCCGATTCGGTGATCGACGCGCCTCCCAGCATTCGCGCGATCTCGTCTACGCGCTCCTCCTGAGAATCGAGTCTCGCGATTCGCGCCCGCGTGTGTCCACCGTCGTCTTCTTTCCACACCCTGAAATGCGTCGCGCCGAAGCCGGCGATCTGCGGGAGATGTGTCACGCAGATCACCTGATTCTCCGTCGCCAGTTCGCAGAGCTTTCGTCCCACGACCTCCGCTACCGCACCGCCGATGCCTGCGTCGATCTCGTCGAATACGAGAGTTGTCGCAGCGCTTTGCGGCGAGTGTGTGAACAGTGCAGCTGCGATCGCGAGCTGGATGCGCGATAGCTCGCCCCCCGAGGCGATCTTCTGCATCGGACGCGGGTCCTCGCCGCGATTCGGCGCGATGAGAATTTCTACGCGGTCGTAGCCTTCCGGGCCGAACGCTGTCTCCCTGTCGTCGATCAGAAGCCTCGACTCGCGGGCGGGTGAAGTGGAAAGCTCGAGCTTCACCGTCGTCCGTTCCATTGCGAGATCGTTGAGCTCGGACTGGATCGCTGACTGAAACGACTCGGCCGCCGATTTCCGCGCTACCGAGAGCTCTCCAGCGGCCTTCACGTACGCATCGAACGCAGCAGCCTCGGCCATCTCCAGCTTACCGAGCGCAACCTCGTAGTCATTCAGCTGCTCGAGCTCCTCGCTGCTCTTCTGAAAATGACCGAGCACTTCTTCAATCGAACTGCCGTACTTCTTCTTCAGTTTTTCAATCAGTGCCAGACGGTCTTCGATTACGTCGAGACGCGCGGGGTCGTGACGGATGGAGTCACTCATCGCCGACAGCGAGCGGGAGAGCTCCTGGAGCCGGATACGGATCTCTTCGAGCTCCTCCTGCATTGCAGCAACCGCGTCGACCTTTCCGCCCAGCGGCTGGAGGAGTCCCCGCGCGCGTCCGAGCTGAACGAGCGCGGAGCTCTCGTCTTCGTCGAGGAGCATGAACGAGCCCGACGTTGCAGCGAGGATCTCGCCCGCGTTCGCCAGCAGCATTCTCTCCGTACGCAGCTCCTCCTCCTCGGACGGATCGAGACGCGCCTTGCCGATCTCGTCGATCTGGTACTTCAGAAGATCGAGACGAAGCTCGCGATCCCGGACAGCTCCACGCAACGCGGCGAGACGTTCCTGCACCTCGCCCCAGCTTTGGTATGCGGACGCCGTCCGATCGAGAAGCTCGCCGTGCCGGCCGTACTGATCGAGCAGCCCGCGAAACGACTGCCCGGCGATGCGGTGATAGGACTGGTCCTGTCCGTGGATCTCGATGATTGGCTCCATCACTTCGACCAGATCTCGAACGGCAACAGGGGATCCATTCAGAAGCACACGTCCACGGCCATTCGACGAGATCTCCCGCCGGACGATCAGGTCGCCGGAGTCGACTTCGATTCCCCGAGCAGTCATCAGATCTTCGCCATCAGCGGAGAGGTGAAAGATCGCTTCGGCGCTCATTTTCTCAGCCCCGGTGCGGATCGCATCCGAGGAGCCGCGGGCCCCGCTGAGAAACTCCAGCGAGTCGATCAAGAGAGACTTACCCGCCCCCGTCTCACCGGTGAGGACGTTCAGGCCGGGTCCGGGCTCGATGGCGAACTCCTCGACGATGGCGAGGTTTCTGACTTTGAGGTAACTGAGCATGGGTTCTGGGTTGTGGGTTCTGGGAACGTGCGGCTCAATGATGCACTCATCACCGAACTGCTGTCACGCATCCAGTGTGTGTAGATCGCTCCCAGAACCCAGAACCCAGAACCCAGAACCCAGAACCCAGAACCCAGAACCCAGAACCCAGAACCCAGAACCCCCGTGGGCAGCATCCTTGCTTTTGCACTCTCATGAAAGGAACCACTATGAATTTCAAGAGATTAGTCATGCCGGCGGTGCTGCTCATTGCGCTGGGTTGTAGTCGGGAGACAGCCACGAGCGACACCGCGGTGCGTATCGATGATGGGGCACAGGGTACCGGAGTGGCAGTTCAGGAGCAGATTTCGGCTCCGGTCGGCATCCCGGCGAACCAGGATCAGATCGAGAAGGAACGTTTTGACGCGCAGTGGCGCGACCTGCAGTCCTTCCGGGCCGAGCAGGCTGTGCGTGCCCAGCAGCAGGCGCCAGCGTCCACTGTCGCGCAGAATATCCAGTTTCAACCCGCCGGGGCTGTGAAGGAAACGTTCGAGGGAGTCGATTTCGCGGCGCTCGATTCGCTGCCGGTCACAGTGCCGATCACCGGCGATGTGCAGGGACCATCGGTACTGCGCACGCAGGTGCTACTCGACCGGGCGAACTTCTCGCCTGGGAGCATCGATGGCCGCTGGGGCAAGAACTCCGAGATCGCGGTTCACTGGTTTCAGCGGGAAATGGGGCTCGAGGCGACCGGCACTGTCGACGAGGAGACCTACCGCCGCCTTGCCGAGCGCGCGAACGGTCCGGCAATTGTCCAGCACACACTGACGGTCGACGATGTCGAGGGACCGTTCGTGAAGATTCCGGAGGATGTCTACGAGAAGGAGAAACTCGATTGTCTCTGCTATGAGACGCTCACCGAGAAGCTCGGCGAGCGGTTTCATCTGTCGCCCGCAATGCTCGCTCGCCTGAATCCGGGAGTGAACATCGATTCGCTGACCGCGGGCTCGCAGCTCAACGTCCCGAATGTCGCGCCGCCTCGGGATGCGACCGCGCCGAAGAACGTCGCGAAGATCGTCGTTTCGGTCAAGGGCAACTACCTGCATGCGATGGACGCGGCCGGCAACATGGTCCGGCACGCACCGACGACGGTGGGCTCGGAATACGATCCATCACCGAACGAGACGCTGAAGATTGTGGCAATCGCGCACGATCCTGAATTTCACTACCAGCCGAAGCTGTTCGCACACGTGGATGACAGCAAGCCGGAAGCGCATCTGAAGCCGGGACCGAACTCGCCTGTGGGTATCGTCTGGATGGCGCTGAGCAAGCCGCACTTCGGGATCCACGGTACATCCGATCCGGAATCGATCGGCTACGCATCGTCTGCCGGATGTGTGCGCCTTCCGAACTGGGAAGCGCGCGACCTCGCGCGAATCGCCGACAAGGGTGTGACCGTGGAGTTCGTCGACACACCGTAGCAGTTCAGGATTACTAGTGAAACGAGAGGGCTCACCCCGGCCGGGGTGAGCCCTTTTTCATACGGCCTAGGGATTCGTGTGCTGCCGTCTCGAGATGGCCTGGTCGTTGGGGTTGACTCCGGTCCAGACGCCGCGGACGTACGAGCCATCGTCGTTGTAGAAGTGCCACGGGCCCCCGGCCTTGACGGTAAACTCGAGCGTGCCGTCTCCATCGAGGTCGAGCGGCGCGGGTTGCAGAGAGGTGCCGTTGACAGCGCCCGGCCCGGTCCAGACGCCGTGAGTGTAGAGGCGCGTTTCGAAGTCGTAGAACAGCCACGCTCCGGCTCTGAAGATCACGACCTGGTCTCTGCCGTCGACTGCATAGTCGCCGGGCACCGGGATGTCTCGTGGGTCGACGCCGGTCCAGATGCCTTTCCGATAGCTGCCATCCGCGTTGAAAAAGTGCCACGGTCCACGCGCATATACGCTGAATTCCGCTCTTCCGTCGCCGTCGTAATCACCCGGTACGGGGATGGAACCCGCACCGCCGCCCGTCCAGACTCCTCGGACATAAGCGCCGGTGGTGTAGTTGAAGAAGATCCATGCCCCGTTGTTGCGGAAGATGACGACTTCATCGGCGCCGTCGCCGTCGTAATCGGCCGGGACGGGGAGGTCACCCGCGACGTTGCCGGTCCAGATTCCCTTCAGATAGCTTCCGTCGCTGTTGTAGAAGTACCAGGCGCCGTTGCAGAGCATTGAGAACTCGGCGATGCCGTCGCCGTTGAAGTCGCCGGGCGCCGGAATGCAGTTCTGCGACGGCTGTCCCGTCCAGATGCCCATCGACGGTGACGAATAGAACATCCATGCGCCATCGCGGTAGACCACCGGCTGCGAAACGCCGGTCCCCAGAAAATCAGCAGGACGGCGGGGAGTCGGTGACGGGGTTCCGGACGGATTCAGCTCGTAAACGTCGCCGAGGCCGTGATTCGAATGGAACAGGAAATCGCGCCCTCCGTAGCTGTGCACGACGACATCGGTGATGCCGCTCGTGTATCCGCCCGGCTGCGCATAGCCGGCGGGAGTGGCCGTGTAGTAGTTCCTGAAATACGAGCTGAGAGCGATCTCGGACGGCACGAGATCATTCAGCTTGAACAGGCGCGTGTCGCTCTTGAATGTGGAATCGTATCCCCAGACCGAGAGGTAGCCGGAGCCGTACCGGAGCCCGAGACCGATAAACCGTTCTCCATTTGAATGTTTCGTTTCCGAGAAGCTGTTTCCGGAGGGACGGAAGATGGAGATGCGCAGGTTCGAGTTGTTGTGGTTCTCGACGGCGAAGAAGCTCGCCTGGCCGTCCGAAGCGACCATCTGGAAGGTGCCCGCGGTGGCCGTGAATTCGGTCAGTGCCCCTCCGCCGCCGACGAGCGCGGACACGGTG
>JBGSYJ010000436.1:0-2833 GCA_041750915.1 Thermoanaerobaculia bacterium | reverse complement strand
GTTTCCGCGCTCAGCGACAGCGATCTTCTGCTGCGCACGGACGGAAGCAGGAACGACAACGCGACGGTCATCTACGGGGTCGCTGCGCACGATCTGTACCATGCGGGGCAGATTCAGCTGATCAAGAGACTCATGCCAGGTCGGGGGTGAGAGCATCGTTTTACGGAAGATCTGACGGGCTTGTCATCCTGAGCGCAGCGAAGGATCAATCTTGCCACGCTCGTTCCCCTCGAGAAGATCCTTCGCTGCGCTCAGGATGACACTTGGTTCAGTCCTCGCCACAATGACCTGTCGGGCCAGTCGGCGAGACTTTACAGCACAAAGTACTTGACATCCTCCCCTAACGAGCCCACACTGATCTCTGATGGCACCTGACCCGGAAAAAGCGCCCTCCCTTCACGCAGTTGCTGCGGACAACCTTCATTACATCCGCGCGACGATGGAACGGGCCGGTTCTTTCACTGCGGTCCCGGGTTGGGGCGGAGTCGTCATGGGGCTGATCGGGCTTTCCGCCGCCGCGATCGCCTGGCAGCAGGCTGAGTTCCGGGCCTGGCTCATCACATGGCTCGCCGCGGCCGCCATGGCGGTGACGGTCGGCACGGTCGCAATCGCGATCAAATCCCGCGCCGCCGGCATTTCCTTTTTCTCGCGGCCGGCCCGACAATTCCTGCTCAGTTTCGCTCCGCCGCTGCTCGCCGGCGCGCTTCTGACTCAGGTTCTCTATGCAACGGGGAGTGTCACTGCCATTCCCGGATTGTGGCTGCTTCTCTACGGCGCCGCGGTGATTGCCGGAGGCGCATTCTCGGTTCGCGTCGTTCCCCTGATGGGACTGCTCTTCATCCTGCTCGGCGCCGTTGCTCTGTTCAGCCCTCCCGAGTGGAAGGATCTCTTTCTTGGCGCAGGCTTCGGAATCCTGCACATCGTCTTTGGTGCAGTGATCGCACGGAGGTATGGTGGCTGAGCGCCGATCGTTGGACTCGCCGGCGAAATCATGACGCGCCCGAAATCCAGACGGCTGCGCTCCGATGCGCCAGCTTCGACGCCGAAGCTCCAGGCCCTGCCCGGCTCCGCAGCCCAACAGACCTCCGAGCTCGATCGTCTCATCCACGAGAGGCTGCGGCTCGGGATCATCAGCGCCCTTGCAGTCAACGAGGCTCTCTCGTTTACCGAGCTCAAGGCCCTCCTGAACACGACCGACGGCAACCTCAGCGTGCACGCCCGGAAGCTCGAGGAGGCCGACTACATCCGGTGCACCAAGACGTTTGAAGGGCGGGTTCCGAAGACAACGTGGAAAATCAGCCCGGCGGGACGTAAGGCACTCCAGAAGTACCTCGACCATATGGAGGCGCTGATTCATGCGACCCGCAGCCGTTAAAAAAATTTGTCTCAATACTTTGTAGTACAAAGTACTTCGTAACCCCGGGGAATTATGAAACCATTTGATGCCGTCGTGGTCGGAGCCGGGCTCGCCGGCCTGCAGTGTGCCCTGGAGCTTCTCCGGCGTGGCCGCCGTGTGCTTCTCGTCGATCGGAAAGAGTGCCCTTCGCAGGTCGTCCATACAACCGGAATCCTGGTGCGCCGTACTCTCGAGGACTTCGAGTTCCCTCCGGATCTCCTCGGTCCCGTCGTCCGGCACGTGACGCTTCATTCTCCTTCCGGTCGGACTCTCGAGCTCGAGAGTCCGCACGAGGAGTTCCGCGTTGGTGACATGGGCCGCATCTATCAGCGAATGCTCGACGAGGCTTTTTCGCTTGGGATCGAGTGGCTGCCGTCCACCCATTTCGTACGCTCTGAAACCGTATCGCCGGAATCGGGCGATGCAGTCTCTCGGGTTCACCTCGAGACTGCAGGTCGTCCGCTCATGGCGATGACACGTTTTCTGATCGGTGCGGATGGCGCCGCGTCGCGGGTGGCCGTCGACCTGGGGCTCAGCCGCAACGAGACCTGGATCGTCGGAGTCGAGCAGATCCTCTCCGGCGTGCCGCTCGAAGGCCCGCCGCGGTTTCACTGTTTCCTCGATCCGCGACTGGCTCCCGGATACATCGCATGGCTCGTTCACGACGGGCGAGAAGTGCATCTCGGAGTCGGCGGCTACCCGTCGAAGTTTCGACCTGAAGCCGCACTCAATCAGTTTCGAGAGCTGGCTGGAGAGCGATTCGATTTCTCGCGAGCCCGAATCGAAGAGGTTCGCGGGGGGCGGATTCCCGTTGGAGGAGTTCTGCCGCGAATCGCCTCGGAGAGGGGATTGCTGGTCGGGGATGCGGCTGGCGCGGTGTCGCCGCTCACGGCCGGAGGTCTCGACGGCGCGATGCGACTCTCCCGCTTTGCGGCTGAGACGCTTTCGACCTCCCTCGACGATGGAATCTCGCCCGCGACGTTGTATTCAGGTGAGGCATTCCGCGCAAGGTTCATCTCCCGCCTCTGGATGAGACGCGTACTCGCCGCGCTCGACTCGACGCATGCGCTCAACGCAGGGTTCTCTCTCGCTCGGCTTCCCGGCCTCCGTAGTATCGCCTGGCATCTGTTCTTCGGACGCGGATCGTTTCCCGACGCTCCCGTGCGGCGCGGAGTCCTGAGCCGGCAGAGCACCTGACGACCGTTCATCGGGTCTACGTCGCCGGCTTTGTGCTGCAGCCCCTTCGCGTCAGCGAACCATTCGGCCGTCACGGTCCCATGACCGGCGGTTGAAGAAAGGCCGTTTTTGTGTCGGGCATAACGCCGATCTGTGAACGTGGGAAACGGTCCGGAAACTCCGCTCCGAGAGGTCAAACTCTTCGCGATTTTCTGCGTCATCTCCGGTATGCGGAAGCGAGCATCACTCGGTACCAGGTCG
>JBGSYJ010000435.1:0-4452 GCA_041750915.1 Thermoanaerobaculia bacterium | reverse complement strand
AACATGGATGAAGGATAGTATGCAGGAGCAAAGATGAAAGATGAAAGATGAAGCGCCCGGTGATCTATGTCGACGCCGATGCGTGTCCTGTGAAGCAGGAGGTCTACCGCGTTGCTGATCGATGCGGCATCGAAGTTACAGTCGTGGCCAATTCATTTCTCAATCTTCCGGCGGATCCGCGGTACACGCTGGTCGTCGTGAAAGCGGGAATCGATGAAGCTGACGATTGGATTGTCGAGCACGTCGAATCGGAGGACATCGTCATCACGGGAGACATTCCCCTGGCGGGACGGAGCCTCGAGAAAGGTGCACGCGTCCTCGGATTCACCGGCCATCCGTTCACTCCCGACAACATCGGCGATGCCCTCGCGACACGTGATCTTCTTGCTGGATTGCGGGAGCGGGGAGAAGTGAGCGGCGGGCCGCCCCCATTTGAAAAGCGCGACCGTTCGCGCTTCCTTCAGGCTCTGGATGGAATGATCCAGCAGAGCCGCCGAAGTTCCGAGTGAGCCAGCAGGGCTATACTGAGCGAGCTCGCTGAACCTGTGCTCGAGATTGGTTGGCGGGATCCGGAATGAGACATAAAGAAAGGCACCGTACCCATCGAATCGGCTGGCTTCGGGCCGCGGTCCTCGGCGCGAATGACGGTATCGTTTCCACCGCGAGTCTCATCGTCGGCGTCGCCGCAGCGGATGCGGGTCGCACGAGCATTCTCGTCGCCGGGCTCGCAGGGCTCGTTGCAGGAGCGATGTCGATGGCTGCGGGAGAGTATGTGTCGGTCAGCTCCCAGTCCGATACCGAACGGGCCGATCTCGACAGGGAACGTGAGGAGCTCGCCACTGATCCGGTCCACGAGCATGCGGAGCTTGCCGCGATCTACGTGGGTCGCGGTCTCGATGCGGAGCTGGCTGACCAGGTGGCTACGCAGCTGACCGCGAAGGATGCGCTCGGCGCACACGCCCGCGACGAGCTCGGCATCTCCACGACGCATACTGCCCGGCCAGTTCAGGCGGCGTTCGCCTCGGCGGGAACCTTCGCAATTGGCGCTGCTCTGCCGCTTCTCACTGTACTGGTCGTTCCCGCGTCGTCGCTCATCTGGGCCGTTTCAGGGAGCTCTCTTCTCTTTCTCGCACTCCTCGGTGTACTCGCGGCGCGCGCCGGAGGCTCTTCGATGTGGCGTTCGGTCGCGCGCGTAACGTTCTGGGGCGCGCTTGCGATGGCGCTTACGGCCCTCGTCGGATCGCTGTTCGGAACGACACTCTGAGAAGGCGTGTCATCCTGAGCGCAGCGAGGGCTGTGTCAAAACGCGGGACTGTGTCATCCCGAGCGTCGAGCGCGGGATCTGGGTGGGGGCCTTCTGCTCGAGAACCATCGATCTACCTGGATTTCTAAGCGATGGACCACCGCCCAGATCCCTCGCTCGACGCTCGGGATGACACTTCGGGAGTTTTCACGCATTCGCTGCGCTCAGGATGACGCCGCCTCACCAGGAGTGCTGGATCATCGCTGCGCTCGTTACGGTTTGGCAGCCGTCCAGACCGGCACCTGCCAGAGCGCGTAGCCCCGCGGATCGCGGACACATTCGATCATCTGACGCCAGGCGTCCTCGACTTCGTCCCGCGAGACTCCAGAATGCTCGACCATCGAGTCGGTGTAACCGTCGCGCCAGGCTTCCCATATCCGGGCAAGCACTTCACGATCGACGCGCAGCGTGTCGACCACGACGTAGTCCGCCACGATGTCGACCATTCCTGCATCGTGAAGAAGCGTGAAGGCTTTGCGTCCGACGTGGAGATCACAGCCAACCGCCGCGGCGAATCGGAGAGGAAACTTCTGCCAGAAGTTGTCCGAGCCGAGCTCTGTCGGATGACACCACAGCATCCCATAATCCTCGGGGATCAGATGCGCGCGTCCGCCGGGGCGAAGCACTCTCTTGATCTCCGCGATGACCGGCGCAGGATCGGGGACGGCCTGAAGCAGGTGCCGGCTGATCACGAGATCGAACGAGGCGTCAGGGAAGGGAAGAGCGAGAGCATCCGCGTGCTGAAACCTTGCCCGCTCGCCAAGGTGTGCGCACAGCGACGCGGCGCGCTCGAGATGCGCATCCTCGAGGTCGACGCCGACGAATGACGCGTGGGGATACTCTCCGGCAAGCCGGATGATGATCTCTCCAGTCCCGCATCCGACGTCGAGTACGTTTGCATCGCCGAGAGGATGACGCGCGAAGATCGGTGCTTCCTGCGGCCAGATGGCCTCAACCTGCGCGGTGAGGTTGCGCACCATCGACTCATCAGCCATTTCCTTCGCCTGCGGACTGCTCGGATGCATGCGCAGATTCTACTATGTGGCAGGGCCCTCCGAGGCCCTGCCTTTGCGAGCAGTGGAGGGTGTACAACATCTGGGGCGTGCACCATGTGGCAGGGCCCTCCGAGGCCCTGCCTTTGCGGACAGTGGAGGGTGTACAACATCTGGCCATCACGGCGGAGGCTCCAATGTGTCGTACTTCTTGACGATGCGGAAGAGGCAGGGCCTCGGAAGGCCCTGCCACATGGAGCATGCACCGTCGTGGAGGGAAGGCCCTGCCACATGGGACGCTTAGTCGACTCTGAGGATCGAGTCTCCCGTGCCGTTGTCGATCGTCGAGGTGAACGTCATCACCCGGCCAGCCCCGCCGATCACTTCGACGTCGAGCTGCATGTTGCGCAGATCACCGTAGTTCGTGTCGCGATTCGCCCCGAGGAGCGCACGCGAGAGTCCGTTGATCTGCATGAACTGGTTCGGCGCGAGATTGAAGGTGCCGAGGGCAACGCCCCGCACCGCAGACCGCGGGCTCGGTGAAAAGTAGAGCGTGACCCGAACCGTTGCCGGCTGCCCGGAGACTTCGACCAGCCCCAGATTCGTGCGGAACGTTGCCGGACGCTGCTCCTGCGTCGTGGAGAGGGAGGCATCGTCGATCCCGCCAAATCTGCGCAGATCCCCCATACCGAGCGCTGCGCTCATCGGAAGCGTCGGAACGGCTGCGCCGAAGGTCGCGGCTGCGCCGGAGACTGTCGTGTAGGTCCGGCTCGTCATGAGAGCCGAGCCAGACGAGGGCGTATATTCCAGATAGCCCACCGCATCGCCCGTCACATTGAATAGCGTAACAAGAACATCCGAAAGGATTCTCGACTCGCCGGCGGCGAGGGCCAGAGTTCGGTCGACAACCTCACCGGTTCGCGAGTAGTAGCGCAACCTTCCGCTGGAACTGTTCGTGCCGGAGTTGCTCACTGCGAGATCGGTGCGGAAGTGCGTGTTGTTCGCGCCGCGCAGCGAGCCCGCTACCGGAATCACGACGGGTACGTTCGGCGGGTAGTTGTACTGCTTGCCCCAGTCGACCACCGTCCAGGTGTCTCCGCTCGCCTTGTCGACGGGAGTTGCGTACGACACGATGCGTCCGGTCGAGCCGGGCGCCACGGTGATGCGCGCGGCGAGGGCTCCGTCTGGAGCGACGCGTCCAATCTGCGTCGCTGCGAATGCGGTCAGCATGTCCGTTCTGGAGCTCAGCACATCGCCGTTCGCTGCAAGAAACGTCGAAGTGATCTCGACCGTTCCGCCGGCGGTCTCCTGCAGGTAGAGGTTCGTGTGATTCGTTGCGTCGCTGAGCATGCCGGTCAGGAAGATGCTCTCTCCGGCGCCCGTGCTTCTATCGGAACGGAAGACTGGAATCGACGTGCCGTACGTTCCGGCCGGATTGCTGGCGTTGAGTACAGTCGCTGACGCAGAAATTCTGTCGACATCAGTCGTGCGGAGCTGCAGCGTTCCAACCGAGGTGCTATTGCGGAAGACTCCGAGTGCGATATCGCTGAACTGCAGCGGATTGTTGAGCGGAATTGCCTGGATGTTCGTGCTCGTCGCCGGCGAGCCGTTTCCGAGCGATCGGAAAAAGAGGCGCGCGCCCGGAAGACCTCCGAGGCCACCGAAGCTGGTCAGCGTAACGTCGGAAAGGAATGTTCCAACACTTCCGACAACGTGAGACACCCCGGGCATGAAGAGTGCGATCTCACCCGGAGAAAGTGGCGGAATGGATGCGGCCGCTGTTGCTGGAGTGACGGTGTGCGAGACCGCAACGGCGGCGGTGCTCGTCGCGCCATGATTCGACCGCGGAGTCATCGTCTTCGCTCCGCCTCCGCCATTGAGGAAAACGAGTGTCAGCGTGCCAGTCTCCGAACCGAGGCTACCGCCGTCGGGGCGCCGCGAAGGATCGATTGCGAAGGAGACATCGGCGGTGCCGCCCGGTGGGATGACGACTGTACTGCTCGGAGGAATGATCCAGTCGACATCAGAGACGACGGTACCTCGCAAGGTGCCGGTGCCGCTGTTTGTAAACGGCACTGAGCCAGCGGCAGGATTTCCTGCATCGGAGGACAGATCGACGCGGTTTGTGGCGGGTGTTGCCTCGACAGGACCGCCGGG
>JBGSYJ010000434.1:0-7596 GCA_041750915.1 Thermoanaerobaculia bacterium | reverse complement strand
AAGACGTTCTCCAGAGCCTCGGTGCTCGTTTTCCGCGACCGCCAGGGAACGTCCGGCGAGATCGGACAGCAGCTCGGCGCGTCCTACTTCCTTACGGGAAGTCTGCGTCGCGCAGGCAACCGGCTGCGGATCAATGCGCAGCTCGTTGACACGACGACGAACTTCCCACTCTGGTCGGACCGGTATGACCGCGAGATGAAGGATATCTTCGAAGTGCAGGACGAGATCGCGTGCAGCATCGCCGACGCGCTGCGTATCACCCTCTCGCCCCAGGAGCAGCAGGCGCTCGCGTCGAAACCGACCGACGACCTTCAGGCCTATGACCTCTATCTGAGGGGAAGGACTTACGCAAGACGGCTGTCGAGGCAGGATCTGGAGTTTGCGCTTCAGATGTTCGAGAACGCAGTCACGCTCGATCCCGAGTTTGCACTCGCGCACGCCGGAATCGCCACCGTCTGCTCTCAGTACTACTATCACTATGATCGATCCAAATCGTGGATCGCACGCGCCCGGGCCGCGACCGATCGTGCCGGTACCAGAGGGCACGATTCACCGGAAGTTCTCGCGGCCGAGTCGTGGGTGGCCTATGCAGAGATGCGGCTCGACGACGCTACGGCAAAGGTCAGGGCGGCCCTGAAGCTGAATCCCGATGTCGAGAGCGGGTACTACCTCCTTGGAAGAGTTCTGTTCGCTGCAGGGAAGTATCAGGATGTGATCGATATTGCCGAAGACGCGATGGAGCACGCGGGAGAGAACTACAACACCTACATCCCGATCGGCAATGCGCTCAATGCACTGGGGAAGGTTGACGCGAACCGCCATCAGGTCCAGCGGGAGACGGTCGCGTACGAAGCTCACCTGAAGAAGGTTCCCGAAGACGCACGTGCACGCGTGCTGCTGGCGCTCAACTACGCGCAGATGGGGCGTCCGGACGAAGCCGTGAGGGAGGCGAATCTCGCGATGGCTCTCCGTCCTGACGACGCGATCATCATGTACAACGTCGCCTGCCTGTTCTGCATGCTCGAGAAGACTGACGACGCACTTGCAGCCATCCGGAAGGCCTATGATGCGGGATTCCGGGATCCGAACTGGGCACGCAAGGATCCCGACCTCGCGACGCTTCAGGGCCACCCCGATTTCGATCGGATGTATCCGCCTGAGTGAGCAGGCGAAATGCGCCTGTTCGTCGCCATCGAGATTTCCGCAGGGCTCAGGAATGCCGTCGAGCTGCGAGTCGAATCGATTCGCGGCATGCTCCCGGCCGCATCGTGGCTGAAGCCGGAAGCGCTTCACCTCACGCTGGCGTTTCTCGGCGAACAGGCTGAAGAGAGCGTCGGGGTGATCGCGACCGCTCTGGCCGGCGCTGCGGCTTCGCGTGCGTCATTCTTTGTTCAGTCTGCAGGCGCTGGATTCTTTCCGCATCACCGCTCGCCGCGCGTCGCCTGGATTGCACTCGAGCCTGCGGAGCCGCTCTCCGGACTGGCGCTGTCGCTGCGCGAAGCACTGGGTCTTGCGGAGATCCGATTCGACGCGAAGCGTTTCGTTCCTCACCTGACCGTCTGCCGGATTCGCAGTCGCTGGAAGCAGGAGGACACCGGAGCGTTTATGCATGCGTTTGAAGATCTCGACGCAGCCCCGTTCGAAGTCTGTGAGATTGTCCTGTTCAGCAGCGAACTCAGACAGAGCGGCGCAGTTCATACCATCCTTCACCGGTTGCCGTTGTCGAGTGGGCATTGACCTCAATGGTTCATCCCTCGCCATAGTGCCGTGTCGAGTCACTCTTGCCGCTTCTGATGAACAAACCCGGGTCAAGCCCGCGGGAAACGTACCGATGTGTCATCCTGAGCGAAGCGAAGGATCCCCTTGCTCGAGGTCACGGCAAGTCTTCAGGGGATCCTTCGCTTCGCTCAGGATGACACTCGTGTTCATTTCTCACCACAATGCCGCCATGCTGCGTGGTTTATCGGAAGACGATCGCTGTCCGTCAGCTCAAAGGGCGCTGACGCGAGCGCGCGAAAGCCCGCGCTGAGAGCACGATCGACCCGATGATGCCTCCAGCGATCGCGATCCTCAGGAATGCTCCGCCGAGCGAGATCTCGCCGCTGAAGATCGCCGACGCCAGCCAGGTTGTCACGAACACACCTGGAATCGTTCCGAGGAGGGTGGCGAGGAAGTAGGGGCGCGGCGGAATTCCCGCGAACCCCGCCGCGTAGTTGATCACCGCATAGGGCAGTGACGGCAACAGACGCAGCATCAGTAGTGCCGTGAACCCTTCACGCTCGAGCAATCTGTGGAGCCATGCGGCACGACGCCTGATTCCGGCACCGAACACCGGAGCGTGAGTGCGTGCGAGCAGATAGGGTGCGGCGGTTCCGATCGTCGACCCGAGCAAAGCGATCGTGCCCCCTGCAAGCCACCCCCATACCACGCCCGAGGCAACCGTCAGCACGCTCCCCGGGAGCCCGAGAAGATTGAACACGATGTAGAGGCCGGCGGCGGCGAGGGGAGCCCACCACGAGCTGCCGATCGGCTCGAGCAGTGCCGTGATCCGCTGCAGATCGATCCATCCCGCACCGCCGGACAGACGGACGACGATCGCGATCAAACCGACGAACAGTACGAGCAGAAATGGCCGCCAGAGATTCGCGCGGGGAGCGGAAAGGCCTTCGGTGTCTGCCTCGCCTGAGTCTGTAGATCGGATATCGCTCATACGAGCCTCGACTATTGCACTCCATGAGCCACGAGATCCTGACGGGCGCGTAACTGTCCTCGCCTGGACGATGACCTGCTGCGGTGCACGCTTTGCATCGACTCGTTTCAGATGAGCCTTCAACCTCGGGTGGTCCTCGTGCTGCTTGCCCTTTTTCTTGCCGCGTGTGCAGCGCCGGAGGATCTCGATCCCGAACCCGGGCGGATGGCTGCTCCGATCACAACCGATCTCGAGCGCTATGCGCTCGGGGAAGGTCCTTTCGGCCCGGAGGTGAGGATCGCCACAACGTTCACGGCGCCAGCGGATACCACCGTCTATCTGATGAACTGCAATGAGGCTTTCTCGACCGGACTGCAGCGGCAGGAGGGCGGTGGATGGGTGGACGCGTGGGTCGCCGAGACCAACTCCTGCCTGTCGCCTCCGATCGTCATTTCTCCGGGAGAAAAGCACAGCGGAGTGCTGACCGTCGCCTCGGGAGCGGATGCCGAGGTCGATTCTCGCAGAACCGCCGGCAGGATTGATGCGGGGACCTACCGGGCCGTCTGGCATGGTCTGTACACATCCTTCGATCCGAATGCCCGTCCTTTCGGCGAAGAGCTTCCGCTCGAACTGCGGGTGTCGGAACCGTTTGCGATCGAAGGTGCACAACCGCGGGATCCATCGGCCACGAGTCCCGCGGTCCGGCCTGCGGAGATCATCGCGGTAGAGCCGCCGCATTTGTCGGTTGCCGGCCCCGATTCTCCGGTCAGTGTCCGCTTCGCGTTCGGGCTCGTCGGATTCGGGCTGGCTGGTCCGCCCCATCTGTACATCGACGGTCTCAGCGTGACCCCGAAGGTGAAAGGGAACGGTCGTGACGGCGACGTGGAATTCGAGTTCGTCCCCGAAGGCGAGTGGAGTCCCGGGCGCCACGAGGCACGAGTCGTTTATCTCGACGATGGGGGCACGACGCACTGGTTCGCGTGGTCCTTCATGGTGACTCGATGAGCCATCCCGCCCAGGACCTCAGGATGACAGGAGGTTCACCTTTCGCCACAATGACTTGTAAGTCATTCTGACGCTACGGGGATGACAGGCGCGCTAGTCCACTGTCAATTCACACTCGATCCGTCAGTGTCCCGCGAGTACTGGCAGGTTACAATCCCTCCTCATCCAACAAGAGGTGCACTTTGTGAGATCTGACAACCCGGGTGGGTCCGCGGTACGCAGTATTGTCGTCGCGGGAGGCGGCACAGCCGGGTGGCTTGCCGCTGCCTACCTGAACCGCGCCCTCGGACCCACGGTGAAGATCACACTCGTCGAATCGGAGGATGTCCCACCCATCGGCGTCGGGGAAGCGACCGTTCCCACGCTCGGCACGACGATGCGATTCCTCGGACTGGAGGATCGCGACTGGATGCCGGCCGTCAACGCGACGTACAAGGCCGCCATCCGCTTCGTCGGTTGGTCGAAAGACGTGGACGCCGGAGGCACGCGGCTGTCGGAGTACTGGCATCCGTTCCGCGAAGGATCCGAGATCTACGCCCGGCCATGGGCGGACCCGTACTTCGGGCAGATCGGTGACGGGATCGCCTCGATCCACTACGCGCTGGCGCGGCGGCTGAGCGGGAAGGCAACCGGTCTGCTTGCCGATCAACTCGTGCCGACGCTCGAGCTCTGCCGGCGGAATCTGTCGCCGAAGAATCCCGCCGACCCGACACACGACGTTCGCACTGCTTATCATCTCGACGCAGTCCTTCTCGGACAGTTCCTGCGCGAGCTCGCATGCGGACGCGGAGTCGAGCGGATTGTGGATCACATCGTCGAAGTGAAGCGCGATCCCGACTCCGGCAACGTGACGGTGCTCGAGCTTCGATCCGGAGGGCGGCTGGAGGCCGATCTCTGGATCGACTGCACCGGCTTCCGCAGCCTGCTGCTCGGCAAGTCGCTCCAGGAACCGTTCCTGTCGGATTCGGAGCACCTGCTCTGCGACTCCGCGATCGCCCTTCCAACGCGGCATAAGGAAAATGGAGGGGGCATCCCACCGTTCACGACGGCCACGGCGATGAGCGCAGGCTGGTCGTGGGACATCCCGCTCTCGCATCGTCGAGGTTGCGGCTACGTCTACAGCCAGGCCTTCATCACACCGGACGAAGCAGAGGCCGAGCTGAGAAGACTGGTCGGCGATTCGGCGGAAGGCAATGAAGCGCGTCGAATCGCGATCCGCGTCGGACGCTATCGCCGCCCATGGGTGAACAACGTCGTCGCGCTCGGCCTCTCGGCGGGCTTCCTCGAGCCTCTCGAATCGACGAGCATCTTTCTAATCGAGTACGGTCTCGCGAACCTCGTGACGTTCTTCCCGCATTCGGCGGAGAGCGAAGCCCACGCAACTGCCTTCAACAGGGAGATGAACGACGTTTACGAAGAGCTGCGCGACTTCATTCTGATGCACTACGTGCTCGCGAATCGCGCCGATACGCCGTTCTGGAAGAGTGCGGCCTCCGACGCCGTCCTGACCGATTCGCTCGCGGAACGGCTGCAGCTTTACGGGGAGAGTCTGCCCCTGCAGGACAGCCGGACGTTCGCGCTGTTTCGCGGCTTCAGTCACATGTGCATTCTCGATGGCAACGGCCGCGCCCCTGCGCAGCCGCACCCGCTGTTCGGACTGCACGGAACGAATGCAGGCGACCAGATGCTCGACGATCTCGCAAAACGGCGTGAAGCGTGTGTCACGTCGATGCCGACACACGCCGAAGTGATCGAGAAAATCTATCGTCGGTGAGGGGGCCTCCTCCCGCCCGGTTGTGAGTTGTGAGTTGTGGGTTGTGAGTGGCTTCGCCGATGCCGGGGGCGCGGTCGTTCTTTCCCTCTCCCCGCGAAGTCGGGGAGAGGGTGGCGCGCGGAATCCGCGCAGACGTTGAGGGCTTGCGTGATCGTTGCGCGCCGGGTGAGGGGCGTTGAGAGCTTGCCGAATCTCATGCCGGTCGGCTGCATATGAATTTCTTGCACCGCCCCTCTCCCCTTACCCCTCTCCCCGTTCACACGGGGAGAGGGGAATGCGGCCCGGAGGGCGCACTCACAACTCACAACTCACAACCGGGCGGGCGGGAAGGGCGATCGTGCGATCCGAAACCCGACATTGCCGACTCTGGGACCGGGATGATTGGTCAGTCGGGTGGTGCAGCGGGTCACACGCGGAACATCCGACCAGCTACCGCCGCGCAGCAATCGGCGCGCGCCGCGGGGCTCGTCCACCCATGCAGCGTCATCGGCCGGCGCCCCGTCGTAGCTGTCGTGCCGGTCGTCCTCGACATACTCCCAGACGTTGCCGATCATGTCGTAGAGGCCGAGACGATTGGGCGAACGCGTTCCGACCGAATGCAAACGACCGCCGCTGTTCCCCGTCCACCAGGCGATTTCGTCGAGGTCTCCGTAGCGCGGCTCGTCCGAGCCTGCCCGGCAGGCATACTCCCACTCGGCCTCGCTCGGAAGACGGCCTCCCGCCCAGGATGCGAAAGCGCGCGCATCCTCCCACGAAACGCCGACGACCGGCTGTTGAGCGTTGTTGAAGCGAGGATCGCCCCAGTATGCCGGAACCACTGCATCGGAGCTCGCCGCGAGAAACCTCTCGTACTGAAGATTCGTGACAGCCGTGGCCGCGAGGAGGAACGGGCGAACCGTCACCTCATGCCTCGGACCTTCATCCCGCCATCGCCCCTCTTCATCGTCGGGGCTTCCCATCAAGAACCGCCCCCCATCGACCTTCACGAAGCTCACGTCGCTCGTGGCAAGGGATGCGATCGACGGGCTCGATCGATCGCCCAGCATCGTCCACGCGCCGAGACCGTCGACGATGCTCGATGGCTCTCCGAGCTCCCGTGCGATCTCCTGCATGCGCGAACGGGAGTCGGGAAGCTCGCGATGCCGCGCCCAGGCGCGACAGAGAATCTGCAACTGGCCAGGATAGCCCGCCATGAATGCGCACTCACGGGAGTGGCGCAACCGGTCGAACGCAGAGAGCAACTCCTCCGGCTCGATCTTCAGCTGCCTGCAGAATTCGCCCGCGAGTCGCTCGCTCTGTTCGCGATCCATCGGCCGGAGGTGAAACTCCGCGAACAGACCGGCGAGCGCAGCGGAATCCCACGCGATGTGCTGGCTCGCAACGATCCATCGCGCATCCCGATGATGCTCGGCGGAGTTTCTGATCGCTTCGACTAACCGCCGGCGGTTCTCCGGGTCGTCAATGTCATCGAGCGCATCAATGACGAGGAGTTGATCATGGGGCGACGTCATGCGCGAGATGACGGCATCCGGATCTCCGTCTGCAGCCACATCGATCTTCACGGGTGTCAATCGCGGAGGCAGATGATGTCTCCGCGCTACGGCGTCGAGAAAAGCGCTCTTCCCCGACCCGGTTTCTCCGAGCAGGACGGCTCCTCTGCGGTGCTGTCTCTCGGTCTCGAAGAGAATCCGCTCGAGCGGCTGCTCGAAGCCGGCGCTAGTGTGAACCAGCTCCGGTTTTTCGGGATCGGGCCACGAGAAGCCCACTTCTCCCTGTCCGGGAAGATGGAGAACAGCGAAGAGATTCAAAGGGTCCGTTTTCACGCAGCAGCGAATGCTACACGAGAAGTCCATGACATTGATCCTGGGTCGTCGCTCCAGCTGACGTGCATACAACATCATTTCCTGTTCACTACTGGAGCGACCGCCTTCGCGGCCGCTAAGATCCTTGCCTGGATCGATCGACCCCGGGCAGAGCCCAGGGCAGAGCCCCAATGGCGTCAACTTAAGGTCTGCGCGGGTGCTAAATTCCCCTCTCCCCGTGTGAACGGGGAGAGGGGTAAGGGGTGAGGGGCCGCGAAGGCAATTCAAATGCAGCCGACCGGCAGGAGTCGCTGCAAGCCCCGAAC
>JBGSYJ010000433.1:0-51617 GCA_041750915.1 Thermoanaerobaculia bacterium | reverse complement strand
GAAGAGATCCGGAACGAGTGGGAGACCACCGCGACGCCGATCGTCATCAGCGGGAACGTCGGACCTCGCGGCGACGGGTACAAGCCCGGGTTGCGTATGACGGTCGAGGAGGCGGAGCAATACCATGCTGTTCAGATCGGAATCTTCGCTCGCAGTGCAGCCGACATGGTGACGGGGGTTACCTTGAACTATCCCGAGGAAGCGATCGGAATCGTGCGGGCAGCAAATAGAGAAGGTATGCCCGTCGCGATCTCTCTGACTGTTGAAACAGACGGGAAACTTCCCTCCGGAGAAACGCTGAAGGAAGCGATCGAGCGGATTGATTCGGCGTCGCCTCACCCGCCGGTCTATTACATGATCAACTGTGCGCACCCGACGCATTTCCAGGAGGCGCTCGAAGACGGTGCAGCGTGGACGAGGAGGATCCGTGGATTACGCGCGAACGCCTCGGCAATGAGCCATGCCGAGCTCGATGAGGCTACCGAGCTCGATGATGGAAATCCCTCCGAGCTCGGTCGCCAGTACCGCGATCTTCTTACCAAGCTGCCGGATCTGAATGTCCTCGGCGGCTGCTGCGGAACCGATCATCGGCACGTCGCGGCAATGAGCCGAGAATGCCGTGACGTCATCGACAGCCGCAGACCGTCCGTTCGCACGGAGCGATTTCTGGGGCTGGAGGATTCCCTGCATCCGGCCGTCTGAAGGCGCTCCCCCCCGGACCGCCCGAGGTGCATGCCTCGGTGGTCCGGGCAATCCTCATGGCGTCAACGTGAGGCTCGAGCAAGCACGTGTCGTCATGAGCGCAGCGAATGATCCCCATGATATTGGCCGTCTCGCAAGGCTCGGGGACCCTTCGCGACGCTCAGGATGACACTCCGTGCCTGAAGTTGGCGCCATTGGGGACAGTCCTGATCAGATAGAATCTGAAGCATCGGATGAAAAGGATGGCTGAGCTCAAAACCAGGCCAGGTGCGGACGGCCATGCTGATCCCTCGATGTCAGATTTTGAGAATCGGAGGACGATCCGCATCCTGATTGTTCTCGCATTGGTTCGTCTCGCCGTTCACGTTGCCACGAATGGCAACTACGGTTTCCATCGCGATGAGCTCGTCGTAGTAGACGATGCGCGATATCTCGCCTGGGGTTATGTCGCGTACCCTCCTTTCACGCCATTCGTAGCGCGCGTGGCGTTCGAGCTTTTCGGGGCCTCGGTAACGGGCCTTCGGTTCTTTTCAGCGCTGGCGCAGAGCATCGCGATGGTGCTCGCCGGACTGATCGCGCGCGAGATGGGTGGGGGTCGGAATGCGCAGGTGCTGGCTGCGCTTGCGACGGCGATCGCCCCGATGTCTCTCGTCATGGGCTCGATGTTTCAGTACATCGCGTTCGACTATCTCTGGTGGGTGACAATCGCATGGCTGATGGTGCGAATGATCAGGACCGATGATGCACGCTTGTGGTTGCCGATCGGCGGGTTCATCGGGCTGGGGATGCTCACAAAATATACGATGGCATTCTTTGCAGTCAGTGTTGCGATCGCAGTGTTCCTCACGCCTCTCCGGAAGTCTCTCAAGAGTGTCTGGCTATGGGCTGGCGTCGCACTTTCCCTGCTGATCTTCGCGCCGAATCTGATCTGGCAGGTCCAGCATGAGTTCGTGTCGTTCCGGTTTCTCGACAGCATTCATGCGCGGGACGTGGAGATCGGACGGACGGACGGTTATCTTTCCATGCAGCTGTTCGTGAGCGCGAATCCATTCACGCTTCCACTATGGATTGCCGGCCTTTTCCATCTCTTCGCATCGAAGCGGGGTCGGCACTACCGAACGATAGGGTGGCTATACGTCATTCCGCTACTGCTCTTTCTGTTCGTGAAGGGCCGGTTCTACTATCTGGCTCCCGCCTATCCGATGTTGCTCGCCGCCGGTGCCCTTCGCGTCGAGCTCTGGATCGAATCGCTCGCGCCTACGCGGGCAGCGGCGAGCCGCGCAGCCGTGTGGGCCGCGCTCGTTGCCGGCGCCTTGTTCGGTGGTCTTCTGATGCTCCCGGTTGCGCCGATTAACTCACCGCTCTGGAACTTCACGGCTGGCGTGCATGACAACTTCGTCGAGCAGGTGGGCTGGCCGGAGCTGGCAGAGACTGTTTCGTCTATTCACCGGGGTCTCCCTCCAGGGCAGAAGGAGGGCACGGTGATACTGACAGGCAACTATGGCGAGGCGGGCGCGATCAATCTTTATGGGCCTCCGCTTGGTTTGCCGGGCGCGATTTCCGGAATCAACTCGTACTGGTATCGAGGATGGGGTGGAGCCGAGCCTGAACGGGTGATCCTTCTGGGGTTTTCACGTGAGAAAGCCGAAACGTTCTTTCAGGGATGCAGATTGGCGAGGACCGTCACCAACCGCCACGGAGTCGAGAACGAAGAGACGCGATTTCATCGCGAGATCTTCCTTTGCAAACGCGCGCGCGAACCGTGGAAAGAGCTCTGGCCGAAGCTCCAGTCATTCGGTTGATCCAATTCACTCGCCGAATCCGCCATCAGCCGGCCGATCCGGTAGAATCCCGATGTTCGAAAAAGGGGAACCGATGGCAGAGCTCAAAACGAAGCCGACGCATTCCAGCGTAGAGGGGTTTCTTCGCGCTATCCCCGACGAGCAGCGCCGGCTGGATTGTCTCGAGGTCGCGCGGATCATGGAAGAGGCAACCGGTAGCAAACCGAAGATGTGGGGCACGTCCATCGTCGGCTTCGGGGAGTATCGCTACAAGTATGAAAGCGGGCGTGAAGGCGAGTGGTTCCTGACCGGCTTTTCGCCGAGGAAGAACGATCTCACTCTCTACATCATGGCGGGCTTCGATCGTTACGAGGACCTGATGTCGAAGCTGGGACGATTCAAGACAGGCAAGTCGTGTCTATACCTCAGGCGTCTCGAAGACGTCGACAACGAGGTACTGACGGCTCTGATACGTGAGTCCGTGGATCACGTGTCGAGGGCGAATCCGGGGTGATCGAAATCCTGGCGTCCCTGGCAGTTTATCTGGCCGCACTGATAGTTCTGATCGGCCTTACCGCCTGGGCAATCGTTCGGATGAAACGGGATTCTGGCAGCGGTTCGTCCGGGTCTCTCGGCAGTGCGATGCTGGAGATCCAATCGATGTTCGAGCCGTCCAGTTCGCATGTCGTCAGGAGTATCGGGGAAGACGAAGCGGCCGACGAGCAGGCTGTCGGCGTTGGTGATGATCCCATTGCGGGCAGGGCAGCGGATCGAGGCCGGGACTCTCGCCGAGATCAATGACGCGCAAAGACCCCTTGGATCGCGGGCCCTTTCCAATCGTTGCGAAGGCAGCTGGAAGGCTTTCTCTATTGAGGAGTCGTAAGACGACGTCCGTTTCGGGTCTGGACGGCGAGCAGGATCAACCCGACAAGCAGAACAAGGACCCCGACACCCGCTCCGAAGCCCGTATATGCAAGGCTCGAGTACAGTAGGTACGCGCAGGTGGCCGCAAACAGAATGGGGATCACCGGGTAGAGCGGAACGCGGAAGGGCCGGATCGCGTTTGGTTCCCTGCGACGCAGCAGCATGAGCGATATCGCTGTCAGCAGGAAGAAGAACCAGAAAACGGGAGCTGTGAAGTCCACCATGGTCTTGAATCCCGAGCGTGTGAACGTGCCCAGGCCGACCAGGGCGAGCGCCACTGCGCCCTGTGCGATCAGTGCATTGCGTGGAGTGTTGCCGCCCGCGCTCCACTGTCCGAGCCACGAGAACATCGGGAAGTCACGGCCCATCGCGTAGGCCGACCGGCCACCGGTGAGGATGACTGCATTCGTCGAAGCTAGAGCGCTGGCAGAGACAAGAAGGCTCATGAGCACAGCGCCGGCTTCACCTGTCACGATTCTCATCAGATCCGCGCCTATTGCCTGAGAAGAACCGATCTGCTCCATCGTCATGACCCTTAGAAGCGTCAGGTTGAAGAGCACGTAAAGAGCTGTGATGATCGCGATACTGATCGTCAATACCTTGAACATGGCTCGCCGGCCGCCCTGGAGCTCAGAGGAAATGTACGCTGCCTCGTTCCACCCGCCGTATGTGAGCAGGACAAAGACCATGACGAGTCCAAATGCAGTGTTGGAGTTTCCTTCCGTCACCGCGCCAGCCTGTCCGGTGACATCGCCGACCGCCGGCGCAAGGAAAAGCCCGCCGGCGATCAGGAGAACCAGGCCGAGGATCTGGGCGGCGGTGAGAAGCTTCTGCGATTCTTTGCTCTGCCGGACGCCAACCACATTGAGAGCGGTGAGGACGACGACCGCGAGAGCAGCGTAGATCGACGAAGACACCGGGCCGAGTAGAAAGAGCTGCGACATGTAATCGCCGAATATGAACGCCAGGAGAGCGATCGACCCGGTCTGAATGACACTCATACGTGCCCATGCGAAGAGGAACGCGAGACGCTCGCCGTAGGCCTTTGTCAGATAGTGATAGTCGCCGCCGGGGTGCGGATAGGTGCTTGCGAGCTCAGCGTAGCAGAGAGCCCCCATGAAAGAGACGACCCCGCCGAGAAGCCAGGCGGCCATCATCATCCAGGGCCCTGACGAATTGGCGGCGACGAGCGCAGGGGTCTCGAAGATCGCGGCGCCAACCACGATCCCAACGATAAGGGCTACCGCATCGAGAGTCTCGATCGTCGGGCGTGGATGAGGCCGGGATGCCCCGGCCTCGAGCTCCGCGGCAGGCAAAGCCACCGATCAACCGGCCTTTCTCGCAGACCACTTCTGCGATTTGCCGTCAATCTCGACTGTTCCCTGAATCGTGTTTCCGCTCACCTTGCCCTGGTATTTGTGGACGGACTCGATTCCACCGCGATTCTCACGCACGCTGAACGAGATGTCCTCTCCGCGAAGCGTGGCCTCGGAGATCTGCGCATTGGCAATTTCGGCTTGAAACTTCTGGAACTCCTGGCTGACCTTCGCGCTGCGGTCCTGGCTTTCGCCCTGCAGTCTCCACCGCCATGTGCCGTCAACGCGCGCAGGAACGATCCAGAGAAAGATCTCGCTGCGATCCATGGTCACGTGTTCGTCCGGAGTCCATTCACCCATTGCGAAATCGTGCGAGACCACTGGTGTTCCTGGCCGAAGCTCCTCGAGGATCTTGGGTCGAAGCCGGAGATTCACACTCGAAAGGAGATAGAGAGTCAGCGCAGTGACGGGACGGAGATCGGTCTCGAAAAGATCCGCCTGGATGAACTTCACCTTGTCCGTGACTTTCGCGCGACGGGCTCCCTCGTTGGCTTCTTCGATGCGCTCGGGGTCGATGTCGATTCCAACGCCGCGGACACCATATTTCTGGGCCGCCGTGATCACGATCCTTCCGTCACCGGAGCCGAGGTCGTACAGAAGTTCGTCGCCGGAAAGGTCTGCCATTTCCAGCATGCGCTCGACGACCGGCTGGGGTGTCGGGACGTATGGAACATCCTTCTTGACCGTGCTCGTGACGGCTGCGTCGAGAAACGAATCGTCATCGACCTCGAGGTCGGTAGCCGTCGCGATCTGCGGTGGCTGTGCGTCTTCCACGGTAGCCATCGGGTCCGCGCAGGACCAGCCCGTGAAGAGCAGCGCGGAGAGAGAGACGAGAAACACCAAGCGATGCAGCGACATCAACACCTCCTGCGATTGTCGGGAACGTGCTCTGCGAGTGTGAACGGGCGATACGGGCAGCACCCGTACCAGTAGGGCCATAGTATGACACTTGCGGCGGAACACCCGACCGCAGCACGGCTGACGAACCACTCGTAATGTGACGTTTCGAGAAATGTGGAGATGGTTAGTGACGCCAGAACTAACGGGGGGAGTACAGGAAGGCGCAGCGGGACTACAATCGTGTCATGTACGACGTTCTGGCACGCGCCCATGCTTTGGCCCTCGCTTATCTCGAGAGCCTTCCGAACCGGCCTGTAGCACCGGTCGCTTCGCTCGATGATCTCCGGAAAGCACTTCACGTTCCCCTCGGAGACGAGGGTGACGATGCGGGACGCGTTCTCGAAGCGCTTGTTAGATCTGCCGAACCGGGGATCATGGCGAACGCCGGCGGACGATTCTTCGGATTCGTGGTCGGAGGTGCTCTCCCTGTGAGTGTCGCGGCGGACTGGATGACTTCGGCGTGGGATCAGAACCCCGGCATTTATGCCCTTGCACCTGCCGAAGCCGTCGTGGAGGAGGCCGCGGCTTCATGGATCCTCGAGCTCCTGGGCCTTCCGGCTGCTGCGTCGGTCGGTTTTGTTACCGGTGCTCAGATGGCGAACTTCACGGCGCTCGCGGCTGCACGAGGAGAGCTGCTGCGTCGCGAGGGCTGGGATGTCAACCTGGACGGCCTCCAGGGTGCCCCGAGGCTCAACGTCGTCGTTGGCGAGGAAGTGCACGTTAGCGTACTGCGGGCCTTGCGGTATCTGGGGATCGGTACAGCCCGAGCGCGCATCGTCGCTGCAGACGGGCAGGGCAGGATGCGCCCGTCCGATCTCGAGCGGGAGTTGAGAGACTGTGATGGACCGACGATCGTCTGCGCACAGGCGGGCAATGTAAATAGCGGAGCAGTCGATCCCATGTATGAGATTGCGCAGCTGTCCAGACAGGCAGGAGCCTGGCTGCACGTTGATGGTGCCTTCGGACTCTGGGCCGCCGCGGTGCCTTCACTGCAACATCTGGTTCGTGGAGTCGAGCTTGCCGACTCGTGGGCGACCGACGCGCACAAGTGGCTGAACGTTCCGCAGGACTGCGGAGTGGTGATCGTGGCGGACCCCGCCGCCCACAAGGCGGCAGTGGGAACCGACGCCGCCTATCTCATCAAGACCCGCGGCGCTGAGCGTGACGCCATCGATTTTGTCCCCGAATTCTCGAGACGGGGCCGGGGCTTTCCGGTTTACGCCGCGCTCCGTCACCTCGGAAGGAACGGTGTCGCTGCAATGATCGAGCGCTGCTGCGTCCACGCGCGGACGATGGCAGAGAAGCTGGGACGCATTCATGGAGTCGAGATCCTGAATAAAGTCGTTCTCAATCAGGTGCTCGTCCGGTTCGTGCCTGAGAGGGGCGATGCGGACGAATTCACCAGGGCCGTGATCCGCCGCATTCAGGCCGATGGTACCTGCTGGCTGGGAGGCAGCATCTGGAAAGGCAAGGCAGTCATGAGAGTCTCGGTGTCGAACTGGTCGACGACCGAAGACGATGTCGAACGATCGGTCGAGGCGATCATTCGATGCATGGAGGATGAAACGCTGCAGCGGTGATCCGCCTGCCGAGGAGTGCTCAGCCCTAAGGATCCTGAAGAGCTGTCATCCTTCGCTTCGCTCAGGATGACGCCGCTCCCCGGACCGCTCAGAACTCAGAACTCAGAATTTCTGCCAGACCCGCGCAACCGGGCAGATATCGACTCTCGGATCGGTTAGGATCGTCGCATGGCAGAGGAATTCATAAAGCGGCTCGACGATCTCGTACGCCAGGAACTGTCGTTCCTCGGATACGATTTTGGAGAGGTCGTCGTCTCAATGGACGAATCGAGAACCGGGGATGGCGCCGTGATTCGTGTTTACCCACCCTGGGACGACATCATCGTCGAAGCGCCGGAACCGGATGTCTCGGACCAGACACTGGCTGCGAGGCTGCGCAGGACGTTGAAAACCGCACTCGAAGCTCCGAGCCGTCCGGCGGCTCCGCCTGAAATGGTCTGAGCCCAACGGCCCTGAGTTAAGAGGGGGAGGTGTCATCCTGAGCGCAGCGAAGGATCCCCATGATTGCTTGCGACAGAGCGAGTCCTGAGGGGATCCTTCGCTGCGCTCAGGATGACACGCATTCCTTCGTCGTTAATTCAATGCGAGCCGTGTGTTCAGAACCGATCAGCCCGGATTCGACACAAAAGACAGCTTCGATTCGGCGAGGTCCGTCACGCTCCCCAGTTCCCACAGGTTTCTGTATCCATAGTTGTACAGAGCAATGAACGTCGACAGGTTGAGTGAGGCACTCGGAAGCTTCGAGGGAAAGGGCGATTCCGCGTTGAGGAAGTTGTTGTTGCAGTAGATCAGGATCCTCGTGTTCTTGTCCGGGATCAGTTCCGCGAGCGATTCGATCGCGATGTCAGGGAAACTCAGATGAATCGCCCCGCCCACATGCAGCTCGTCGAACTTCTCCCGGCTTCGCGCGTCCAGAATGATCGTTCCGGGCTCGCGGCTCATTCGAATGAATTCGCTCTCCGAGATACGGCGGGAGTCCCGATACTCTGCAGCTGCGACGGCAGTCGCGAGATATCCGGCCATGTCGATCCGTTCACTCTCTATTTCGTCTGCAGAGGCCGCGGACACGAGCATCAAGCTCGAGAGGATGAATGCGATGGTTTTCATGATGATCTCCTCGAAAAGGAGACGCAGGAGGGAGTCATCTCGTTACGCCCTCAGGAAGCCGGGCTCTCATTTGGCCCCGGATCGGGTAGGATCAACGCACCACGGGCTGAGTCGAGTGTCCGGCCAATCGACCGCGACTTCAGCGCCTGAAAGGACTCCGCCCTGCACACACCGATGACCGACATCTTCGCAAATCCAGGCCTGACGATCGGACTTGCGCTCGTCATCGGGATCCTCGCGCAGTCGCTTGCTCAGCATCTTCGAGTTCCAAGCATCGTCATTCTCCTGGCAACAGGCGCGCTTCTGGGACCCGACGGGCTGGGGATCATCCAGCCGGAGTCTCTCGGAGAGTCTCTCCAGAGCCTGGTGGGCTTCGCGGTGTCCGTCATCCTCTTCGAAGGGGCGATGAACCTCGACATGAAGAAGCTTCGTCGTCAGGCGCGAAGCATTCAGCAGCTGTCCACCATCGGCGTCCTGGTCACCGCAGGTGGCGCAACGCTCGCTGCATGGCTGATCCTCGGCTGGAGCCTGCCGCTGTCCATTCTGTGCGGTGCGCTTCTGACAGTCACGGGACCTACCGTAATCACGCCGCTGGTCCGCCGCATGCGGCTGCAGTCGAGAATCGCAACGGTCCTTCAGGCCGAGGGGATCTTCGTCGACGCAGTTGGAACTGTTCTCTCGGTCGTGGCGCTGGAGATCGTGATCGGTGGAGAACACGCCTCGATCACCATGGGACCGTGGTACGCGGTGGCTCGGCTGGGAGCCGGGACGCTGATCGGCTGCGCGGGCGGGCTTGTCATCGCAGGTCTTCTCCGCTCGAGTCGGATTGTCCCCGAGGGAATGCACAGAGTGTTCGCTCTGGCGATGGTCATCGCGATCTTTCAGATAAGCAATGCTGTCGTCTCCGAGAGTGGAATCATGGCGGTCGTGGCCGCCGGTCTGTTGGTCGGAAATATCCGGTCGCATGCGCTGATCGAGCTTCGTGAGTTCAAGGAACAGCTGACGATGATGTTGATCGGACTGCTGTTCATACTGCTGGCTGCGCACGTTCGCCTGTCAGATCTCCACGACCTCGGTTGGCCGGCATTCTGGTTCGTGATGGTTCTGATGTTTCTGATCCGGCCGCTGAACGTCCTTGTCGGCACGATCGGAACCGATCTCAATATCAGGGAGAAGTCATTTCTCGCCTTTCTGGCGCCGCGCGGTATCGTCGCTGCGGCGCTCGCGTCGCTGTTCGCTGAGACGCTCGGGTCCGGTGACATCGAAGGCGGGCGGGAGCTTCGCGCGCTCGTCTTTCTCGTCATCGCTGTGACTGTTGTCGTCGCAGGGCTCTTTGGAGGGCCAGTCGCCCAGCTGCTCGGTCTTCGACGCGGAGCGGTGAGTGGGTATGTGATCCTCGGCGCGAATCCCGTCGGTCGCACGCTCGCAGCGGTTCTGAAAAGGGGAGGTGACGATGTGCTGCTCATCGATTCGAACCCTCAGAGCTGCCGGGCTGCGGAAGCTGCGGGTTTTCGCGTCCTGTATGGGAGTGGTTTGTCCGAGAGCGTTCAACAGCGTGCCGAGCTCGACGCGCGCGCCGGTGCCATCGGGCTGACATCGAACGACGAGGTGAACCTGCTGTTCGTCAGGAAGGCACTGAAGACTTTCAAGGTTCCGCGTGTATGGGTGACGATTCGCCGGGGACAGCTCAACGTCACTCCTCAGATGGTCACCGATTTCCAGGGCCACATTCTGTTCGGAAGGCCGCGGAGTATCGATCGCTGGAACACTCGCCTGGAGAAGCAGTCCGGTTCGTTCGACATCTGGCGACGTTCAGGGGATCCGCTTCCGATGTCCGAAATGTTCGAGGACGGCGACATCAATCTCTACCTGCCTTTCGCAGTTCAACGAGGTAAGCGAACGGTTCCGGTCGACGAGCAGACCGTGTTTCGAAAGGGAGATTTTCTCTCCGTATCGATCTGGGAGCGCTCGAGGAGCGATGCCGAGTCGCGTCTCACAGCAGCAGGGTGGGCAGTGACGGAGCGCGCACCCTCCTCGGAGGCCGACTCACCTCCGACAGACGATGACGACACCACCTATCCGCGTCGCCCGTAGCGGAAACAGGGATCATGAAAGCCGGATGTCGGCTATACCTCCTGACTTTTTTCGCCACCCGGGTTATTCTTTTCGCTTCCGGAGGTGCGACAGATGTGGAAGAAGTGGGTAACGGATTCGCTGGTTGTTTGCTTAACGCTGCTCTTTGTTATGGGAACCGGGCCCGTTCTGGCCCAGAGTGGAGTCAAAGTAGAAGTCGATGAAGTGGTCGACGACCGTTTCTCCGAGAGCCCGCTTCAGGGATCGCTTCAGATCAGCCTGGCGCTCACGGGGAAGGACCTCGATCGCATTGAAGCCGCGCGGGTAATCGTGAAAGAGGCCCGTGATGATCGCGGAACAGACCTTGTCGCTGACCGGGACGCACCCGATTTCCGATCTCTTGAATACAACCAGGGAAAACTCGAGTTCCGGCTGAAGAATCCACCCCGCGCAGCGAGCTCGATCCAGATGAAGGGAGTCGTGGAGCTGTTCGTGCCCGCACGGGATGCGAATTCACGAGTCCGGGTCGACAAGGCTCTCGCCAAACTCGATGCGCCGCTCAATGCGAAGGGCCTGCGCGCAGCGAAGATCGAGGTGACGCCGCTCTCGACCCAGAAGTACAAGGAGAAGCTGAAGGCCCAGGAGCTCGATGAGGCGAAGATTGCGGAGCTCCGGGAGAGGGGAAAGGCCGAGGGAGCGAGCGACGAGGAAATTACCCAGATCATCGAGCTGGTCAAGGCGCTTCAGGAGCTGGGTGGCGGGGAGCTGTCCGACCGTGCAGTCGTGCTCAGTGGTCGGTCCAGCGACTTTGATCGCATCCAGCGTGTCGAGATTCTCGGAGCTGACGGAAAGCCGGTGAACATCAGCTCCCGAAGCACGAGCTCTGATGGTGAGAACGCGACCATGGTCCTCGAACCCTCGGAAGACCTTCCCTCGAATCCCGCGATCGAGTTCACGATTCTCACAGACAAAGCAAAGATGTCCGTACCGTTCGACATCAAGAGCGTGCCGCTTCCGTAATCCGGATCGGAAAAGGAGCCATCATGTTGCGGGTCATCATTGTTGGAGCAGCCATCACGTCGCTGATCGCCCTACCCCTTGCTGCTCAGAAAGCCAGACCTCAATCCGGAACCGGTCCCATCGAGCTTTCGGTCAAGCAGCTGAACGACAGAAGAGGCGGGCAGTTCTTCGAGCGCCTCCAGTTGGTCGTCGAGCTGCCGGGGGTTGCATCAGGCGATCTGTCCGGTGCGAGAGTTCTTCTCCGAAGCGCCGTCGACGACACAGGGCGCAACCTGTTGGACCCTGATGCTGGAGAGCCGGGGCTGGAGACGATCGCAAAGTCACCTTACGAAGATGCCGACGACCGGAAGAAACCAGCAACCGTCTCGTTTTCTCTCGTCTCGCCAGCTCGGACGGCGACCTCGGTCAAGGAAATCGCCGGTGAAATCGAACTGTACATGCCGTCGAAGGACCCGAACAGCAGTGCATCGGTTCCGAAGTTCCTCTCTTTCAAAGGCAAGTTAATCTCGCACAAGGCGTTGAAGGCCAATGGCGTCGAGATTTCACTGGTGAGCGACCAACAGTTCGAGGCCGAGAAGAAGCGGCAGGCTGAGCTGAAGCGCAAGGAGATGATCAAGGAAGAGTATCCGGAAGACATAATCGCCAGCTCCATCGAAAGCTTTCTCGAGTACTTCCCGAAGCCTGAGCCGAACGACGTAGTCCTGAGAATCAAGGATCCGAAAAGCGCCATTCAGAGCGTGTCGTACATCGACGCTTCCGGTGAGGAGAAGCGCGGCTTCCTGCGTGAAGATGAGGGCTTCATGTTCCTGTCGAATTGGGAGGGACCTCCGGAAGCAGGCTGGAGCCTGCGGGTCGACATGAAGACTGCGAAAAGCCTCATCCGGCGACCCTTCGTTCTCGCCGACGTGCCTCTTCCGTAGGGGTAGTCAGTAGTCAGGAGTCAGTAGTCAGTAGCCCCCGCCCGTCCTGGATTCGGTCACCGTTCGCTTTCAGGGACCGAGTTAATCCCGACGGTCAGGAGTGCTCCCGGCGACGTAATGTCCGCATGGGCGGGGGCCTACTGACTACTGACTCCTGACTACTCCTTGAGCAGAGTTTGCCGTCTCTTCACCACCCGCAGTCGGCCTGATCTGTACCATCGCTCCAACATTGTTTTCCAGGAGCTTGATATGGTTCGACGTCTGCTCGCATTCGGGGTTGTTCTGCTGATCGCCGCTTCTGCCCAGGCAGAACCACAGCAACTGGCCAACGGTGTCTGGCTGCAGAAGGGTCACTTCGCTCCCGGAAGTCAACCCGACGGTAACAGCGTCATCTTCGAGGGCTCGAAGGGTCTCATGATCGTCGATACAGGACGACACGAGAGTCACACGCTTGCGCTTCTCGATTTTGCTGCGTCCCGAAAAAAGAAGATCGCTGCGATCGTCAATACGCATTGGCATCTGGACCACATCGGAGGCAACGCGCGCATTCGGGAGCGACATCCGGCGGCTCGCATCTATGCGACGGACACTCTCGAAGGCGCTCTCGACGGATTTCTCGCGCGCTATCGGGCGCAGCTGATTGACATCATCCCGAAAACGACCGACGCCGAACAGCAGATGAAGTTCAGCAAGGAACTGGCCCTCATCGACGGCGCTGAAAAGCTCGCCCCGAATGAGATGATCACCCGGTCGGGAAAGCGGTCGATCGGAGGGCGCCCTTTCGAGGTGTTCGTGTCGAACCGCGCAGCCACCGAGGCCGACCTCTGGCTTCTGGACGCGAAGTCGGGCGTGCTCGTGGCCGGGGATCTGATCACCCTTCCCGCCCCGTTTCTCGACACGGCCTGCCCGAAAGGGATGCTGACGGCACTCGATCGCATTTCCGAGACACGTTTTCAGACTGTCGTGCCTGGCCATGGGACGTCGATGAACCGAGAGGAGTTCGCGCGGTATCGTGGTGCCTTCGCCGAACTTCTTTCCTGCGCGGAATCCGAAAGCGATTCCAAGGCTTGCGGAGAGAAGTGGATCAGCACCCTCGGTGATCAGATCCCGGAATCCGAGCGCGAATTTGCGCGTGAACTGATGAACTATTACATCGAGAATCACCTGCGAGGCGATCCTGCTCAGACGGTACGGCTGTGCGGAGGTTGAAAAGTCTGGTGTAATCTCGGGAGCGTGCGCCAAAGCGAGGATCATTCTGTCCCGGAAATCGCGGGCGAACGTTCAACCACGGGTCGATTTGCTCCGTCGCCTACAGGTCCGCTTCACTTCGGGAGCCTCGTCGCAGCTGCAGGATCGTGGTTGTTCGCTCGATCTGCTGGTGGGAGGTGGCTCGTACGGATGGAGGATCTCGATACGCCCCGCGTTGTTCCGGGCTCCGCCGATCAGATTCTTCGTTCCCTGGAAGTACTCGGTCTCACATGGGATGAAGATCCCGTATTGCAGTCCCGAAGAACTGAGCTGTACGAAGAGTCCCTATGGCAGCTCAGCGCCGAGGGACTTGTCTACGGCTGCGGCTGTTCGCGGGCAGAGCTTCGACGGGCCGCGTCGGCTCCATCTTCGAATCCAGCAGATCTCGATCTGTCAGTCTATCCGGGGACCTGCAGGAACGGGATCCGCGATGGTCGTGAACCCCGGTCACTGCGATTCCGAGTGCCGGAAGAAACGGTTCGTTTCACCGACCTGGTGCGTGGCGCGATGGAGCAAGATCTCGTGACTCAGTGTGGCGACTTCGTCGTGAGGCGCGCCGACGGTCCGTTCGCCTACCAACTCGCGGTGGTTGTCGACGACGCGGATCAGGGAGTGACGCAGGTTGTACGGGGAGGCGATCTGCTTTCCTCGACCGCCAGGCAGATCGCACTCCAGCGGGCGCTTCGAGTGCCGACGCCGTCCTACGCTCACCTGCCGCTCATCCTTGGAGCCGATGGTGCGAAGCTGGGCAAGCGGACCGGCGCAATTCCCGTTCTCGATGGCAACCGGCATGACGCGGCAATCATCCTGGGAAGAGCGCTCGAGATTCTAGGTTGCGATGCGCTGGAGCCAGACACGCCTGACGCGATGCTGAAGCAAGCTCTGACGAGCTTCGATCCGGAGAAGGTTCCACGGGGAAGCGTGGAGGTGACGTGAGGTAGGGCGGGCGGAGGTTCGGGCGGGCGGAACCCAGAACCCAGAACCGTGTGGGTGGACGGGCGTGCAGAACCCAGAACCGGGCGGGAGGGGGCTACTGACTCCTGACTACTGGCTACTGACTACTTCTCAGCGTGAATCCTCCACCAGCGTCCCGAGTAGCTGCGTTTCACCCTCGTCCGTCGGAATCTGGCTGATGTTGATCACGCCAACCATTGGGGTTCCATCCTTCTTTCTGAAATTGACGCGAGCGTTGCGGACGGCGTTGTCTCTGCTCAGGGCTTCGAGAAGCATTTCCCGATCGGCCCGATCTGCGTAGAGATCCCATGCTTTTTTCGTGAGCAGATCTTCGCGGGAGTCGTATCCGAGGTATTGGACGATCGCATCGTTGCAATCGAGAATCTCCCCGCTCAGAGTTGATCGGAACACGCCGGCCACGTTTTTGTCGAAGAGCATCCTGTAGCGACGCTCGGCTGCTGCATGTTCCTTGAGGTCCCTTGCTCTGACCAGCGCGGATGAGGCAATGCCGGCAAGAAGCTGGAGCACGTACGAATCGAGATCCCGGAAGGCGTTCGTTTCGTCCGAGAGCGATACGAGTGCGCCAATCGCCCGGTCCCCTTCCAACAGGGGAGCGGTGATCAGAGAGCGAACGCCCTGTTGATGCGCAGCTTCCGTGTCGACGCGTGGGTCGGTGTCGACGTTATCGGAGCGCATGACCATGCGTTCACGAACTGCCAGGCCTGAAAGGCTGGCTTCCATAGGAATGTGAAATCCCACATGTCCCACGGCCGTCCCGCTGACGGCCTGGTAAACCAGATCATCGCCGTGAATCGTTTCGAGTGCGGCGCCTTTCCCGTTCGTCAGCTCGACCGCCCTTGTGACGATGAGGTTGACGACGCGGTCAGGATCCGAGACGACCGTCAGGATCTCCATCTGGAGATCGACAATGGCTGCGAGGCGGGATACGACATCAACTGACGAGGTCATGAGGCCTCCGGCACTTCAATCTCAGTCCGCAATGTCCGGGAGTCAACTGCCCCCACGCATACGAATCACGACAGCGGCGATCTTATCGTGATCCACGACCGCATCGAAGTATTCTTTGCCAAGGGATGCCAGTAGAGACCTTTTCATTCTCATGGACTCCTCTCGGATCGGATTGTGAACGGATGCGGTGCGGTGAAGTATACGAGTTCTTCGGCGTTTCGCGCTGGCACTGATTCGTTGCATTTCCGGCCTCCTCTTGCCTTGACCTCGCGAGACCTCGAGATCATCATTGAGTTGTAGTGCCCACGGCGGAGGTAGGGGCCCTTCTGGGGTGCATCTCTGGCGTGGTAGTCGGGCGGAATCCCTGGCCGCGTCTGCCGGGGAATCGTTTCGGATCGAGACTCCGGAGGCAATTTGAAAGGAGAAACTCGTGACGAAAGCCGTTGCTCTGTTCCTCATCGCTGCACCCCTCACTCTCGCCCTCTCCTCGGCACCTCCCCAGTCTCGGACTCTTACGACCACCTCGGGACTCACGCCTATCGGTGTCGAGCTTTCCGCCGTCAGTTTCAAGGGCAGAAAAGCTGTCCGAGCGGTTGAGAGGGCCAGGGAGCTCAATGCTGATGATGCTGTGGTGATCGTTGATGGTCTGGAGTTCGGCGACGGCACCATTGAGCTGGATCTCGCCGGCGAGCCGGCTCCTGGAAGCTCTGAGGGCGCTCGCGGGTTCGTGGGGATCACGTTCCGGACGCGGCCCGACGCGAAGCAGTATGAAGTCATCTACATCCGGCCGACCAACGGACGGGCAAACGATCAGGTCCGCAGGAATCATTCGACTCAGTACGCTTCGCACCCGGAGTACCCGTGGCACCGGCTGCGGAAGGAGAACCCGGGTGTTTACGAGTCGTATGCGGACATGCAGCCTTCGACGTGGACGAAGCTGAAGATCGTCGTGAAGGGTCAGACGGCACGTCTCCATCTGAACGGCGCTGAGCAGCCGTGCCTCATCGTGAACGATCTCAAGCTTGGCTCTGAAGGCGGGGGCGTCGCCTTGTGGGTTGGCGCGGAAGCCGTGGGGTACTTCTCGAATCTGGTGGTGAGGCCGGATTAATCTGGAGTCGCGGTTCTCATTTCGGCGAGCGGGAAATCACGGCGAGGTGGTTTGCAACGACTCGTGATTTCCCCTCGCTCGGCTGATTCACGATCTCACCTTCGACCACCATTTCGGTCGATCCGCCCCCATCGAGATTCAACGCGCTGCAGACGCCTAGATCCTCCCGCATGAACGTTCCCAACTCGGCAAGCGTCGGCCCGGGCACGCCTTCCCTCCGCCCGTCAGCGACGACGAAGAAGAGTGTCTTACCGTCTTCGGAGATTCCTACGGCCGTTCTGGGGTGAGGCGCGCGTGTGAAGAAGTCACTCCCGGGAAGCTGCTCCGCTGTAAATGTGGTGCAGTTCTCGATCAGCGCAGGCCAACCAGAGACGGCATACTCGACCCAGTCCGGAAGGGATGAGTCGCGGCTCTCGAGCCGGAAGATCTCCGCGCGATCCCCACCGATGCCGAACACCGGCTGATTTCGCGTTCCGTGTCGTCCTTTCCACTCGCCCTCGGAGCCCTTCGCGTGACCCACCACGCGCATCTCTTCGTCGAAGTAGTCGGCGTTGATGGCGACGATGGCTCGATGCAACTCGGCATACTCGTTGACCACCATCCCTTTCTCTGACTCGTTTGTTGCGATCACCTGAAGGTCATCACGCGTCAGATCGATCTTCGCCACGTAGGCATGAAGCCCATTCCGCTCGAATTCGCGGTAACGGATGCCTCGCTCGATGGAGAGCCAGCCCGTAGCACAGAGGCTTGTGGTGAAGAGGACGAAAACTGCTGTGATCAGGGCGAGGGTGGCGTGTCTGCGGGGTGGATTCATGGTCGGACATTATGCCTCAGGGCTTCCGGAAACAGCGCCGCACCGGCCTCGGGCATACACGTGGAACGAATGGTTTAAACTTCCCGGCCAGAACCGTGACGAATGCACAGAAAAGAATTGCCGGAACGCTGGTCACCGTAGTCATCCTGGTGTCGCTCGCGGTAGCGCTCGGTTGGAGGGTTTCCGCGACGGCTTCGGCCGGGAGCGCGGGATTCACGTACTTCGGCGTGCCAACCGACGAGCAACTCAAGCTCGACAAGGTCGGTCTGGGCATGTTTCGCCAACCTCCGCGTGCCGTGCTCGTTGTGATACCGGGATCGAGTGCAGACAGGGCAGGGCTCGAAGTCGGGAATCTGATTCACTCGATCAATGGCATCGATGTGTCAGATCTGGACAAACTGAGAGAGCTCGACCGCACATTGGTGACCGGCGACGAATTGATCTACGAGGTCGAGCGACAGGGCGTGCGGTTGAAGGTTCCAGTCCTGCTGGAGTCTCCGCTCGCCGTTCGGGCGACCCTGGTCGGCATGATCAGTTCGCTCCTTCTCGGTTTCGCTTATCTCGCAATCAGCACGTTCGTATTCCTGATGAAGCCCGATTCACGCCTGACGTTCGTCTTCTATGTGACGTGTCTGGTCGGCGCGATGGTGTTTTTCGTCGGATCGTTTCAGGACATCGAGGGAATGGCCAGGGGAATCTTTCCCGCTTCCGGGTTCAATGCAGGCCCTTTGATCGCATTTTTTGTTTATGCCTTCCTCGCGACGCTGATGCTCAGTCTGCTTCTCCACCTGTCGCTGATTTTCCCCAGGGAACGCCCTCTGGCGAAGAAGTACCCGTCGGTGATTCACGCTCTCTATTTTCTGCCATTCATACCGACGCTCTCTCTGGCCGTCGTGCTTGGAATGATTGCGCTGCTCGCCTCGATCAAGGCGCGATGGGCGCTGACTCCGAGTTCTGTCGGATTGGTTCTCATACCGCTCGCCGCGCTGATCTGGCTCTACTTCAGGGGCCGGAAAGAGGGGCGCTCCGGAAACTTCGTGCTCCGGCATGCCCTGGCATTCACTCTTTCACTGATCGTGGCGCTCGCTGGCGTCTTCGGTTTGCTCATCAATACTCTCTCGCGCGAGACGGTCACTTTGGTGTTCATGTTCGTCGGCGGGTTCACGATGTTGTGGGTGATGGTCGCCGGAGTGGTCTACTCAATTCTCACCTGCGGGATGCTCATCATGAGCTATCGGGAAAGCGGCGTGGAGGAAAAACGGCAGGTGCGCTGGCCGCTATGGGGGACCATCGTCACACTCGGCGCAACGGCCGCGATCGCCATCGGCTACATGGTCGCGATGAATATTTCGCCGCTGCTCGTCGGACGGTTCCCGAACTTCGCGCAAGCGGTATCGTTAGCAATCAAGTTTCTCTTTCTGCTGATCCCGATTTCATTCGCTTTCGGAATCCTGAAATACCGGCTCATGGAGATCGACGTCATCATCAAAAAGACGCTGATCTACGGCATCGTGACCGGTGTCGTGGTGGTTCTCTACCTCGCGCTGGTCGGAGGTCTGGGCACCGTGCTCGTTCAATACGCGGGCGTGAAGAATCAGACCATTACCGTGGTGTCGACGCTCGTGATCGCCGCGCTTTTCATTCCAGTGAGAAGCCGCGTGCAGAAACTGGTCGATCGGCGCTTCTTCCGACGACGCTTCGATTACCCGGCAACGCTTGCGACCCTCGACGAGAAAATGCCGCATCTTGGTGAGCTGGAAGCGCAGGCTCGATTCGCTGCAGAGCGTCTGCAGCAAGCCGCTCAGACGCGTTCGGTCACCGTCTTCGTCAAGGAGCCGGGGGAACCGTTTGCACCAACGGCATCCATCGGACTGCCGGACGGAAGGGTGGAGAAGACCCGTCTGAATTTCACAGTCGACCAGCTCCAGGGAGATCCGGTCGTACCGATCGATTCGCTGAAGGTAGAGAGCGACGAGGTGGCAAAGCTCGAACACCTCGACGCTTCCTTGGTGGTGATGGTGATCTCCAGAGGCGAGCCGGTGGGCGTGATGACAGTCGGTCCCAAGCTCTCACGAGAAGCGTTCGACGACGAGGATCGAGACTTTTTCGTGGGAGTCGCGTCGCGTCTGGCGGAAGCGATCGACCTTCAGCGCGACCGCAAGCAGACGGCTGAGAGCCGGCAGGCCGCGGACATTCAGCAGGCGCTGCTCCCTTCGGTGATTCCGCAGATACCGGGATTCTCGATCGCCGGCATGTCTCTGCCGGCACGTGCCGTCGGGGGTGACTACTACGACGTACTTGCACTCGATGACGAAACCGTCATGGTGTGCATTGCCGACGTCTGCGGGAAGGGAATGACCGCCGCGCTCATGATGTCGGGCCTGCAGTCGGCAGTTCGATCTCTCGCCGAGCCCGACAGCTCACCGTCGCAGACCGTCAATCGAATCCGCAAGGTCGTCTGCAGCAATCTTTCCGGTGGTAAGTTCATCACATTCTTCTACGGCCTTCTCGATAGTTCCTCGAGTTCGTTTCGCTATACGAATGCAGGTCACAACGCACCTGTGCTCGTGCGGGAAAGCGGGCAGGTGGAACGCCTCAAAGAAGGAGGCGGTATTCTCGGACGTCTCCTGATGAATACGCCGCTCAACGAGGGAGAAATCCGGTTGAACGCAGGCGACAGGCTCGTGCTTTTCACCGACGGGGTCTCTGAAGCGCGAAACCTCGAAGAAGAAGAAATGGGCGAGGACCGTCTCACGGATTTGATTGCCCAGTCGAGCGCTGCGAACGCGGAGGAACTGCGGATCGAGATCCTAGAAGCCGTGCGGGAGTTCAGCGGCGGGAACTTCCACGATGACGTTACCCTCGCCGTCGTGATGGTTCACTGAGCGGCTGACCTGCCGGACACAAGGGCGAAGTGTCATCCTGAGCGCAGCGAAGGATCCCCCACGCCTTGCGATACAGCCAGTAGTAAGGGGATCCTTCGCTGCGCTCAGGATGACACTTGCTCCCGCGCTGAGCGCACCTTCCACTTCCCATTAGAGGGGAGGGAAGGTGCGCGCCAGAAACGGGCTGACCTACTGAATTACGCGCCCATAGGGAGAAATCTGGTCGAGAATCGTGGCGCGGTCACCGACGATCACGATCGTCATGTTTTCGGCGTCCACATACTGAGAAGCCATCCGCTGAATATCCGACGGCGTGAGAGCTGTGATGGTCTGAACGAAGTTTCGGAGGTAGCTGTCGCTCAGACCGTGCAGGTCGAGAAACGAGAGCTGGCCGATGATTCCGCCGCGTGAAGAGTTCTGCAGGACGAACGTTCCTGCCATGTAGTTCTTGACGGCCTGAAGCTCTTCGGCTGATGGCGGTTCCTTCTGAAGCCGGTTGATCTCGTAGAAGATTTCCTTGAGCGAGGGACCGGTGACATTGGTCGTCACATCCGCCGTCTGCGCATAGTAGGCGCTGCCCAGCCGGGTGCTGATCTGGCTGGCCGGAGAGTATGTGTATCCTTTCGCTTCACGAATATTGCTCGTGACACGGCTGCTGAAGTAGCCACCGAGGAGCGTATTGGTAACGAGCAGCGGAAGGTAGTCCGGTTCTGCCGGAGTGATGACCGGCACTCCCATCAGGATTGTCGACTGAACGGCGCCCGGGCGGTCGATCAGGTGAATCGCCCGTTCGGTCTTCGGCGTCACGGTGACGCTCGATGGCTGACTGCCGGTCTTCCAGCCGCCCAGGGAAGTCTCGATCGCAGCCCTTGCGGCGGCATTGTCGAACCTGCCGACGACATAAATGGTCGAGCGTGCTGCTCCAAAGTTGCGATCGTAGAAGCCTTTCACCTGTTCGAGCGTGTAACCGCCGACGGCCTCCTCGGTGGGAAATATCCGGCCGTAGCCATGTCCTGGATAAAGAACCTGCCGGAACTTCTCGACTGCAAGTTGCTGCGGCTGGCTCTTCGCGATCGAGACGCGGCGCAGCATGTCAGTCTTGAGCCGCGGAAGCTCCGAGGCCGGAAATGAAGGGTTGAGAGCGACATCTCCGACGAGCCGGACCATGTCAGCGCTGAACTCGGAGAGCACGTCGCCGCCGATGTTCACCTGGTTGACACCGACTCCGACATCGAGGGACCCGCCCATCCGCGCCGCCATCATCGCAACGTCCTGGGCGCTCTTCGTCGCGGTGCCCTGCTGCATGAGGTTGCCCGTGAGATCGGCGAGCCATACTTCGCTCGCTGACTCATCGATGTTGCCGGTCTGGATGACGAGTCTCACCGAGACTTTCGGGATGCTTCCGTACTGCACGAGGCGAACATCTGTTCCGTTGGGAAGCGAGTACCGCTGTACTTCCGGAAGAGAGAAGGGCCGCGGTGTGCCCGGGACAGGTGGCTGCTGCTTTTGGGCGAAAGCCGGGACGGCCAGGAGCGATGCAACGACAACTGCATGGATGGAAGTTCGAAATGTCATGAAGGTCCTCGTCGATCTAACCGGTTCGCTGGCGATTGCACGGAAGCGCTTCACGAGGCACCTCCGGGCTGCGCGATGAGGATGGTGCGATTTGTCGGCCGGAGATACTCTCTGGCTGTGCGCTGAATCAGCTCCGGGGTCACTTCGGCGAACCTGTCGTCAATCGTGTTGATTCTGTGCGGATCGTCGAAGAAGAGCGCGAACGAGGCCAGAAGGTCGGCACGGCCGAACCCGAAGAATCCTTCCATGGCGTCGTACAGAGACGAGCGCATCTTGGTCCGGGCCAGTTCGAGCGTGGCGGCATCGATGGGGGTGTTCTGCATTCGAACGATCTCTTCATCGATCGCCTTAAGAATCGTGTCCGAACTGTTGGCAGGGTCGTGGAACAAGCTGATGGTGTAGAGAGTCGGGCCGTCGATGTTGAACATGTTTCCCAGGAAGTTCACCGACGCATCGACGTTATCCGTCAGACCTTTTCCCTGCACCAGATTCTGATGGAGCCGGCTGTCGTTCCCTTGAGCGAGGATCTGGTCGATCAGTCCGAGTGCGAAGTACTCCGGTGAGTCTGTATCCGGCGCCTGATACCCCACGGCCAGTCCGGGCCGGGGAGCACGTGGATAGCTCTCTACGAAGCGCTTCTCTACTTCCTGCCTCGGCTCTGAAATGTCCGGCATGGCAGGCTTTGGAGCGGCTGGAATGCTTCCGAAGTATTTCTCGATCCACTGCCGGGTCTGAGCGACGTCGATGTCGCCGACCACGGCGACGACCGCATTGTTCGGTGCATAGTAGGTGTCAAAGAAGCTCGCAACGTCTTCGAGGGTCGCGGCATCGAGATCCTCGAGGTCACCGTAGAAGTTGTGCGCGTTGTACCAGTTCGTGTTCGCCTTCTGAGGAAGGTCCAGCCACGGAAACCCGCCATAGGGCGTATTCAGAACGTTCACCCTGACTTCGTTCTTCACCACGCCCTGCTGGTTGGTCAGGTTTTCCTGAGTGATGTCGAGTTTGCGCATCCGATCCGCTTCAGCCCATAGAGCCGTTTCGAGCGCATGAACCGGTACGATCTCGAAGTAGTTGGTGAAGTCGAATCGCGTCGAGCCGTTCAAGACGCCCCCGTTCGACTGGACGAGCTTGATGAACTCCATCTTTCCCAGATTGTCGGAGCCCTGAAACATCATGTGTTCGAACAGGTGAGCGAAGCCCGTCCGATCCTTCGGCTCGATACGGAAGCCGATGTGGTAATAGACGGCAACCGTCGCCACCGGTGTCGTTCTGTCCGGCGAGAGCACGACTTTGAGTCCGTTGTCGAGTTTGAAGTACTCGACCGGGACTTCGAGATCCGGTGAGGTTTGTGGGGACGGGCTTGCAGTGGCGATCGGTGCCGGAGCAGGCTCGCTGCTGACGGTGGCCGGTCCGGTCGACTGGCAGGCGACGAGTGCCAGCAACGAGACTGTCGCACCGAGGTTCATTCTCCAGAGCTTCATCAGGATGCCTCCGTAGATTCAGGTGGGGTGCGCGACGGCAAGGATGAAGGATGAAAGATGAAGGATGAAGGGAGCTAATCCTCATCTCGGCATCTGAGTCTTTCCAGACCGCGCGCGGGTATCTTACGGGGTTCGTGAGGGAAGGGTCAACGAAACGAATGGTGAACAGCTGGGAAGAGGCTCACTGCACGCACCCCCTGATCAGAAGGTTCAGCGCGATCGTAAGCACCACCGAAGCGATGATGCTCATAACACAGCCGCCGGTCCTGAAGCGTATAGGCATCAGTACTGGCCTGGGCACGAGGCATGCCGCCCCGTTTCGCAAGGACACTGTCGGGATGGCGGATGCATCGATCTTGCAATGCGCGGGTGAAGTGAATGCTGCTGATCGGATAATCGAGCCGGCCCGCATCGTCGGGTGGCGCCGTGGAGACACCCCGGAAGAAACTGTGGCGAAGGAATGGCTCGTCACGAACGGGCTGGGTGGCTACGCGTCCGGGACAATCGCCGGTGTCTGCACCCGTCGCTACCATGGGAAGTTGATTGCAGCACTCCCGTCACCCCTCGGACGCTACGTGATGCTCAATCATCTCGAAGAGCTTCTGGCGACCAGCGAGGGGACACTCCGGCTGAGCGGCGATGAACCAAAGGCAGGGGATCTACGGCTTCCGGATCAGACGATGCTCGAGGAGTTCCGTCTGGAGTGGGGCCTTCCGCAGTGGATCTTCGCGAGGAAGGGCTTTCGGCTCGTCAAGCGCATCGTGATGCCCTATCTCCAGAACACCACGATCATCGAATATTCGCTGCTCGAATCTGTCGCGCCGGTCGAGTTGCATCTTCGGCCTTCCATGCACTTCAGGCCGCATGAGAATGACGTCTCCACACCGTTTAGTGAGCCCTACCGGTTCGAGATCGATGGCGAGCGGTTACAGATCCGTGGACCAGATGGTGTTCAGGTTGCCCTCGGCGCTCTCGATCACGATCAATCGTTTGATCATGATGAGCAGTTCCTGCCGGAGCTTCTCTACAGAATCGAGCGTCGTCGCGGATACCGTCATGAAGGTGTGCTCTGGACGCCCGGAAGTTTCGCAGTGACGCTGCGTCAGGGAGAGTCGCTACGCTTCGCCGTCTCCACCGAGCCGTGGGACTCCGTAACCGGGGTCGCAGAAACAGCATTCGGGCTCGAACAGAAGCGGCGTGAGAGTCTCCTGAGTACCGCATGGATGCGCGAGTCTGAAGATCCCCTTGTGGCTCATCTCGTTCTCGCGGCCGATCAGTTCATTATCACGCCGGGAATGCGGGCGGCGGATGCCGCTCGCGCACGGGCCACGGGCACCGAGCTGAGAACGGTCATCGCGGGGTACCACTGGTTCACCGACTGGGGCCGAGACACGATGATCAGCCTCGAGGGTCTCACACTGACGACCGGAAGATTCAGGGAGGCCGGCAGCATCCTCCGGACCTTCTCGGCGTACGTTCGAGACGGGCTGATTCCGAACCTCTTTCCGGAAGGTGAAAACGAGGGGCTGTATCACACAGCGGACGCCACGTTGTGGTTGTTTCACGCAGTTCATCGGTATGTGCTGGCCACGGCCGACCGGGCGACGCTCGGTCAACTGATTCCGGTCCTGAACGACATCATCGACCATCATCTCCGCGGCACGCGCTTCGGGATCCGCGTCGATTCAGACGGACTTCTGCGCCAGGGCGAGGAGGGTTACGCGCTTACCTGGATGGACGCGAAGATGGAAGGGTGGGTCGTCACGCCGCGACGGGGAAAAGCCGTCGAGATCAACGCACTCTATTACAACGCACTGCGGTTGCTTGCCGGCTGGATGAACGATGAAGGGAACGAGGAGCGAGCCGAGGAGTTGGGGCGACATGCGGATCGCGCAAAGGCCTCTTTCAACGAGAGGTTCTGGTATCCGGAAGGCCGCCATCTACTCGATGTTGTTGATGCTGAGGGTGGCGGCAACGACGCTGCGCTCCGTCCGAATCAGATCCTGAGCATCTCGCTCGATCATCCCGTGCTCGACGAGAAGAGGTGGCGGGATGTGATGGATATCGTCGGGCAGAGATTGCTAACGCCCGTCGGCCTGCGCTCTCTCGATCCTGAACATCCGGATTACAAGCGAAGCTACGAGGGTGACCTGAAGACCAGAGACGGAGCGTACCACCAGGGCACCGTCTGGAGCTGGCTGATCGGCCCTTACTTTGATGCCTGGCGAAAGGTGAATCCCGGATCGGACACGGAGGCCAGAGCGCTGCTAGAAGGGCTGGAGCGGCACATTCCGGACGCCGGAGTCGGAAGCCTGAGCGAGATCTTCGAGGCGGAAGAGCCTCATGCCGCCCGCGGCTGTATCGCGCAGGCCTGGGGAGTCGCAGAGCTTCTTCGCTGCCTCCGCGCTCTGGAGAAGTGAACCTGTTACCGTGACCGGATGGCCGATCTCCTCTGCACGGTTCGCGGCTGCGCTCTGCCGCTTCTTCGAGAGCAGCGGGTCTGTCGATGTGCCAGGGGACACGCGTTTGATATCGCCCGGAGCGGCTATCTGAACCTGCTCCAGCCGCAGGACCGGAGGTCTCGCAATCCCGGAGATTCGAAGAAGTCCGTCGAGGCGAGACGGCTTCTCTTCGAGCGCGGCTTCGGCGCAGATCTGTCGAAAAGCATCACCGCTTCCGTCGCAAACGCGACAGGTGAACCGCCAAAGTCCATCCTCGACGTGGGCTGCGGGGAAGGAACCCACGTTGCGCTCCTGTCGAATGCGTTCGAGTGCGAAGCCTCCGGAATCGATATCTCCACACCGGCAATCGAGCTTGCCGCAAAACGCTATCCCGGAATTACCTGGGTTGTTGCCAACGCTGACCGCGGGCTTCCCTTTGCAGGCTGCTCGTTCGACGCCGTGGTCTCGATCACCTCCCGCCGCAACGCCACCGAGTTCAGCCGGGTTCTCAGACCGCCCGGGATTCTCGTAGTCGCGGTTCCCGCGCCCGACGATCTCATCGAGCTCCGCGCAGCCCTTCTGGGTGAGGCAGTCGAACGTTCTCGTGTAGACAGCGTGATTAGCGATCTGAACGGGTGGTTCGGGCTTGAAGGCAGAGCAGAATCGCGTGAACGTCGCCCGATGTCGAGGGAAGAACTGGATGCGATCCTTCTCACGACGTACCGAGGAGGTCGACGGAGGGAAATGGAGATCGCGTCGTCGCTCGAGGAGATGACCTGCACCTTCGCGTACGACGTGCTGGTATTCAGGAAGAGACCCGCGCAGGACCAGGTGGCATCCTGAGCGAAGCGAAAGGCTGCATCACACTGCGAAGTGTCACCTCGCTCGTCGCTTCTAACGAATTCCAACAATCGCGCGGCGATCTTCAGGACTTGTCATCCCGAGCATGCGCGTGTGGGTGGGAGGGGCGAGGGATCTCCGGCGACGGTACATAGTTGCCCTGGGAACGGATTGCGTTTTACATCGCCGTTCAGAACTAAAAATGTACTATCGCCGGAGTTCCCTCGCCCCTCGCGCCCGCCCGACCAAGCTCGGGATGACATCCTGGTTCATTTCCAGCCACCATGACCTGTCGAGTCATTCTGGAGCTCGGGATGACAACTCGTTACCGCACCCGTTTCTGCATTGTGAATTCGCAATTCTAAATTTCCCCCGGATGAGATACCGTCGCCTCTGCAGATGACGAGAACGCAGGCGATCTTCGCAACGCTCCTGGCGTACAACGTACTGCTGGTCGCGATCGGACTCTGGGCGCGCGGGCGCACGCATGACCAGGAGGACTTCTTTCTCGGCGGTCGAACGATGGGAGGGTGGGTTGCGGCCCTCAGCGCGTCGGCGAGTTCCTCTTCCGCCTGGACGCTTCTCGGGGTCAGCGGGGCCGCGTATGCGTGGGGCATCTCTGCGATCTGGCTATTTCCGGCGACGCTCTCCGGATTTCTCATCAACTGGCTATGGGTCGCGCCGAGGCTGATGAAGCAGAGCCGGGAAGGGGGGAGCATTACCTTGTCGGAGTTTCTGGCCGGGGACCGGCGCAATCCATGGTTCCGGACTGTGATGCGGCTGAGCGCATTCGTCGTCGTCTTCTCGTTTCTTTTTTATATCGCCTCGCAGTTTCAGGCCGCCGGTCACGCGTTCGAGAATGCATTCGGAACGTCTCCGGCGGTGAGTATCGGAATTGGCGTGACGATCATCGTCCTCTACACATTGCTCGGAGGCTTCTGGGCCGTGAGCGTGACGGATCTGATTCAGGGTCTGGTGATGGCCGCATGCGCGCTGATGCTTCCGATCGTTGCGTTGATCGCCGTCGGGGGGCCAGGAGGCCTGATCGAAGGGCTCCGCGCGGTCTCGACGACCGCGCAGCTGCAGTGGACCGGCGCGTTCAACGGAGTCATGGCTGTGGCATTCGTCGCAGGAACCCTGGGAATTGGCATCGGCTATCCGGGTCAGCCCCATGTCGTCAACCGTTTCATGGCACTTCGCGATCCTGCGGCACTGCGCACCGGAAGGGCGGTCGCGCTCGTGTGGGCGGTGATCATCTACAGCGGAATGCTGCTGACGGGATGGTGCGCAAGGGTGTTGTACAGCAGCGCTGCGGCCAACGAACAGATTCTTTTCGAGACGGCAAATCAGTTGCTCCCTCCAATGCTTGCCGGCATCGTCATCGCAGCGGTCCTGTCCGCAATCATGTCGACTGCTGATAGTCAGCTGCTCGTCGCCACTTCGTCGCTGTCGTACGACCTTCGTCAGGGAGGAGAAGCGGCCGAGTCCGGGTCAGCGCCCGGACTCCTCTTCTCGCGCGCAATCGTCGTTGCGATCAGCGTCGGGGCAATGCTGATTGGAATCTTTGCCCCCGCGGAGATTTTCTCGCGGGTTCTTTTTGCGTGGAGCGCTCTCGGCGCGACATTCGGACCGACGCTTCTTCTCAAGCTTGGAGGGATGGAAATCCGTACGCCGGCTGTCGTCGCATCGATGGCCACCGGATTCGTCCTTACCCTCCTTGCGAATTGGTTCTTTCCTGATGCACCCGGCGACTGGGTGGAGCGCATCGTGCCGTTCGTCCTCGGGCTGATCGTCGCATCGCTGGGAAGAATCCACAGAGTCACTGACCGATAGCCAGTTCACTGGCAGCTCATTTGCTGACAATTCGCCTCACGAGGTTTCCTTGCCCGTTCGCAAAACCATTCTGATCGCAGCCCTGATCCTGGGAGTCATCGTCATTCCGCTAGTGATCATCACGCTCTGGTATGCGTGGCGGGTGAATGGCGAGCTGGGTGGCCGTCCGTGGCGGAACACGAACCAGATCGTCACGCACGACGGAGAAGTTCTGCTGGAGTTTCAGGGAAACGTCTGGAGGCCGGCGCAGCCATTCACACTCGAGGAGCTTCCCGACGAGATCCCGCTCGTTTTCCTTGCGGCCGAAGACATCCGGTTCCGCAGTCACTTCGGTATCGATCCGATCGGGGTGGGACGGGCCGCTTTGACAAACGTCCGGGAAGGCGGAGTCACTCAGGGGGGCAGCACGATCACCCAGCAGCTCGCGAAGACACATTTCTTTTCGCAGGAGCGAACGTTTCGGCGGAAGGCTCTCGAGGCGATCGTGGCGCTGCTCATCGAGGCGCGCCTTTCCAAAGACGACATCCTCGAGGCCTATCTGAACGATGTCTACCTCGGGCATCAGGAGGGCCGGCCGGTTCTCGGAATCGACGAAGCCGCCAGGCTCTATTTCAACCGGAGCCCCGAAAAGCTCTCGCTTGCCGAAGCCGCGATGCTCGCTGGAATGATTCGCGCACCGAACCGCGACACAGCCGAGAAACGTCCGGAAGTTGCGAAGCGACGGCGCAACGCCATTCTTCAGGTGATGCTCGATGAAGAGTGGATCACGGCAGAGGAGTTCGAGCAGGCGAGCGAGGCTCGCGTGGCATTCAGAACGGGATCGCTCGATTCCGCTCCTCATCCGTATCCGATTGCCGCCATGCGCACAGAGCTCGTCGACCGCATCGGGGAGCGCAGGCTCCGCAGCGGCGGGCTCATCATCCATACAACGCTCGATCGTGAGATGCAGAGAGCCGCAGAACGCGCGGTTGCTAACGGCGTCGAACGCCTCCGGCGAAGACACTCATGGCTTCGACGCTCCGACGAGCCGCTTCAGGCGGCAGTTCTCAGCGTGAATGCCGCCGATGGAGGCATTCGCGCGCTCGTAGGCGGATCCAACTGGAAGACCTCGCAATTCGACCGTACACGTTCCATGAAACGACAGGCAGGGTCAGCCCTCAAGCCATTCACCTACGCCGCCGCAATCGCTTCGAAAAACATCACCCCGGCTACCGTGATCGAAGACAGTCCCGTCAGGATTCAGCTCGCCCGCAAGGATGTCTGGTCTCCGCACAATTACGATGAACGCTTTCGCGGTGAGGTGACTGTGCGGGAGGCGTTCGAGAAATCGCTCAACGTCCCGGCCGTTCGAATTGCCGACGACGTCGGAATCCGCCGTGTGAAGAGCGTGCTCGATGATGCCGGCTTCGACAACGACTTCTCATCCACTCCCGCGATTGCCCTCGGGGTCGACGAAGTGAGGATGATCGATCTGGCCGGCGCCTATACGGCGTTTCCCAACCTCGGGCGGCGTATGAATCCGCACCTCGTTTCCCGTGTCGAGAAGAAGAAAGGGCGGGAGATCTACAAGGCGAAGACCAAAGGACGGAAGGTGATGAAGCCAGCCGTTGCCTACGTCATGCACTCGCTCATGCGGGGTGTTGTCAGGCGCGGCACCGCCGCGTCACTCGGACGCCAGGGTCTTGGATATGTCGCCGGAAAGACCGGAACGACGAATGACTACCGTGATGCATGGTTCGTTGGCTACACATCCGATCTCGTAACAGCCACGTGGGTCGGTTTCGATGGCGGCCGTCCACTGCGCATCTCCTCCGGCGAGGCTGCATTGCCTGTATGGGCCGGCTACATGTCGCGCGTGAAGCACGACAAGGGCTCAATCGAACAACCCGATGGCGTGATCACGGCAAAGGTGGAGCGGGCGACCGGACTACTTTGGCGTGAAGGATGCGGAAGTTCGATGGAAGAGGTGTTTCTCGAGGGGACGGAGCCGCGGAGGCGATGCGTTCCTCAGCGTCATCAGGAGCCTGCGATCGAGGAGTACGAGGAGCCGACAATCATTACCCTCGGACAGTTGAAGCAGTGGATTGCAAATGCGCCGGGTGTCATCAGCGACGTCGAGGTCATCGAAGAGTCGCTCAACGATGCTACGCCCGGCAGCGAGGCGGGAGAGATTCGCATCGAATATGTGGACGAAGCTCCGGAGGACGATATGAGCGAAGAGGTGCCTGGACGCGAGATCGAAGAAGAGCCAACTACGAGCCCGGAAATTGAGCTTCCACCGACGAATCCCGAAGCTCCGCGCGTGCTCCCGCCATCCCGAGAACGAAAGGGACCTCCCGACACGCCTCCCGGCCAGGAGCAACGACCGCCGAACGATGGTTCATCGTGAAAAAGTGAAATGTCTTGCGAATAAGTGACCGATTGTCATCCCGAGCAAGCGTGGGTGTGAGGGAGGGGCGAGGGATCTCTCGCGATAGTACATAGTTGCCTCGAGGAGCCCGCACTTCGACGCGTTCCTCTTACGAATCTACTCTGTACCATCGCCGGAGATCCCTCGCCCCTCCCGCCCGCACGACCCGGCTCGGGATGACAAGTCGAGAACCCCTCACTCCTCGCCCAGAGCCTTCCGCATCTGCCACAGCAAATGGCTCAGATGGGAGCGCTGCGCGTTTCCGGTCGAGACGATGAGCAGTTTCGTGATCTTGAGCTCCTTCGGGTCGGTGTAGAGAAGGATCAGCATCTCGCGGACGAAACTGGTTCCCAGCGTGATGTCATTGTCGGTTCCCACGCCGAGCCGAAGTCCTTTTCGTTCCCACCAGGAGAAGGGATGGTCTTTGTAATCGGCCAGCGCTCCGGTCAGCTTCTGGTTCGAAGAGGGGAGTGAAACGAGTGTGAGCCGCTTGTCGATCATCCGGTTCAACACGTCGTGCTGGTACTGCTCGACCTCCGTCGCATGGTGAAACTTCGTTTTTGTTGCGAGCGTCGCCTCCGCCGCCGACAGTTTCGATCCGGTGAGCAGTTTGTCGAGAATCTCCTCTCGGCCAGTCCAGTCCATTTCCATGATCTCTGCGTGCTCGCGCGAGTCACGGATGATTGCTTCGCCGCGTTCATTGGCGACGAGAATGCGCTGAAGCATGCTGTGGTAGTAGAAGTTGGGATTGATTCCGAGGCTCAAGCCGTGTTCGATCGCGTCGACCTGCCAGATGTTCATCGCATTGTCGACGGCCTGGATGCCCTGGCGAAGGGTGTTCCAGGTCTCTCCGTGGTGGCTTCGCGTGCGGATTCCATACGCCTGGAGTTTGCGCATGCCGACACGCATCTCCTGGAAATGCGCCTTCCGGTAAAAGCCCCGCTCGTCGCCTACGGTATCGACTTCGGTCAGAACGCTGCGAAGCTCCGGAAAGCGTTTGAGCAGTTCGATGATCTGACGGATCTGATCGTCGAAGTGCGCGCGCTTCGTCGGATAGCGGGATGCGTCGAAGAATCCCGGTTCCTTGCGGAAGCTCGGCGAGAGAATGAACGAGAAGTTCGGCAGCTCGGCCTGAAACTGCCTGAACCCGTCGTAGAGACCGAGCACGACGTCCTCGGCCTGAAGCGAATCGATTCCCGGTATCTGCTCGCTCGATTCCGTGGTCTCGCGGAAGAGCGTGAACTTCAGTCGGATCGCCCCGACGTTTCCTGTGCGATAGAGCCTGCTCGCCATGTGATAGGCCGCGTCTCGATGAGCCTCACGTGTTGTGAGCACGAGTTTCGGGAGATAGAGGATTCTGAGATAGCGAAGAAAGCGATCGGGCGTGTCTTCGTCGCCGAGGCGAATCATTCGATCCACATCGGCCTCGTTCCGAACGGGCAATGCGTCCGGGCCATAGACCTCTGCGATCTTCGATTCGTAAATCTGCCGGTTCGGCCCTTCGAGCAGCGCTTGAAGCCGAGGAAATACGAAATCGGCACTGAGCGAACCGGTCAGGTGGATGTGCTCGTCGCGAAAAGGAAGAGGGAAGGCACGAAAGAACTTCGCCAGTGCGTCGGACAGAGGATGCGACAGGAGAGACTCGATGGGGAGGGCCTGATGATGGAACTGGCCGAGGAGCGAGTGGAAGTCGCGAACGCACTGAGCAAGCTCCGGATCGCCGTCGATCTGGGGAGAATGCTCCGCGAGATCGAGCGTGTCTTCGAGAGAAAGCCCGTTCGTTTCACTGATGAGCCGTGTGAAGAAGCGGGTCAGGCGGTCTGTCAGCTCGGAAGTCACGCCGGGATGCTATCGCGAATTGCATACCAGTTCGAATCGGGGAATTTGTCATCCCGAGCAAGCGTGGGTGTGAGGGGAGGGGCGAGGGATCTCCGGCGATAGTACATAGTAGATTCGGTGGAGAAAGGGATCGGGCGGGTGCTAGCTCCGATCGGCAGCTATGTACCATCGCCGGAGATCCCTCGCCCCTCCCACCCGCACAACCAGGCTCGGGATGACAAGCTCGTTCATTCCTCGCCTCATTGATCTGTCGAAACATTCAGACGCTCGGGATGACACTCAGGCCTTCGGCATGATCTATTCCGTAACAGCCAACTCTTCCATCCGTTGCCGGATCTCGTCGATGGTGTTCCGTATCCGGCTGGTCAGCTCCTGCGTCTGATTGTCCGTCGGTTCCGTATCGATCTTCTCGAGGACGGTCTCGATCGCGGCCGACTCGGTCGAGATGCGCTGGTAACCGTAGCTGCCGCCCGCTCCCTTGAGCTGGTGAGCCAGATAAAGCATTCTTTGCCGCGACTTCGGCCCATCCTCTCCAGTCAGGAGCGATTCAATCTCTTTGATCTTGGCCTCGGCTTCCGCCAGAAACTCCCGTTTCAGTTCGTCAAATTCTGGATCCATGACATCTCCAAAGCCGACACGGTGCATTCTATATGCCGGGCAGCACGAATTGACCAGGGGATGCGCTATCTCGCACACTCTGAAGCTGCGGCAGGCGCGGCAGTTGCCCGCTCATTTTCTCGAACAGAAATGCGAAGGGGGCCCTGGCGATGAAACTCGAGCAGGAAGTCCGTGACGTTACGACGCTCGATGTGGTGATTGCCCAGTTCACGATCGAGGACCCCTGGCGCATGCCGGACGGCGCCTCCGGCGTTTCCCTTGTCGATTCCGCGACGGGCAACCCTCCGCGTCTGGCAACGACGCTCCACGTCTACCACGACTCGGTCCGGATGTACTTCATCTTCAACGGTGCGGATGATCATGTAGTCGCAACCCATACCCTGCGTGATTCGCCTCTTTACGAGGAGGACGTCGTCGAGATTTTTCTCTCTCCGGAAGACCTCGAGAGCTACTTCGAGATCGAAGTGAGTCCCCGCGGAACGATCTTCGATGCCGCGGTCCACTCTCCCGACGGAACACGCAAGTCGATGAAAGTCGATCGCGGATGGGACTGCGATCTCTTTACCGCGGTCCGGTTCACCCGCGCTCTCGACGGCTCTCTTATTTTCTCAACCGTCGTCGCCATGCCCTTCTCCTGCGCCTCGCGGCAGGCTCCTCAGGCCGGCGACAGCTGGCGGGCCAACTTCTTCCGGATCGACCGCCACTCCGACGGCGACGAGTTCACGGCGTGGAGGCCTACCGCGAAGAGTCCACCAGATTTTCACGTGCCGGCCGCCTTTGGTGAGCTCGTCTTTCGGTAAATCCGGAGCCCACGCGGCGGCGAGGCAATTGCACAACGCCGGGCTGCGGGCCGTATGATTCACGAGCCGCATGATTTGCTGCGACGAGTGTCCAAAACCCCAAGGAGTCCCGAATGCAACGTTCCGTCACGATCTGCATGCTTCTGTTGTTCGCTGCACTTCCCATCATTGCAGCGGACGACTGCGCTCTGCTCAACAAGTGGGGCGAGAGAGGCATCCCACGCGAGATGCTCGTGCATCAAGGGGCCGTCTTCGCATCGGATGGACGGGGCGTGACGATCTACGACGTCAGTAATCCTGCCGTAATCCGCCAGCGCGCGGTGATCGAAACGGACACCGAGTCCCTCGGGATTGAAAGGGTGAACGGTTCTCTCGCAGTTCTGACGACGCGGGCGATCGAAATGTACACCATCGGCGCAGGGCCGAGCCTCGGGCTGTCGCAGGTCATCGACGACCGTCAGTATACCCACCTGGCAGCCGGCGATGGTTTCCTGGCTGCAGCCGGCGCGGAGCTCGACATTTTCACAGCCACGGCCGGAAGACTGGAGCGCGTCGCGTCTTCAACGCCCCTCCAGCGCCAGACCTCTTCATTGATCGTCGTCGACGACATCATTTTCACCGGAAGTCTCGACGGTGCGCTGATTCCTTACCGATTCACCGGAACTGCGCTCGTTCGGCTGGATCCCGTTTCCGTACAGGCTGTTGACATGGTAACCAACGGAGACTTTCTCTACGTTGCAGGCGGCGGAACAGGAATCACGCCGATCGATGTCACTAACCCGGCAGCGCCGATCACGAGGCAGCGCGTGTTGTCTGGAGAATCCGACATCCGGTCGCTCGCCGTCTCCGGAAACAGGCTTTATGCCGTGGATGCTCTCGGTGGTTCACGCGTGCGAGTTTTCGATCTCACGGATCCAGCTCAGCCGGTTCTTCTCGCTACCTTCGAGGAGCCGGCCGACGTGATCGCGGCAACAGGCTCGACAATTTTCACGGCCGGTGCTCTCCCCGTTCCCGCGGGACCGAGACTCCAGACGGGGGCACCTCTCCGGATGTTCGACCTGACCGACGCCGTGAATCCCGTTCTCGCAGGCGAGTTCCTTGATCGAGCCGGGCCACTCTCGGGCGTCGCGACTGACGGCTCGTACGCATACGTCGCCGACCCGCCGCTGTTCCGGGTGATCGACATCCGCAGCCCGCTGCAACCTCGCGAGGTCGCTTCGATCGCTCTGGACGATTCCGCAGACCGCGTGCGAATCTCCGGAAACCGCGCCATCGTCTACGGGCGGGCCGACGTTCACATGATCGACATCTCTTCCCCCGCCCATCCGATCTATCTGGGCGTGTTCCGCTCGCTCGGAACGACTCCAAGCTCGGCCGACTATTCGGGTGATCTGCTCATCGAAGCCAACAGGGCGTCGGGGTTCCACGTTCTCGACGTGACCGATCCGACGATACCGTTTCAGCTCAGCGGCCTGAAGAACGACAGCTTCGGAACATTCAAGGGAGTCGTCGCCATCCCCGGCGTTGCCTACGGGCTCGCCGTTCGTGGCGTCAAGGTCGTCGACCTTTCCGATCCGACCATTTCACGGTTGGACCACGTCATTCTCACAAACAACCTGCTGGAAGCGGAGATCGCCCCTGCTTCGGGAAGCCACCCACAGCTGCTGCTCGTCGTCGATCTTCCGATCCTGCGCATCTTCGACATCTCCGCGCCACTTGCTCCCCGCGAGGTCGGAGGCGTTGCGATCCCGAACGACACCGTCGATTTCGCGGCAGGACCGGACACCGGATACCTCGTCACCAGATCGGGAAGTCTTCTCCGAGTGAATTACTCATCGGCGCCCAACCCAGTGGTTACGAATGTGATTCAAGGTTTGAAGAGCCCGACCCAGGTCGCAATCGCCGAGGACGGCTCCGGTCAAGTGCTCGTGGCGGACAGCTACTCGCTTGCGATTTTTCGTGATCCGGCAGCGGCGCGCGCGGAGATCGGTGCCGCGCCGTCGCTGCGGGTTGAGCGTCAGGCGGGACCCGGCAGCGCGGTTCTCGGCTGGACCGCATCTTCCGGCGGCGCGCTGTCGTATGAGATCCAGACTTCGGCCACTGCCGACTTCCAGTCGCCGGTGAGCCGCATCACCGCCGACACCGCTGCAACCATCGCGATCAGCGGAAGCCGGTTCGTTCGCGTGCGCGCAACATCGAGCTGCCGGACGAGCGACTGGTCGAACGTGCTCGAGCTCTCCGAATCGGGGCTGGCTTCCCCGCGATTCCTCGAGAATCGGAGTCGTGTTTTCATCGGCACCGATGCCGCACCGTTTTCGGTCGAGCTCCCAATTGCGAACACATCGGGCGCGACGGTCGAAGTCTCTATTGCGGGCGGCCTGACCGCAGGAATGACCGCGGGACCATCCGTCACCCTCGGGCCGGGAACCCGCGGTTCGATCCGGATCTCGCTCGATCCCTCGCTGCTGTCCAGTCAGCCGGAGGCGACCGCGCGACTGGAGTTGTCAGGCTCAGCGAGCCGCCATGAGCTGGTCGTCACCCGCATCCAGCTCGTCACGCGCGATCGCCTTTCTGAATCGCCACTCCTCGTGGTTCCCGGCGTCGCAGCGGCTCCTGGCGCAAACGACACATTCTTCCGCTCGGACCTGAACCTGGTCTGCCGGCAGGAAAGCTCCTGCCCGCTGTCGCTGACGCTTGCGCTGTACGCGGGAAGCACTTCGACGGTGGACCTGACGCTTCGAGGCGGCGAGTCTGTCGTGTTCGGCGATGTCGTCACAACTCTGTTCGGTCTCGAGAACGCAGTCGGCGCGATCGAGATCCGCTCTTCAGCGCTCGACAGCATCCAGGCGAGCGGCTCGACCTACAACGAGGGCGGCGAAGGAAAGTACGGCCAGCGGCTTTCGGCCTGGCGGTCCGATCCTTCGAACCGGAACCAGCCGGCCACGAGGCGACTTCTCGGCGCCGCGCTGAACGAAACCTTCCGCACGAACATCGGAATGATCAACGCCACCGCTGCAACGGTGACCGTTTCCGCGAACCTGGTCAGCTCTTCGGGGTCGATCGTCGCTTCCGCCACACAGACGCTTCAGCCGTGGCAGGGAGCACAGGTTCCCATCAGCGCGCTTTTCGGAATCAGTTCGTTCGCCGGCGGCTCGGTGCGGATCGATGCGCCCCGAGGTGTCGTTCTCTATCAGAGCAAGGTCGATCAACGGACAGGTGATGGAACATTCTCGCAGGCGCTCTACGTGCCGGACGAAGTTCCTCCCTCCGGCTTCCCATCGTACGTGCGGGTTCTCGATGCAGCAGCTTCGACGCCCGGAGCAGAAGGGACGTTCTTCCGCACCGCGATGCAGATCGTGAATGAGAGCTCGGAAGAAGCGGAGTTCGAGCTCACCTTCATTCCGACGGCGAATCCGGATGGCGCAGAGGTCCGGCGCGTTGTGCTCGCCCCGGAGAATGCGCTGACGACCGAAGACCTGATTCTCGATGTTCTGGGGAACTCCGGGACATGGACGGGCGCACTGCGCATCGAATCGCGCGCGCCGTTCACCGGATGGGGCCGCATCTACAACGACTCGCCGATCGGAACCTTCGGCCAGTTCGCTCCCGTCCATGATGTCTCGCCCGCCAGGAAGGGATTCGGAGCTGCACCGGAGACAGGTCCCCTCTACAAGATCGGCGTTGCAGACGTGCCATCCGCCCGTACGATCTTCCCGGTCTCGAGCAACCCTGACAGGCGTACGAACTTCGGGATTTTCGAGACGGCAGGCAAGCATGCCACGCTCCGGATGGAAGTCTACGATTCCGCAGGAACGTTCCTCGGTGCTATCGATCGAGCCGTGACGCCCTTCCTCTCCCTTCCGCTGTTCGGGGTGCTGGAAGAGCTTGGACTCGCGGGGCTCGACGATCTGAGGGTGCAGATCGATGAGGGTGATGCCGAGTTTCTCAGCGTTTACGCCTCGCTGGTCGATAACCAGACGGGCGACGCGGTGTTCATCCCGGCGGATTGAAGGGAAGACCAATTCCCCTCTCCCCGTGCTTTAAGCTCCCTCACCCCTGACCCCTCTCCCGCCGGGAGAGGGGAACCGCAGCCCTTCCCCGCGGGGTGTTTCCCCTCTCCCGGCGGGAGAGGGGTCAGGGGTGAGGGATCCCCAGGGACGATCACGCTCATGCGTCACGACATTCAAATTCGCAAATAACCCCGATTTTCACCTCATTTCCACGCGCCGGAAAGCGTCCGCGACATACTGATTCGCAAGCACTTACTGGAATCATTGCCCACATTTTCTGATTTGTAACCACTTGAGGGGTCCACTTGCCGTAGAACAGATGTGATTCGTTGTTATGCTCCGCATGTTCGACGCGTCCACGCGATTCCCATGAACCGAAAACGATTCACTCCACTCGCCGCGGCCATCATGCTGCTCATCGTCTGCCTGCCACTCAGCGGCGGGACGAAGCCGAAGTGCGGCAACGAGGCGACCGAGTGCGAACGCCAGATCCGTGACCTTCTCTCGGAGAAGTACGGACCGCTCGGTTTCGTGGTGACAAGCGGCCCGAACGGCGCCGGAATCCTGATCAAAGCCGTGAACCCGAACTCTCCCGCCGAGCGGGCCGGTCTGCGGGCCGGCGACCGGCTCATTTCGATGGGACGCCACGACCTGTCGAAGGCCAGCCTTGCTGAGCTCCGCAAAGTCCGAGAAAAACTGATGGCCGAGTCGGAGGAAGAACCTGAGGCCCGGAAAGTCGTAATCATTGTGAACAGGGTCGGAACATTCAGGCGCCTTACCCTGCGGATGGAGAAGATCTCCAGAGAGCAGATCGACAAGATCGTAGCCACGCATCTCCGTGACGTTCACTCGGAAGAGGGAGCGAACTGATGTGTGCTTTGCGTTTTTGTCTGCGAGCTGAGGAATGACTAACGTGTTCAGACGGTCGGGGATGCGAAGCGTCTTCGAGAACAGTTCTGCATATCGCAGAGCCTCGGTCATCATTCCGTTCCTCGCCATCTCGATCGCGCTGGGGGTTCTCGCCTGGCGCTCCTATCACCTGTCGGTCCGGATGGAGCAGGGACTCAACAGCTTCGCTGTTCACTACCTGGCATATGCAGCCGAGATCATCGCCCGGCGTACCGACGTCGCTGCGTCCGGCGAGATGTCACGCGCAAGCGACCGGTGGCAGCAGATCGAGCGAACGAGCGTGCCCGATTTCGCATCGTTGCAGACGTGGCTCGATCAGCACTCCTGGATCGTGTCGGCCGTATATGTTCCCGACGAGGACATCACCGGATCGATCTTCGTCACTGGTCTTCCAGGCAACCGTTCGACGCAGGAGCGTTTGACTCACGAGTTCTACACAGCCACGGGAAGCGTCAGCTATACGTACGACCCATCGCTGCTGCTTGCATCGGCGAGCAAGCTGGTCGAGCGGGACGCCATGCATCAGGAGTCGAATCTGCCGGAGACCGAGGAGATCCGCGAGCACTCCGAGATCACCCTGACGCGGGCGGGTTCGGTCCGCGGCGTCACGAAGATTGCCGACGGCTACGCGATCATCGTGCCGCTCGAAGCTCCTCTCGCGGAGTATGGAGCGCGCGCGAGCGTGATGACGAGCTACGCAAGTCCCGGCTGGGAGAATCATCGTGTCGTCAGCGTCTGGTTTGCGGGCCTTGCGATTGCGCTTGTGGCGGTCGGCGCGTTCTATGCGCTGCGCGGGCTTCGCAAGGAGGCGGACGCGATGAATCTCAGAGCGGCGCTCATCGCAAACGTCTCACACGAGCTCCGGACTCCTCTGTCGATGATCCGTCTCGGCGCAGAGACTCTCAAACGCAGCAGCCTGCTCGCTCCTCACGAGCGGGCGGATCTCGAGGACTCCATCCTGCGAGAAGTGATTCACCTGAGCCATCTCGTCGAGAACGTGCTCGACGTTGCCCGGCTGCAGCGCAGCAGCAACCCCTTCGCGTTCGTTCCGCTCGATCCTGCCGAGCTGGTCCAGTCGGTCGTCAACACATACGGCTCGTGGATCTCGAGCAAGGGCTTCTCGATCGAGTTGAACGTTGATTCGATCGGTGAACAACTGTGGGATCGTGAAGCGGTCTCCCGCGCGCTCCTCAATCTGATCGACAACGCAATCAAGTACTCGACCGACGACCGGCGTCTGGTGGTTTCGCTCCGGAACACTGAAGAATCGGTCGCCCTCTCGGTCCGCGACCATGGAATCGGGATATCGCAGCGCGACATCAGGCGCATTTTCGAGCCGTACTACCGCGCAGCCTTCTCGGACACCGAGTCCCGCCGCGGCGCAGGCCTGGGACTGACGCTCGTGCAGCAGATCATCCGTTCGCACGGCGGCCGCATCGAGGTGAATTCCATTCCGGGCGAAGGCTCGACCTTCACCCTTCTGTTCCCGAAACGACTGCAGGGAAAAGTTGTACAGAGACAGGACACATTCAAACCATCGGAAGCATCTTTAGGAGGAACACGATGACCAGGATTCTGATCGTTGAAGATGATGCAGGGCTGCGGCAGGGACTCGAGATCAATCTACGACTCGAGAACTACGAAACGATCCAGGCAGCGGATGGGGACGAAGCGATCCAGATGTTCCACGCCCACAATCCGGACCTGGTGCTTCTCGATCTGATGCTTCCGAAGAAGAGCGGCTTCGAGGTGCTCGATCACATCCGCCAGACTTCGCAGGTGCCGGTCATTCTCCTCACCGCCCGCGGCCAGGAGACGGACAAGGTGCGCGGACTGCGCGGCGGAGCTGACGACTACGTCACCAAGCCCTTCGGCCTTCAGGAGCTCTTCGCCCGTGTCGATGCGATCATGCGCCGTACTGAGCATGGTCACGCAACTGACGCCCTGTGCGAGGACCATCTGATCAAGCTGGACCCGGGCACGCGCGAAGCCGAAGCGAACAACCACAAGCTCAAGCTCTCACCGAAGGAGTTCGATCTGCTGATGTATCTGTTCAAGAACCGCGAGCGCGTCGTGCCGCGCGATGAGCTTCTCTCCCGCGTCTGGAACTACCGCGTCGACCTCAATCTCAACAGCCGCACGGTCGACACGCATGTGACTCGTCTGCGCCGCAAGCTGCAGAAGGCGGTCGGCACCGATGCGGCCGTCATCGTCGCCGTCGCGAAGATCGGCTACCGCTATCTCGGACATTCGGTAGCGGCATAGCGGCTCACTGCTCCCTCTCTCCGCCGCGGCGGGGAGAGGGAGCCTTCAGCGCGGACCTCAGTGTCATCCTGAGCGAAGCGAAGGATCCCCTGACTCGAGGCGTCACGGCAAGTCTTCAGGGGATCCTTCGCTTCGCTCAGGATGACACTGGTTTGGCTGAATCAGCGCGGAAGCATGAGAAACACCGAGTCGAGGAGTTTCTGCCCTTCGGTTCGCTCTTCTTCCTTCTCGCTCTCGAGAAGAACACCGGCCTTCCGGAGCGTCGCCACCAGTTCCGCCGTCCGCAGACGGCTCGACCGGCCGAAGACTTCCAGCTCGATCTCGGCGATCTCTTCATCCAGGTGCACGGGTGACGGGTCGGACGCGAAGCGTTTGAGCCTGGCGACGGTCGCAGCATTCGGACTTCCCGGGTCGTCCTGCGCGACCGCCTGCTGAAGGTGCAGCTCCACGAGCGACTGCTCCCTCGTCGTGCGTCTGGTTCCGACCTCCACCACGGCCTCGGCGCGATCCGCGATCACTCCAAGATCGAAAGTCCGCGTCGTGTCGGGGCGCAGCCACTGATTCACGGCTCTCGTCAAGCTCTCCTCTTCGCCGTCGACCCAGTATCGGATGACGACCTGTCCCACCCATGCTTCCTGGTTTCCTCGGAGAAGGGATCGCTTCCGCGGCACGACGACCTGAACGGCGAAAGGGCGCTCGGCAGATGCTTCGAACGACTCGATGTCGCCATCATCACGGCTTGCTGCAACCAGTCGCTCGCGCCGAACGACCGGCGGCGTACCCCCCGGGCGCACGTATCGAACCCACCGGAACGTGCCGTCACCAAGCGGCTCTCTCAATGCAATCAGATGTTCCTCGACTCTCCGCGCCAGATCGTACGAGCTCGATGATCCGCGGACCATCGTGTCGCGGAGGTCGTAGAAAACCTCCAGCGCCGCAAGATCCGATTCGCAGTCCGCCGCACTCGCGGCGGGAGCGAGAAAGCAACCGAGCAGGAGCCCGATGACGGCAGTCCTCATGTGTTCATCCTCCCGAGGTCATTGTAGCGTCTGCTTTGAGGAGGATGCGCATGATGCGCCGGCGCAGTTCACTCTTCCAATGAGACCACAACAGGCGCGCGGCGATCTTCAGGACTTGTCATCCCGAGCAAGTGCGGGTGTGCGGGAGGGGCGAGGGACCTCACGCGATGGTACATAGCTGCCTCGAGGAGCAGTTCGCTCGACCGTTTCCTACGAACGCACACTGTACTATCGCCGGGGGTCCCTCGCCCCTCCCGCCCGCACGACCAGGCTCGGGATGACAAGCTCGTTTCGTTTTTCGCGACCATGACTGTCAAGTCGCGTTCCGGAGCCGAGAACATTCTTTACGCTCCCGCATCACCGTCCAGCGCCGACCGGAACCGCTGCCGCTGACGTCTTCCCCTTCTTGTCGAGCATCTTCTTCAAATATGTCCCAGTCGCGCTGCCCTGAGCCTTGGCAACCTGTTCGGGCGTTCCCGTTGCAACGACACGGCCTCCGCCCGAACCTCCCTCGGGCCCGAGGTCGATGATGTGATCGGCAGTCTTGATGACGTCGAGGTTGTGCTCGATGACGACGACCGTGTTGCCGCGATCGACCAGGCCGTGCATCAGATGCAGCAGCTTCGAGATATCGTCGAAGTGCAGACCCGTCGTCGGCTCGTCCAGGATGTAGAGCGTCCTTCCGGTCGCCCGTTTCGCAAGCTCACGCGCGAGCTTCACCCGCTGCGCTTCACCGCCCGAGAGCGTGGTCGCGGACTGTCCGAGCTTGATGTAGCCGAGCCCGACTTCGTCGAGCGTGCGAAGGATGTTCGCGATCTTCGGAATGTTGCGGAACGTCTCGAGTGCCTGCTCGACTGTCATGTCGAGGATGTCGGCGATCGACGCCCCCTTGTAGAGAACCTGAAGGGTCTCGCGGTTGTAGCGCCTTCCGCCGCACCCATCGCAAGTCACGTAGATGTCGGGGAGAAAATGCATTTCGATCTTGTTCTGTCCTTCGCCTCTGCAGTTCTCACATCGGCCGCCCTTGACGTTGAAGGAAAACCTTCCCGGACCGTACGCGCGCATGCGCGCTTCCTGCGTCTGGGACATGAGGCTTCGGATCTCGGTGAAGAGCTGCGTGTAGGTCGCAGGGTTCGAGCGCGGCGTCCGCCCGATCGGCGACTGATCAATGTCGATCACCTTGTCGAGCTGGTCGATCCCGACGATCTTCTCGTGCGCGCCGGGATCGGCCAGGCTGTCGTAAATATGACGCGAGACGGCCTTGTACAGGATGTCGTTGATGAGCGTCGACTTTCCGGAGCCCGACACGCCGGTGACTGCGACGAAGAGCCCGAGGGGAATCGATACGTCGAGATTGCGAAGGTTGTTCGCTGAGGCGCCGACGATCCGGAGCTCGGCATCCGTGCGCTTCCTACGCGAAACGGGAACCGGGATCGACTCCGCTCCCCGAAGGTACCGTCCCGTGAGCGACCGCTCGTACTTCTTGATCTGGTCGATCGTGCCTTCCGCGACGATCTCGCCGCCGTGCACGCCTGCACGCGGCCCGAGATCGATCACATGATCCGCGCATGCGATCGTCTCCTCATCGTGCTCGACGACGATCACGCTGTTCCCGAGCTCACGCAGACTGAGCAGCGAATCGATCAGCCTTCGGTTATCGCGCTGGTGCAGACCGATCGACGGCTCGTCGAGCACATAGAGAACACCCATGAGCTTCGAGCCGATCTGCGTCGCGAGACGAATGCGCTGTCCCTCGCCTCCCGAAAGTGTCGCTGCTGCGCGGTCGAGCGTGAGATACCCAACGCCGACTGCGTTCAGAAAATGGAGACGGTCGCGCACTTCCTTCAGGATCTTGCCGGCGATCGCTTCTTCGCGCTCGGACAGATTGATTGACCCGAAGAAGGTCTCAGACTCTTCGAGATGCATCGCGACGAGGTTGTCAATCGTCCGGCCTGCAACCGTCACGCTCAGCGCCTCCGGCTTCAACCGCCGTCCTTTGCACTCGGGGCACTGCCGGTTCGTCATGAAGCGCTCGATCTCGTCGCGGATGTCGTCGGAGTCCGACTCACGATAGCGACGCATCAGCATCGGAACGAGACCTTCATACTGTCCGGTCCAGTGGTACGAGCTTTTCGCGCCCGTGAACTCGAAGCGGATTCGATCATCCGACCCGTAAAGAATCACCTGGCGCGCGTCCTCGGGCAGCTTTTTCCACGCCGTCGTCAGCTTGAATTTGAAGTGTTTCGACAGCTGGGACAGCTGCCGGGTGCGCCAGTTTTCAGTCCCTTCTTTCCAGATCGCGATGACGCCCTGCTCGATTGAAAGATCTTCGTTCCGGATCAGCTTTCCCGGATCGATCTCGAGCAGTGAACCGAGACCTGAACATCGCGTGCAGGCGCCGTAGGGCGAGTTGAAGGAGAACAGCCGCGGCGTGACCTCTCCGATCGAGATGCCGCAGTCGGGACAGTTGTAATTCTGCGAAAGCAGCTCCTCGCGATTGTCGGCGGCGTAGAGAATCTTCACGAGCCCTTTCGACACGCGGGTCGAAACCTCGAGCGAATCTGCCAGCCGCTGCTCGATCCCCTCCTTCACAACGAGACGATCGATGACGATGTCGATGGTGTGCTTCTTCTGCTTGTCGAGCGTCGGTGGATCGGCGAGCTCGATCATCTCCCCGTTGACCACTGCGCGCGTGAAGCCTTCCTTCACCATCTGCAGCATCTGCTTGCGGTACTCACCCTTCTTGCCGCGGATGTACGGCGCCAGCACGGTGAACTTCGTTCCCTCCGGCAACAGCATCAAACGGTCGACCATCTGCTGAATCGACTGCGGACGGATCTCCTGACCGCACTGCGTGCAGTGGGGAGTGCCAACCGACGCGAAAAGGAGACGGAGGTAGTCGTAGATCTCCGTCACCGTCCCGACGGTGGATCGCGGATTCTTCGAGGTGGTCCGCTGCTCGATCGAGATCGCCGGCGAGAGCCCTTCGATCGAATCGACGTCGGGCTTTTCCATCTGCTCGAGAAACTGCCGGGCGTACGCCGACAGCGATTCGACGTAACGTCGCTGACCCTCGGCAAAGATCGTGTCAAACGCCAGGGAAGACTTGCCCGAACCGCTGACCCCGGTGATCACGACGAACTTGTTCCGCGGGATCACGACGTCGATATTCTTAAGGTTGTGCTCGCGTGCTCCGCGGATGATGATGGAATCCATGAATGACCTCGGCGGGTGGAACAGGATCGTCAATGGGCCGATTTCCGGTTGGGGTATTCCTGAGGGAGGCATTATTTCAGATGGCGTTCGGAGCCAGGAACGGCCAATCGCCGGAGGGCTATCTTCCCCTCTGGCGAGCCCGCCCGGACAGCGAAACCCGGGCATCTACTCCACAGGGAGTAGCGTCTCAGATCGCTCTTCGAAACCGCTCAGCTGATCACCTGACCCTTACGAGCACTCTTCGACCAGCCATGCGAGATACGGCCCTGAGAGCGCCTCGGGCGCCAGAACGACGAACTCCGGCAAGTCGTAAGGATGAAGCTCATGAAGCCTTGCCTCGAGCTCCGTCACACGTTCGAGAACCGTCTTGATGATGAGCAGGACTTCCTTTTCGTTCTGGACCGCTCCCTCCCATCGATAGATGGATTGCACGCGATCGACGATGTTGACGCACGCCGCCAGCCGTTCTTCGACGAGCGCCATGGCGAGCGTCTCAGCGGCATCAACGGACACGACCGTTGTCATAATGATCCGGGCCTGCGACATGGATCCATTGTAAGCAGATACAATCCATATCGTTCCCATGAAGAAACTCCTGATTTTCCTCTTCCTCCTCGCCGCCGGCTTCGTCGTCTGGCAACTCGTCACATTTCCGGACGTGGCAGAACTGCGAACAAACCGTCCCGAGACGACAGCCTTCATGGAGCAGCGTAAGAAGCAGCTCCGCGCGGACGGTAAGAGCGACGAGCTCCGATATGACTTCGTTGCCTACGACCGGATCTCGCCGCATCTCCGCCGCGCAGTACTGGTGGCGGAGGACGACGCCTTCTACGATCACGAAGGTGTCGACGTGAAGGGGCTGAAAGATGCACTTCGGAGAAACTGGGAAGAGAAAAAGGTCACGCGCGGCGGCTCGACGATCACCCAGCAGCTGGCGAAGAACCTCTATCTCTCTCCCTCCCGGAATCCGTTCAGGAAGGTCAAGGAATACTTCATCGCGCGCGCTCTCGAGCGGGAGCTGACGAAGAAGCGGATCCTCGAGCTTTATCTGAACGTGGCGGAGTTCGGTGAGCGCGTTTACGGCGCCGAGGCGGCTTCGCGCCATTACTTCAATCGCTCGGCTGCGGGGCTCTCGCCATCCCAGGCAGCGCTTCTGGCGGGTTCCCTGCCGAATCCCAGAGTGATGAACCCCGCGGATCCGAATCGCCGTCTTCGAGGGCGCCAGAAGATGATCCTGTCGCGCATGAAGCGCTGGGGTCATCTCGCCGAAGAGGAAGTCCTGACTGAGAGGAAGAAGGAACCCGAAAGAGTCGAAGAAGAGATCATCGAGGAGTCGGAGGCTGATGATGTGATCTCCCAGGAACCACTCGGAGAACCGGAGACCGGCGCGACAACGACTGACGTGAATACGGACACTGCGGTTCCTGAAGAGTCTCCTTCGCCGGAGCCCGCGCCATCTCCCGACGGCGCTGCCGATCCGATTTCCTCTCCCGCGCCCCCGACAAATCAGGAAGTGTCATCCCGAGCGTCGAGCGAGGGATCTGGGCGGTGGCTCCCTCTCAAAGACCCCCGCCCAGATCCCTCGCTCGCCGCTCGGGATGACACTTCGGTGTTCCTTTGCTTCGCTCAGGATGACAGGGTCCCCGGAAGGAGAGATGGATGAGCCGCGATGCGAAGATCGCCATCTCGGCGCTCCTTCTCGCCGCTCTTTTTTTCGGCACCCTCAAGCCGGAGTTCTATTTGATTCTCGGCATGGACCGCTCAATCCTTCGCGAATCCATCGAGAGCGGTCCCGACAGCCGGGCTCCCGGCTACGATGACTTCCTCGCACAGGTTGCCGAAGCTATTCCCCGGGGAGAAGTTGTAGCCCTCCTTACGCCCGACAGGCTCGACGGCGAAACGGCCGACTATCGCTTCTATCGCGCGTCGTATTTTCTCGCTGGACGTTCCGTGAAGCGGGTGTATGCGCGTGAGCTTTCCTCAGCAAAGGACATTCGTTACTTCGCTCTCTGGCCGGGCGATCCGTCCGTTCTGCCCTTCAATCCGATTCTGCACCAGGGAGGCGGGACCCTGTTCGAGCGCAGGTGATGGGCGGAATCCTGATCCTCCTCGCCGTTCTGCTTATTGCGGGACTTCCCGCTGCGCTCCTCTTCGATGTCCGACGCTCGGCAGGCCGGCTCGCCGGCGAGGCGTTTCTTCTAGGATGCGGCGTCGTTTCTTTCGTTCTGCTCGGTCTCTCGGTTTCAGGCACACCGTGGACGAAACTGTCGGTGGGGATTTCTCTTTGTGCGGTAGTCGGCGTCCTGGCGTTCCTGGCAGCCTTTCGGGGCCGCGGGCTGCAGTTTGATCCTCCGACCGGCGCGTCATCCCTGGCCGGCCGGATGGCTTCGGCGGTGCTCGATATCGCGACGGCGGCCCTGGTCGTCAGCCACGCGCTGATTGCAACGCTCGCTTCGATTCCGGCGATCGATTTCTGGGCAATCTGGGGGCTGAAAGGACGAGTCTTTTTCGAGCATCGGGGGATCGACTGGAGATTCCTCGAGGACGCAGGCAACGCATTCGCGCATACGGGCTACCCTCCGCTTGTCTCTTTGAACTACGCCTTTGCGAGCATTCTGCGGGGAGGTTGGGAGGATCGCTGGATCGGACTTCTCTCGACCGCGTTCGCCGCTGCGGCGATTCTCATCGTTCGCGATCTGATCGGCCGCGAGACCGGCTCGCGATGGATGGCAGCCCTCGGCGCAAACATCCTCGCCCCGCTCGCACTGAGCCGCTGGGTGGGCACGGCCGAGCCGGCGATGATCGCCTACTCCGCCGCGGGCCTGCTCCTGATCCGCCGCGGATTACGCGAAGACTCGTTTCGGGAAATCGGTCTGGGAGCGATCTTTCTGGGCCTCGCAATTCAGACGAAGAACGAGGGGATCACTCTGCTCATTGCAGCTGCGCTTGGGATCGCTATGAATGAGCGGAGAGGCTGGCGGAAGGTTGTCCGGCTGTGGCCTGCGGCCGTCATTGCAGCACCCTGGCTCATTCTCAAGGAGAGGCATGACCTGGCGACCTATCTGACCTCCGGGCCGCTGCTGGAGCGCGCCCTCGGCGGCCTGGGCCGAATCGGCACCGTGGGAGAACAGCTCATGCTGAACGCTCCGTCGCAGCAGCTCTTCTGGGCAGCCGCGCTGATCACAGTTCTCATCGTCGGCAGCGCGCCTCGCCGGGAAAAGTTCCTCATCCTCACGCTGGGAACGCAACTCTTCTTCTTCGTAGTGGCCTATGTGATCACGCCGCTCGATGTCGCATGGCATGTGGCGAATTCATGGACGCGGATTCTCGAACAGCTCGCGCTACCACTCGGCTTTCTCGCCCTCCTGCTGATCCTCGAGCAGCTACGTCGCCCAGACTCTTCCACGAAAATTGCGGAGGCCTGATCTAGTAGAATCCCGCCATGTTCAAAATCACTGAAATCTTCGCGCGCGAAATTCTCGATTCCCGTGGCAACCCCACCATCGAAGTCGACGTCGTTCTCGACTCCGGCTCGCTCGGGCGGGCCGCTGTTCCCTCGGGAGCCTCGACAGGAACCCGCGAAGCCATCGAGCTTCGCGATGGCGACAAATCACGCTATCTCGGCAAGGGAGTTCGCAAAGCCGTCGACCATGTGAACGAGACGATCGCGAAAGAGATCGAGGGGATGGACGCACGCGAGCAGTCGATGATCGACCTGCTGATGCTCCAGCTGGACGGTTCTCCCAACAAGGGAAAGCTCGGGGCGAACGCGATCCTCGGTGTTTCGATGGCTACGGCCCGTGCGGCAGCGGAGGCAGCGGGCCTTCCACTCTTTCTCTACCTCGGTGGTCCCGGCGCGCGAACGCTTCCCGTTCCGATGATGAACGTCATTAATGGCGGCGCTCACGCCGACAACAATCTCGACATTCAGGAATTCATGATCGTTCCAGCGGGCTTCGACACCTTCTCTGAATCGCTGCGGGCCGGCGTGGAGGTGTTTCATCATCTCAAAAAGACGCTCAGCGATCGGAAGCTGACGACGGCCGTGGGTGATGAGGGCGGATTCGCGCCGGACCTTTCCTCGAATGCCGAAGCGCTCGATCTGATTCTCGAGGCCATCGGGAAAGCCGGATACAAAGCGGGCGAGCAGATCTATCTCGCGCTCGACGTTGCGGCATCCGAGTTTCACGAGAAGGACTCGTACAACCTCAGCGGCGACAACCGGAAGCTGAACAGCAGCGAGATGATCGAGTACTACCAGGGGTTGCGAAGTAAGTACCCGATCATTTCGATTGAAGACGGAATGGCCGAAGCCGACTGGGACGGCTGGGACGCGATGACGAAGGCGATGGGAGCGAACACCCAGATCGTCGGCGATGATCTGTTCGTGACGAACCCGGAGATTCTCGCAAAGGGAATCGAGCGTGGAATTGCGAATGCGATTCTCGTGAAGGTGAATCAAATCGGCACACTGACCGAGACACTCGAAGCGATCGAGATGGCAAAGCGCGCAGGTTACCGTTCCGTGATCTCGCACAGATCGGGCGAGACGGAAGATTCGACGATCGCAGATCTCGCCGTCGCAACGAACGCGGGGCAGATCAAGACCGGATCGGCCTCACGCAGCGACCGCATGGCCAAGTACAACCAGCTGCTGCGCATCGAAGAGGAGCTCGGCGACGCCGCGCTGTTCGCGGGGAAAGCGATCTACCGGAATCTGTAGTAGAGGTTCTGTTCCCCTCTCCCCGCGGGAGTGGGTTCTGGGGTGAGGGAGCCCCTTCTTCAGAGCTTCGTCAAACGCGCAATCGGACGAACACGCTTTTCGAGTTCCGCAGCAGCTCTTCCGTTCGTATCCGAGCGTTGGAGGCTACGGATTCACGGAGTGATCGGACCTCGGAGATCCCTCACCCCTGACCCCTCTCCCGCGGGGAGAGGGGAAAAGCCGCGCCGCTACTACTGCTTTTCCATTGACGCGACGGCGCGCGCGACTGCTTCCGGGGTCGGCATTCCGTCCGGGTGAACCAGATCGCCCTGCAGCCAGTCGTATCCGCCTTTGAGAAGCTTCGATGCCGCGCGATACGCCTCATCGTCGTGATTGTCGAACAGCAGGTCGAAGTTCTGCTCGATGCGCACGCGTGCGTCACGGCAGAAGAGATCGGCGAGCTCGAGAACGTTCGGGTAGTCGTTGCCTTTCTTCGCTAGCATCGTCGCGTAGGTGATCGTCGCCGACATTGCGAATAGATCGGTGCCGATGTCGACGATGCGCGCGAGCGTGCTCTGCTTCCTTTCGAGCTTCGCCTGATAGCGCATCATCGCGTGAAAGATTCCGCGCGACAGACGGCGAGATGTCCGCTCGACATAGCCCATCTGTCCCGACAGAGCCCCGAACTCACCGAACTTCGGATAGCGGCTCCAGCCTGCGTATCGCGACGGATACCACCAGGCATAATGCGCGCCCGCTTTCGCCATTCCTGCGCCCTTCTCTCCAAGGGAAGCATCGGGCTGCAGCAGAACTCCGGCCTTCTTCATGTGCGGATCGACGGCTTCACGCGCGATGAACAACCTCTGAATCTCGCTCGTGCCTTCGAAGATGCGGTTGATTCGCATGTCGCGGAGGATGCGCTCGACCGGCCATCCCTTCTCGCCACGAGCGCGTAGCGAATCGGCCGTTTCATATCCGCGACCGCCACGGATCTGCACGAGCTCGTCGGCAACCTTCCACATGATCTCGGTGTTGAACAGCTTTGCCATTGCAGCTTCGAGTCGCAGGTCCACGTCGCCGCGGTCTGCGAGGCCTGAGGTGAGCCAGACGATCGATTCCATCGCGAGGGTGTGCGAGGCCATCCAGGCGATCTTCGCTGCGATCGCCTCGTGCTTGCCGATCGGCGCGCCCCACTGCTCCCGCTCGCTCGCCCACTCTTTTGCGATCTCCAGCGATCGGCGGCCCGCTGCGGCGCAGCCGGCAGGGATCGTCAGGCGTCCCGTGTTCAGCGTGATGAG
>JBGSYJ010000432.1:0-22749 GCA_041750915.1 Thermoanaerobaculia bacterium | reverse complement strand
CCCCTCCCAGATCCCTCGCTCGACGCTCGGGATGACACTAATTCACAACCTCTCTGGATGACAAGAGCAGCACTTGCCTGCAAGGATCACCGAACCGGACGGCCGGATACCTTTTCAGGCTTCCCCTGCTCCTGCCCCACCGAGATCCGCGAGGAAGCTCGCCAGGTCATCGGCGTGTTCTTCTTCAACCGCGAGGATTCCCTCGAGCATGCGGGATGTCGTGATGTCGTCATCGCCGATGTAGCGGATCATCTCGCTGTACGAGTCGATCGCGATGCGTTCCGCGATGAGGTCCTCACGAATCATGTCGAGCAGGGTCGTGCCGGCGACGTACTCGGAATGACTCCGTGTGAGCAGGCCCTCCGGGCTGAAATTCGGCTCGCCTCCCAGCTGCACGATACGCCCTGCGATCTGGTCCGCGTGCGCCTGCTCCTCGTTGGCGTGCTGGAGGAACTCGGCCGCGATCGGATCAGCGTGGATACCCTGGGCCATGAAGTAGTGGCGGCGGTAACGGAGAACGCAGACGATCTCGGTCGCGAGCGCCTCGTTGAGCAGACGGATCACGGTGTCGCGGTCCCCGCGATATCCACCCGTGACGGCGCCATTCTCAATGTGCTGTCTGGCCCGGCGGCGAAGCTCCTGAATGTCGGTAAGAAAGGGCTTTTCTTCAGCCATCGCTCGCTCTCCTCGTAATTGACGGGCGGTTGATTGTCCGGCACGCGCCCCGTTTCAGACCCTAGACCGTCGCGAGCCGGCGCTGCGCGTCCATGGTGTAGGTCGAATCGGGGAACTCGGAGACGATCCGCTCGTACGCCTGGCGCGCCTTCGCGCTGTCTCCCTGCAGTTCCCACGCCCGAGCGAGAAGAGACAGGAGCGCATCCTTCGGCAGAGCCGGCTTCTCCTCTGCGACCTTCTGCTCGAGCTCGGTGATGAGAGCCTGGGCCTCCTGTGGCTGCAGTCGCATTTCATAAAGGCTCAACTGTGCCGCGCCGGCGAGAATGTGGTCGGGGTGGCTGCGAACGAATTGTTCGAGCCTGCCGCGCGCCCCTGCAAGATCGCCGCGGGCCGCGGCGATATTCGCGAGATAGAGCTCCGCAACATCAGCGGCATCGCTTCCGGAGTGCTGATCAACTACGGCCTGGAGCAGGGGCTGAGCCTTTGCGAACTTTGCCTCGTCGCTCGCGAACTCCGGAGCCCCTTCAGCGGTCACCTGTGATGCGCCTGAGCTCGCATCCATGACAGCGATCGCTTCCGCGAGCAGCTCGTGGGCCTTCCGCTCCTGAGAGCTTCGATATGCAGAGACGCCGTAGAAAACGGCGATCAGCGCCACGACTCCCGCAATTCCCAGCAGGATGTTCTTGCGATTCTTGTTTGCATAGCCGTAGGCGGTGCCTACATCCTGCACAAAACGGTCTTGCTTCATCTCTTTTCGAGTGGGACGATCAGACATCGGGATACGACCTCCTGAAATTCGGACGAACTCTAGCCGAGGCGGAAGTCCGGGTCAACGCCGGGCAATGGTTCGATCGCCATCAACAGCGGTGAAGTCGTGGAATTTCACCGGACCGAACTCGACCGGAGCGTCGTCGCAAGTACTCGTCCCGACATCACGGATCTGTGATTACAATGCAGTCGACGCGGCACTGATGTTGCACCGCGTCGTTGAAACTTTTCGGGGAGAGTCGGGATGATCGCGCGCGTCGTTTTTCTTACCCTTGGCCTGCTTGGCCTGGGGGGAAGTATCCACGGAACTGTCAAAGAGCCTCCCACTGCGATCGTCCTCTGCTACCACGTCGTTCATTCGCCGTACGACACCGAGTTCTCGATCACCCGCGAAGCCTTCCGTCAGCAGATGCAGTATCTCGCCGCGACGGGCTACAACGTGATCTCGCTCGACGAGCTTTCGGACTACGTTGCCGGCCGTCGAAAATCCCTGCCGGAGAACGCGGTCGTCGTCACCGTCGACGACGGATACCGCTCGGTCTACGACGAAATGTTTCCCGTGATGAAGAAGCACCGCTTTCCGTTCACCGTCTTCATCTACCCGAAGTTCATCGGACAGGGCTCGTACGCCCTCACCTGGAACCAGATCCGGGAGATGGCCGAGCAGGGCGCTCTGATCGAGAGCCACACGCTCTCGCACTCGTTTCTCACCCGCGCTCGTCACCGCTCCGTCGACGATGCGTCCTATCGGAAGCTGCTTCGCGACGAACTGGTCAGCAGCAAAGAGATCATCGAAGAGGAGACCGGAAGAGATGTCCGCTTTCTGGCCTACCCGTACGGCGACTACAACGACGAGGTGGCCGAGAGCACCGCTTCTGCAGGCTATGAAGCGGGCCTGACCTGCGACTTCGGGCCGGTCCGGCAAGGCAGTGATCCGTTCAGGATGAGGCGCGTCGTGATTCGCAAGGACACCACGCTCGATGAGTTCCGCCGCCTCCTCGGCACGAAACCTCTGGCCCTCGAAGCGGCGAGCCCCTCACCCGGCAATCTCCTCACGAAAGGGGCTCCCGTCATCTCGGCAACGATCGCAAATTTCGAAGACCTCGAGCCCAACTCAGTCCAGATGGCGGTTCTCAGCCTCGGTACGACCCCCTATGACTATGATCCCAGAGACGGATCGATCTCCATGGTGATCCGTGACTCACTCGCGGAAAACGTGCAGAGAGCCTTTGTCTGGGGTACCGATCGCAAGACCGGCCAGCGCGTCGAGGCTTCCTGGAACTTTTACTCAAAGCGGCGACCTCCGGCGGCGGTGGTCAGAACCGCTCCTACGCGAGAGCCGGTACAGCGGCAGCCTGACGCAGTCCGGGCCGACGCACCGTCGCCGCTGAAGGACGAGTCGAAGCAGCCTTCCGGCGTTTCGGGCGAAGGCAGCAGGAAGCGCTGAGTGTCGATCCAGTCGAAGCAGCGCAGCTTTCTCAAAGCGCTCGGCCATCCGATGGCGCCGATCGTCCGTGTTGGGCGCAGCCGCGTGACTCCGCAGGTAATCGAGGAAACCCGGCGATCCCTCGAAGCCCATGAGCTGATCAAGATCCGGCTCGAGCTCGACGACAGCGGTGAGCGGAAAGAGCTCGCAGCGGTGCTGGCAAGCGAGACCGGCTCCGAGCTTGTCGGGACGATCGGAAAGGTCGCGCTCCTGTACAAAGCCCACCCGGACAAACCGAAGATCAAGCTCCCGTGACCGCGGCAGCCTCGGCTGGCAGAGCGCGTGCAATGGCCGCAGCCGGAGACCATGCATGACCAAACGAGCCCCCTTTTTCATCGCCGCAGCGCTATTCGCAATCACCGCCACCCCGATTTTTTCTCAGACGTTCACCCTGGGTGCACGTTACTCGAACTACTCGACCGAGATTCAGGCCGAAGCCGTCGAATTTTTCACGCTCGACACCGGCAGGGAAGGCTCCTTCGGAATCTTCGGCGAGTACCGCACGGGACGCGTCGTTCTGGGCGGTGCCTATGATCACGATTCCTCGTCTGTGGCCTTGTCGTTCCTTCCGATAGACCTCGCTGAGTACTCAAGAGACAGGTTCGAGGGAACCGTAGGGTACGCAGTCACCCAGTTCATGGACATCGAAGGCGGCGTACGGATCGATGCAATCGAGTTCGGCGGACCGATTTTCTTCAGCCAGGATCTCGACCTCGACCATCAGGCCCTCGTTCTGGGCATCAACCTTCACACCACGACCAACCGCCCAATCGGATGGTATGGACTGGCACGCGGGTACATCGGCACCGCGGACCTGAACGTACTCGGCGTCACAGCCGACACCGACACGACCGGCTTTCGCGTGGAAACGGGGGTCAAGATCCCGCTGGGAACGAACTGGCAGATCATTCCGGCAGTCGAGTTCGAGCGCATCGAGACGGACCGATCGAATATTCTCGATCCGGGAATCGAGCTCGAAAGCAACCGGCTCCTGCTGATGGCGGCGTATTCGTTCGGGAACTGAGGTTCAGCGCACCTGCTGCATCCGCCGCAGGAACTTCGCGGCATTCTCGAAGCCGGTGAGCCGAAGAGAAGTGTTCTCAGCGCCCGTCTGATCGATAAAAACGATCGTTGGAACCCCGATGATCTGATACTGCGCCGTCAGCCGTACCGTCTGAGGGTCTTCAGCCTTCGTGAGGTCAGCCTTGAGTCGCAAAAAACGCTCTGAATTGGCGATCACGGCGGCGTCGGTAAACGTCAGCTTATCGAGCTCTTTGCAGGGAAGGCACCAGTCGGCGTAGAAGTCGATGATGACCGGTGTCCCGTTCTCACGAGCCTCGACGAGAAGCTTCTCGTCATACGGAGTCCATTCGACTCCTTCCGCTACTGCCCTCGGATAGAGGAACCATGCGGAGGCTGCGAGCAGGACGATCGCGCACACGATCCGTACCGTCTTTCCTGCCGGCACACGTCTGCCCAGAAAGAAAAGGAACACCGCGCCGACGAACAGGCTCAGACCGACACCGTACTTGAATACGGTGTCTCCCGTGAGCGGCCAGACGAAGTAAAAGGCCATTGCGATGAGCACGAATCCCATCGCACGCTTGATGTGATCCATCCAGATCCCGGAACGTGGAATCGAATCGAGCCCGGATGAGAAGATCCCGAGGAAGAGATAGGGAACACCCAGTCCGAGGGCGAGCACGAAGAAGAGCGTGAATCCGAGGGGAACGCTTCCGGACTGACCCACCAGCGCGATCAGTGAGATGACGAACGGGCCCACGCACGGCGCAGCGACGATGCCGACGAGCAGCCCCATGATGAGCGCACCGACAACTCCGCTGCGCGCACCGGCCCGATCCGAAATGAAATGTGGAACCCGGATTTCGAAGGCGCCAAACATAGAAGCGGCGAGGACCACCATCAGAACGGCAAAGAAAATCAGTACGGACGGCAGCTGGAGCCACGCTCCGAAAAGCCGGCCGCTAAGGGCGGAAAAGACACCGAGCGCTGAATAGGTAGCCGCAATGCCGAGGACGTAGCTGACCGAGAGGACGACGCGACGCGACCGGCTTCCCTCGCTCTGGGACGAAAAGAACGCGATCGTGATGGGAATCAGAGGATAGACGCACGGTGTGAGATTCAGGGCGAGGCCCAGAACGAACACGGAAACCAGCGTCAGCAGAAGACCGCGGGAAGCGAGCGTTGCCGAGACATCGCTTCCGAAGAGGCTGACCGGACCTGTGGGGGCGCTCGAAAGCGGCGTAAAGACTTCGGGATCCGATGTCGAGACCGCCGCTACTGTGGGCTCTGCAGGGGTTGCCGCCGCGTCCGGGGAAGAATCCGGAGCCGGGTCGATCCGATCGACCGGGGGCTCCGAAGCGGGGATCCCAGCGGACGAGACTGCTTGCGCGGGGATGGTGAAACGCGCAAGCGCGGTCGAGGGTGGAAGGCAGATCGAATCGTTGCATGCCTGGTAGCGCAACCGTGCCTCGACCTCTCCCCCTCCCACTCGCGTGGCGGTGAAGGGAATGTTGATACGGCCCTGGTACACGGCGAGCTCGCCATCGGCGAAGCCGAACCTGTACATCTCGTGCGGAGGGTAAGAAACGCTGAGGTTGCGGATCAGGGGCGAATCAATCGTGAGAACGGTCGGGATGAGAAACTCGTCCGTCGGCGTATGGGAGTTCACATGCCAGCCGTCTCCGATCGTCGCAATGGCGCGTCCCGTCAGCCGGTCCCCATCCGAAACCGGATCGATCCGCACCTCGAGCGCCATCTTGGGAGCGGGTGCGGACGGAGCACTGGACGGAGAGAACTGGGCCTCGACAGTGAGGGCAGCGAAAAAGAGAAGGAAGGCCGCGGCAGATCGTCTTGTGCAGCTCAAGACCGTCAGTTCTTTCTTGCGACTGCACTCTCGAGCTGGGGGAGCATGACGTCGACCTGCTCGATGAGTGGCGAGGCCGGATACTTCTGTTTGAAGCTCTTGAGCTCTGCCAGTGCTTTGGGATAGTCGCCCTGCTCCCAGTAGACCTGACTCATCATCAGACGGGCGCGCTCGAGCGAATCTCCAGAGGTCTGCACCGCGAAGAACTTCTCCAGAGTTGCGCGCGCGTTGACGTAATCCTTGGCTGAAAGCAGGCTCGCCGCCAGATGGTAATACGAGAGATCTCTGGCGGATTCCGGCGCTTTCGAATCACCGGCGAGTGCTCGGAGGCGGCTCTGTGCCTGCGCGACTCCACCGCGGCGAAGAAATTCTTCGGCGATCTCCAGCCGCTTTGCATAATCTGCGCTGAAGCTCGACTCCCTGCTCAGAGTTTCTCTGAACGTCAAGTAGTCGGAGTACGCATCGATCATCCGCTGAGTAAACTTCTCCGCGGGTGAGTAGCCGTAGAGAGTGCCCGCAACCAGTCCATCGGAATCGAGAATCAGGAAGGTCGGAAGCCGCCGGATCTGATATTTGCGCGCCAGATCCGTCCCCTCGGCCCCGTCTTCCGTGTCGACACGGAGCAGGACCATCTCTTTGGTCGCATTCTGGAAGACTTCGGTCGGAAAGACGTCCCTCTTCATGCGGTGGCACCAGCCGCACCAGTCGGCGAAGAGGTCGACGAAGATCAGATGGTCCTTCTTCTTCGCTTCCGCTTTCGCCGCGTCGATCGACGTCAGAAAGGTGCTGGCGTCCAGCTCGGTGACATTGAAAAGAAGGACGGCGAGCGCGAGAATCAGGATGTTTCGTTTCAGCTTGGGCATCCGTCGGGTCAAACCTCCTTCCATACTGAGCTATTCCGATATGAGGGGAACGTTTCATCGTAAGGACTTGCCATCCTGCGAAGCTCGGAGTCCGTGACGAAATCGAAGCCTCGTGTCATCCCGAGCTTGGTTGTGCGGGCGGGAGGGGCGAGGGATCTCCGGCGATGGCTCATAGCTGCCTACCAGTCCGCCACCACCATGTGCTCATCACGAATCACGAATGTACTATCGCCGGAGATCCCTCGCCCCTCCCACACACCCGCGCTTGCTCGGGATGACAAATCCCATGAACCTGCCTGGAGCTTCTAAAATACGGTTGCTTAGAAGATGCATTCACACCCTTCTCAGGATGACACTGGGCTCATCTCTCTACCGAGTGCCCTTCGACGGGCGGCGGCGATGAAAGCATCAAAGATCCTCGCAGCCGAGTCTTCGGCGGACATGTCTTCGGGGTGCCACTGCAATCCGACATAAAAGGGATGATTTGCGTCTTCGATCGCTTCCACGATCCCGTCGGGCGCGCGCGCTGTGACGCGAAGACCTTCGCCGGCAGTACGCACGGCCTGATGGTGCGATGAGTTCACAATCAGATCCGATTCTTCCAGGATGGACGCGAGGATCGTCCCGCTTTCGATGCGAACCGGATGGTGGCGCCGGCCCTCCGGCTCGCTCTCATGCCGGATTTTTGTATCGATCTCAGAGCCGATGTCCTGGATGAGAGAACCGCCCGCGGCAATCGCCATGATCTGGACTCCCAGGCAGACTCCGAGTGTCGGAACTCCCTGCTCACGGGAGTGCCGGGCGAGCTCGAGATCATTCGCCTGTCTCCGGATGTCCATCGGTTTGATCGACGCATGGCACTCTTCGCCGTAGATCGCGGGATCGCAGTCCCTGCCGCCGCTGAGCAGCACCCCATCGAGCGACGCGAGCAGCTCGACGATGTTCTCGGACTGCGGTGGAATCAGAAGCGGAATGGCTCCGGCCCGGATGACGGCATCGACGTAGGTCGTGAATCCATAGGCCTGCTCCCTGCCGCCGGAGCCGGAATCCCTGATGTCTGCTCCGATGCCGATGAGCGGTTTTGTCATTCGAGAGATCTCCATTCCAGAGAGAACACCGCGTCGCACAATTCACACCCGGCTGCGCGGAGTGATGCGGTCGATTCCCATGTAGGGCCGAAGTGGCTCGGGGATGGTCACCGAGCCATCAGGCTGCTGGTAGTTTTCAAGAATCGCCACGAGCGTTCGTCCGATCGCAAGACCAGAGCCATTGAGCGTGTGCACGAAGGCGTTCTTCTTGTCGTCGCGCCTGTACCGGATGTTCGCGCGACGCGCCTGAAAATCGCCGAAATTCGTACACGAGGAGATCTCCCGAAACGTGTTCTGACCGGGAAGCCAGACCTCGATGTCATAGGTCTTCGCGGCACCGAAACCCATGTCGCCCGTCGACAGGGTCACAACGCGATGATGCAACCCCAGCTGTCTCAGAACCTTGGCTGCATCGTCCGTCAACTTCTCGTGCTCATCCCATGAGTCCTCAGGCCGCGAGAACTTCACGAGCTCCACCTTGTCGAACTGGTGTTGGCGGATCAGCCCCCGCGTGTCCTTGCCGTACGAACCCGCCTCGCTCCTAAAACAGGGCGTGTACGCGCAGTACGAGATTGTGAGCTCTTCCTCCCCGAGAATTTCGTCACGGTGCAGATTCGTGACCGGCACCTCCGCTGTCGAGATGAGATAGAGGTCGCGATCCCCGCGGAGTTTGAATAGATCATCTTCGAACTTCGGCAGCTGTCCCGTCCCCCGCATCGACTCGCCGTTGACGATCGCCGGCGGCCAGACCTCGACATACCCGTGCCTGCCGGTGTGAAGATCGAGCATGAACGAGATCAGTGCGCGCTCGAGGCGGGCGCCTGCACCGAACAGCACCGAGAATCGTGCGCCCGCGATCTTTGCGCCGCGGTCGAAATCGAGAATTCCGAGCTGCTCTCCGATCTCCCAGTGTTCCTTCGGCGTGAAGGGGAACGGTGGACGCTCGCCCCAGACGCGCTCTTCGCGATTCGCGCTTTCATCCGGACCGACGGGAACGGATTCGTGCGGAACGTTCGGAAATCCCAGCTCGAGCTCTTCGAGTGCCTGCTCGACTTCTGCTAGTCTCGCGTCGAGCGCTTTGATGTCATCGCCGACCTGGCGCATCGCCTCGATGGGAGCTCCAGCATCTTCCTTTGCCTTGCGGAGCCTTGCGATCTCCTGGGATGCGACGTTTCGACGGGCCTTCAGCGTCTCCGCTTCAGCGATGATTCGCCGACGTTCGACATCGAGCTCGAGGAAGCGATCGAGATCGACCGACGCGCCGCGGTTCTGGAGCGCCAGCCGGTACGCGTCAGCATTTTCACGAAGGTATTCACGAGAAATCATGGCGGTGAATGATAGCGGAAAGAAGTCCCGCCGTGGACCTCGCGCCGCAATCACCGCCGCGCGGGACGGCGCCGTGCCGGTTGCGTGATGTCTCCGGTCACGACGAGCGCTAAGCTCTGCCTTTCGCCGGCAGCAATCCGCTCGGCACGGATTACGACCTCATACTCCCCCGCCACCGGCTGATCGATGAGGACGACCTCAACGTTGTTCAGACGATCCGGTCGGCCCGTCAATGCCGTGTCGTTGCCCATCAGCCGCCGCCCGTCGGGTGTGACGAGGCTGAGATCGAGATCATTCACGAGCACCGGAGCGGGATCACTGGCCGCACGCGGCTCCGCCGGAGGATCCGTCCATACGAGGACAATTTTCAATGGACTGCCGGCATCTGCCCGGAATCGGATCGACGTCTCCGATCCGCCCTCGAGTCCTTCTTCCGACTCCCGATCAAGAATCAGCAGCCTTCGAGAGTCGCCGGTGAAATAGAGCACGTCGTCGAGAACCGGAACCCCGGAGCCCTGCTGCATAGAAGGAACAGCGTCACTTGCGGTCAGACGCCCTGTGCTCGAGTCCCACGCGATTCTCCTCGCGGATGAGATGAGCATCGCCTTGACGAGCGCCGCACTCGGACCCACCGGCGGCCCGCTCCTCTTGATTCCGAGGGGATAGTAACCATCTGCAAAATACTGGCGTACGAGTGCTGCTGCACCGGCGACTGCAGGCGCGGACCACGATGTTCCCGTCTGCTGCGAAACATTGCAGTTTCCCGTCGTTACATCGAAGTCGGTGTCGCCGGCCGTGATCGTAGCCGGCGCAACGAGGTCCGGCTTGATCCGTCCGTCACGCGTCGGGCCTCGGCCGCTGAACGAAGCAACGGCCTCCTCGCCGTCGAACTGAACCACTCCGCCGACCTGAATGGCATTCTTCGCGACTCCCGGCGCTGACGCGGATGACGGCCCTAGCTGACCGGCGTTACCGGTGTTGAAGATCACGAGCATGTCGGGATGCTCGTGCACGAACGCGTCGATCTCAGACGCCGCTTTCGAATAGTTCGCCGTCGGTGGTGTGAACGGCTGCGGTGTGTTCTGCCTGTCGCCCCACGAGTTTGAATGGATGCGCGCTCCCTGAAGATACGCCTGCAGGAGCACGGGACGGAGTTCACGCACGGGACAGCCGAGGCCGGGACGCTGCGTGCAATTGTCTCCCCCGATGAATCCCGCGTCCTGAATCACGAGCTTCGCCCCGGGCGCGATCGCGTCTGAAGGGTCATGAACGAGAGGGGTGTCGCGGTCGCCAGCTGCCACTGCAGCAGCGTGTGTTCCATGTCCCTGATTGTCGAAGGCGCGTGGATCAGACGGATCCTCGCAGCCCGGAGCTCCTGGAAATCCGGAACAGGAGTAGAGAAAGTTGTAGGCAATGACCTTGCGTCGTGTGTGATCGACATTGGAGGCCTCCAGAAATCCGCCGGGAAGCGCCACATTGACGGGCGGCGGCGTCCCATCCCCTTCCGCAAAATAGCAGCTGTCGTGATCGAGTCCCGTGTCGAGAATCGCGATGATCTCGCCCTCGCCGTGGATGCCGCGGTCATGAATTGAGGCGGGCCCATTCGAGCTGCCTGACTGGAGCAGTCGATAGACGCGATCGTTCGCCGCCAGCGGGAAAGAGAGGAGAAGGGCAAGAAAGGCCGGGAGATAGGAGCGCACCGCAGAAATGAACATCAAGATGTGGCAGGGCCTTCCCGCTAAAGAATTGAGAATTCAGAATTCAGAAAGGAGCCCTGGGCAGCCCCATTTCTGAATTCTGAATTCTGAATTCTCAATTATGTTTAATGGACGAACTTGCGGCGATTGCGGATGTAGTCCGCGAGGATGTATTCGCCGAGCCGGTCGGGCGATGAGTAGAACGCGCGGCCGCGGTTGATCCGAGAAAGCTGCTCGACAAAATTCACGAGTGTCGGATCCGTGGCCAGCATGAAGGTCGTGATCGGAATCTGCGCGCGCCGGCAGCGGTCGGCCTCTTCGAGCGTGCGGTTGACGATCTTCATGTCGAGACCGAACGAGTTCGTGTAGAGCCGGCCGTTTTCGGTGAGGGCCGATGGCTTCCCATCCGTGATCATGAAAATCTGCTTGTTCCCGTGTTTATGCCTGCGAAGGATGTTCTGCGCGAGCTGAAGTCCCGCGCGCGTGTTCGTGTGATACGGACCCACCTGAACGTAGGAGATCTCCGAAATGGGAACTTCGACGGCTTCGTCACCGAACAGAACCACGTCGATCGCATCTTTCGGATACTTCGTGAGGATCAGCTCGGTGAGCGCGAGGGCGACCTTCTTCGCCGGGGTGATGCGATCCTCGCCGTAGAGAATCATGGAGTGCGAGATGTCGATCATCACCACGGTGGCGCAGCTGCTGTTGTGCTCCGTCTCGAAGACTTCGAAGTCATTTTCCGTGATCGTGATTCGCTCGGACGGGTCGCCATTCCGCAGAGCGTTCTGCAGTGTGCGGACTCCGTCAATTGACGTCGGATCGTCGCCGAATCGCCACGCGCGCGTTTCGGTCAACCGCTCGCTTCCCTGACCCGCTGAGGCCACCGAGTGGTAACCGGCGCTCGCCTTCTTCAGGCCGCCGAAGATCTCGTCAAGCGCGTCCCTTCTGATGGACCGCTCCCCTTCCGCCGTCAGCATCATGTTCCCCTCGCCGTCGTGGCCGATCACGTTCTGATCCATCAGCCGCGCGAAGAACGCGTCGAGATCGAGCGATGGATCGAGCAGGCCCCGTTCCTGAAGCGCGCGCATCCACTCCATCGCCTCATCGACATCTCCTCCAGTCTGAAGAAGCAGATGATTGAACAGCCTCCGCAGCCCGATCTCACTGAGGAGACGCTGAAGAAGTTCAGGGTCGAGGTAGCCGTAGCGGTGTCTCATGGGGGAACAAGTTCTGAGTTCTGAGTTCTGAGTTCTGAGTTCTGAGTTGTGAGTTGTGAGTTGTGAGTTGTGAGTTGTGAGTTGTGAGTTGTGAGTTCTGGGTTCTGGGTTCTGGGTTCTGGGGTGGAGAGCCGACGTCATTCGTCATTCGTCACTCGTCACTCGTCGTTCGTCATTCGTCTGATCCAGCCGCTGATTCCGGGAGTGTTCGGAAGCTGCTTCTTCGCTTCCTCGAGGCAGCTCTTGGCTTCCTCATCCCTGCCGAGAACGAGGAGGCTCTGAACGCGGAGCTCCACGAGCGATTTGTACAGCTGGAGATCGTTGTCTGGACGAGTGCCGAGAATGGTCAGCGCGCGAGCGACAAATTTCAACGCGGTCTCCGGCTTCGATTCATTCAACGCATCGGCCGCAAACCGTCCGAGCAACTCGGGCGAGTCGCCGATGAACGAGCGATGCTCGACAAAGCTCTCGAGCGCCGCTTCGATGACTGCCTGCTCGTCGCGATACCAGCCCTCGCGGACCAGACGTTCAATCTGGCTGGCTACGGCGCCGGAGATCTGTGTCGAGACGCGCGGCATGGCTCAGGTCACCGTCCGGAGGATGTTGAACTTCATCAGCTCGGAGAACGTGATGGTGGAATCGAGGTCCTCACGCGTGAGACGTAAAGCCTGATGCAGCGCCTCGAGGATCATCTCCATGCCGAGGGCCAGTTCGCCGTCGCTGGCGGGCTCCAGGAATCTTCTCGCCGTATCCGAAAGGAGAGGCACGCGTGAGATCTCGGTGAAGAACTCGGCGAACGGCTGTTCGTCCGAGAGGGTGATCTTGTTTCCCTGCATGAACCATTCGACGATCGTGTCGTAGTCGGCCTCACCCCGCACCTGCGACTCGGGCGCCTTCGGGTCCGGTTTCGGCGACGGCCTCTTTCTTTCCTGGCCGCTGAAGCTACCTTCGTCTTCAAAGGTGAGCTCACCGTAGCCGCGGCGCTGCCTGTCGGGCGCGGCGGACCTTCCCGCCCGCTCGACCGGCGGGAACTTCTCATTGAACACCCTCAGGACCGCCTCGCCCAGCAGCTTTCGGGCGACAACTTCGGAACCCTGCTGTTCACCCTCGTAAACCATCTCGACCTTCCCTGTGATCGCGGGAAGGATCATCGACAGATCTGCGAGCCTCGGATAAACAGGATTGTCACCCGTCATTGCAGCGCGACGCTCGAGATTCGAGTGAAGGATCTCGATCGCCGAGATCGACATCCGGGCCGAGACCCCGGACGACTGATCGACGAGCTCGGATTCACGCGCGACGACACCCACGTTCTCGACGAGTTGGTGGACGAGGTCAGGGACGACGATCGTCGCCTCGAGCCCGTCACGTTCGAGCCATGCCTCCTGGCGGGTGATGCGCATCGCCGTTTCGACGCTCGTCGGGTAATGAGTGAGGATCTGTGAATCGATGCGGTCCTTGAGCGGCGTGATGATGTTTCCCCTGCTCGTATAGTCCTCGGGATTTGCGCTGAAGACGAGCATCACGTCGAGCGGAATGCGAACCGGGAATCCTCGAATTTGCAGATCACGCTCTTCGAGAATGTTGAGCAGCGCCACCTGGATCCTGGGCGCGAGGTCGGGAAGCTCATTGATCGCAAAAATGCCGCGATTCGTGCGGGGAATGATCCCGTAGTGAATCGATTCCTCGTCCGCGTACGTCAGCCGCTGATTTGCCGCCTTGATCGGGTCGATGTCCCCGATGAGATCAGCCACGGTCACGTCAGGAGTCGCGAGTTTCTCCCGGTAGCGATCTGCCCGCGGAAGCCATTCGACGTGCAGATCCTCACCCTTCTCGGCCGCCTTGTGACGACAGGTCTTGCAGATCGGCTCAAAGGGGGAGTCGTTGATCTCACAGCCTTCGATGACCGGAATTTTTTCATCGAGCAGATCGGTGAGCGAGCGGAGGATCCTGGTCTTCGCCTGTCCCCGCAGACCGAGGAGGATGATGTCGTGGCGGGACAGAATTGCGTTCTGTATCGCCGGGATGACGGTGCGCTCGTAGCCGTGGATTCCCGAGAAGAGCGGCTCGCGGGCCGACAAACGCGCGAGCAGATTCTCCCGAAGCTCATCCTTGACGGATCGCAACCGATACCCTGATGCGCGCAGCTCGGCGAGTGTTGAGGGAAGATGGGACATCAGGTGGCCTCCGGCTCGACAGGAACTGGATCTCGATTGAACTGATTCATGGCCCGTCGAAGGTCGTCTCTGGCAAAAAGAAATGCTGCTTCCACTGCACGTGTGACACCAGCCGCGACCTGCTCCTGTTCACCGTCTTCGAATCGGTCGAGCACGAAGTCCGCGAGATCCCTCCTGGTGTCTGTGTCTTCGCTCCGAATTCCAAAGCGCAGGCGAGGAAATCTGTCGCTACCAAGTGCGGCGACGATCGATTTCATTCCATTGTGTGTACCGGGCGAGCCGCCCTCGCGGATTCGGATCTTCGAGAGCGGAAGATCGACATCGTCATAGACGACGAGCAGGTCCGAAGGGCTCTCGAGATTGGCCCGCACGAGCAGCGACACGGCCGAGCCGGATACGTTCATGTAGGTCAGCGGCCTGGCAACCATCAACGAATTGCCCGCGACGCGCCCCCGGCCGACCATTGCATTCTTTTCGTGGCTGTCGAGAACGATGCGATATCGCGCTGCGAACGCATCGACGACTCGGAATCCAATATTGTGTCGCGTTCCTTCATACTCCGGACCGGGGTTTCCCAGCCCCACGATCAACTTCATTCGCATGCCACCCCGAGCGGAGTTTACACCGCGAGGGCCAGCGTTTACGATGGCTGTCCCTGATGAAGCGCGAACGCATCGTAGTCATCGACGACAATCCGAACGACGCGAAGCTGATCCGACGCGTCCTCGAGAACGCCGGCTACGAAGTCGACTGGGCCTCTTCCGGTGAAGAGGGGCTGCGCATCATTCCCGAGGTGTCGCCGAGCTGCGTCCTGGTCGACTACAGGATGCCGGGGCTCGACGGTTACGAAGTTTGCCGCCGGATCAAGAATGATCCCGCCCTTCAGACCATTCCCGTGCTGATGCTTACGGGAGCCGATTCGTCGCGAAACCTGATCGAGGGACTCGACGCCGGCGCCGACGATTTCGTGACCAAGTCATCCGAGATCGAGGTCATTCTCGCACGCGTGCGCGCTCTGCTGCGCGTGAAGGCCTATCAGGATCGCATCGTCGAGCAGTCGGCGCAGTTGCGCCAGCTTTACGAAGAGCTGAGTCATAAATCAGACAAGATCATGGCGCTCAACCAGCGGCTCAACAGCGATCTGCAGTTTGCCCGGCGGGTGCAGGAATCGCTGCTGCCGGCGAGAAACTTTGCAACCGAGCGCGCGGAGATTCGTTCAGCATACATCCCGAGCGAGACGCTTTCAGGCGACTTTTATGACTACTTCCTGCAGCGCGACTCGCTCTACCTGTTCGTCGCCGACGTGTCGGGCCACGGCCTGCCAGCCGCCATCCTCGTTTCGCTTCTCAAGAGCTTTCTCCACTCTGAGGCGGTCGACACTCCGTCGCTCGCAGCATTCATGTCCAACCTCAACGACTTTCTCCTCGGGGCCAGCCTTCCCGCTCAGTACGCTACGGCTCAACTGCTTCGTCTCGACCCGGCGGGAACGAGCCTCACATTCTCGAACGGCGCGCATCCCGCCTTTCTGCACTACAGCGCCAGCCAGAGAAAAGCGTCGTCAACCGAATGGCCTGGACACCTGGTCGGCGCACGGCCAAATCTCGAGTTCGAGGAACATCATCTCGCGATCGGACCCGGCGATCTGCTGTTCCTTTACACCGATGGACTCACGGATCGGCGCACTGAGGCTGGCGACTTCTACGGAGTCGACCGCGTCGCGGCAATTCTGGAGCGCGACGACGGCAAGGATCTGTCTTCGGTTTACGACGCAGTCTACGCCGACATCACCGGGTTCGAGGCCACGGACGAATTTCGCGACGACATCGCCTTCATTCTCACGAAATTCGTCTGAGTCACGAAACTTTCGCGAGCAGTTCTTCCGCCTGGGAACGACGCTCGTACTTGACGTCGGAGGCCGCGATCTTCTCGAGGTACGTCCGGGCGGCCGCGGCATCGTCCTGCTTTATGTGAGTCCGCGCCAGCCAGAAGTACGTGTCGACGATGTACTCATTCTCCATCGAGTCATGCCTGGCGATCGCGTCTGAGAAACACCGCGCAGCCTCGTCGTACCGGTTCGTCGAGTAGCAGATACGTCCCAGCTGCGAGAGTGCGTCGAAGTGGTCGTACGAGTCCGGCTGCGCATCGTGGATCACCTGCCGGTAGTAAGTCTCCGCTTTCGCGAACTCTTTCCGCTGTGAATAGATCGACGCCGAGAACAGCAATGCATTGCGGTGGAAGTATGAGTTGTAAAAAGCTTCTCCACGGTCAAAGAGCTGGAGCGACTCCTCGAACATCGCCAGCGCGTCGTCGTACTCTTTCAACGCGTACGAATTGAGCGCCTTGAGCGCGAGAGCCTGCGCCGTGACATTGTTGTGCTGAGAGTAGCGAAGAGACTCATCGTGCAGCGCGCGCGCTGCTTCGTACTCATGGCTCTCGTGAGTGAGGTTTCCGAGGATCACATACGACTTGAATTTGATGTCGTTCTCTTCGTCTGACTCCTCAGATTCACAGGCCTGCCTGAACACGTCCCTCGCGCGGTCGATCTCACCTGCATACAGCGCCGTCACGCCCGTGTAGTACGTCACCTCGAGCGGAGTGAGTCCTCCGCTCGTCGAGCCCATATCGATCACGAAGTCGCCGACCAGAGTCGCCAGTTTGCGATTCTCCGGAGTTGGCTCGATGACGAAGTTCTGCAGATATACGAGCTTGTTCTCCATGATCCGGATGACTTCGAGCATGACCTCGATCCGCTGTCTGTCAGTGGTCGAGATCCGGAAGAGCTGGAACAGCCCCCGCTGAATCTCCCCATAGGAACGATCGTGCTCTGCGAGCGCCACTTCCGACAGCTCACCCTGAACTTTCTGCAGCCTCGCTTCCAGCGACAGCCGCCGCTCAACGAGCAGCCGCAGTTCCGCCTCTATGTCTTTCTGGTCCGCCATCTTCCGTCACTCCCTATCGTCAAGATAACCAATTGCGCGGGACGGGGTCAAGGGGAATGACGAGTGACGAATGACGAATGACGAATGTCGGATGTAAGCGGAATACGCGCAGCGGGCTCCCTCACCCCTGACCCCTCTCCCGCCGGGAGAGGGGAACCGCCGCCCTTCCCGCGGGGGTTGGTGGTGCCCCTCTCCCGGCGGGAGAGGGGTCAGGGGTGAGGGAATCCCGAGACACGATCACCGCTAATGCATCACGAAGCTCGCAAGCACGACACTCTACCGTTTCCGCCGTCCGGTTTCCCGCTCACGCTTTGCGACGGGAACTCCGCCCGTCGACACCAGGAGGAATTCGATCTGCCTTTTATCCTCATCGATGCTCGCGACCAAAATACGGACGGGATCGCCGAGGCGGAACTCGCGGCCGCTCTGATCGCCTCGAAGCCTGTGTTCCCGCTCTGCAAATGCCCAGAAATCGCCTCCGATCGTTGCGACCGGAACCATCCCCTGCACGAAGATCTCGTCGAGCTCGATGAACAGCCCGAACGGCATGACTCCCGTGATCCTTCCGTCGAACTCGAGGCCGACCTTGTCTCTCATAAAAACGACCTTTTTCCACTCCATGACTTCACGTTCGGCTTCCTCGGCCCTCCGCTCGCGCTCGCTCGACTGAAGAGCGGCACCGGCATGTCTCGCTTCCACCTTTGCCAGCCGGTCGCCATGAAGCGGTCCGTCAGCGAGGAGCTCACCGAGCCTCCGATGCACGATCAGATCGGGATACCGTCTGATGGGCGAGGTGAAATGGCAGTAGTGCTCGAGAGCCAGCGCAAAGTGACCGAGCGATTCGTCCGCGTAAAAGGCACGCTTCATCGATCGCAGCACGAGCTCAGTGAGGAAGAGCGATTCGGGAGTCCCCGCGACCTTGTTCAGGACGCTCTGCAGCTCGCCGGGACGGATCTCTTCGATGTCGCCACGAAGCGGCACCTTGAACTCGGCCAGGATGCTCTTGAGATCTTCGAGCTTCCGTGAGTCCGGTTGCTGGTGGACGCGAAAGATGCCGGGCTGCGCTGCGAGGACCAGCTCCCGGGCGACGGCTTCGTTCGCCGCAAGCATGAACTCCTCGATGAGACGGTGCGCGACGTTCCGCTGTGAAGCGATGATCGACTCGATCTCGCCCTGCTCGCCGAGAAGAACGTCGGCTGACGGCAGGTCGAAGTCGATCGAGCCGCGCGCGGTCCGGCGCTTCCGCAGAATTTCATAGAGCTCGTGCATTCGCTCGAGCGCACCTAGAACTTCGCTGTAGCGATTCTTCAGTTCCCGATCGCCGTCGGTGAGGATCCCATTCACCTCGGTGTACGTCATGCGCTCGCGCGTGCGGATCACCGAGCGGAACATCTTCCGATTCAGCACGCGGCCTTTCGGATCGATCTCGAGCACTGCCGAAAAGGTGAGCCTGTCGACGCGCGGATTGAGCGAGCAGATCCCGTTCGACAAACGCTCCGGGAGCATCGGCACCGCGCGGCCCGGAAAGTAAACCGACGTCCCGCGCTCGATGGCCTCTCGATCGAGCAGAGATCCCTCGGTCACGTAATGCGATACATCGGCGATGTGGACGCCGAGCTGGTAGTTCCCGTTGTCGAGCCGCTCGACTTCGACCGCGTCATCGAAGTCCTTTGCGGTCTCTCCATCGATCGTGATGATCATGTGCTCGCGCAGGTCGACGCGTCCGGCAATCTCGCCGACCGATATCTCCGACGGGATCGATTCGGCTTCGCGGAGGACGTCGTCGGGGAACTGATGGGGAATGCCATGCTTGCGAATGACGACTTCGATGTCGACTCCGGGATCGCCGATCATTCCGAGAACTTCCACGACGCGGCCGCTCGCATCGGCATTCTGCGATGCATACCGCTCGATCTCGACGTTCACCATCTCGCCGTCGCGGGCGTTCATGGTCGAGTCGGGAGGAATCCGGATGTCGGAATCGAGCCGGGCGTCGAATGGTGTGACCCACGGACGTTCGTCCAGATGAAACCTTCCCACTACGGTGCGATGTGCGCGCTGCAGAATTCTGGACACCTCTGCATCGATCAGCTGGCGTCCGCGAACCTCTCTCGGTTTTTTCTTTCTGTCGACGACGAGTAGAACGAGATCACCGTTCATTGCTCCCTTGAGAGATCGCCTCGAGACGTGGTATCCGGTGGTGTCGGGATCGGAGGAAGGAACGGAGGCATCGCCATCCGGAAAGACGCGGATGCGACCGGAGGCGTACGGCGTGAACTCCAACAGGCTGTAGCGTTTACCGCGGACGGAAACGAGATGGCCTGCGCGCTCCATCTCCTCGACGGCACGCTCCACATCTTCCCGCTCGCAATCGACTCCGGTGACCGATCCGAGTCGCTCATGGATGTCCCGGATGGGGAGCATCCGGTTCCCCTTCGCTCGAAGAAGTGTGGTGATGAGTTCTTTGAGTTCGAGATCAGACACGGCGCCAGAGATACGTCGGGAAAACGAACGCTATCTGGAACTCCTCGGTTTTCGCGACGGCTCGCGCACCGATGCAGTCTTCGCACTCCGCGCCTGCAGTCTGCGGCGCACGGGACGCGCTGATGCGGCGAATCCGTTGAGCATCGTATGTGAACGAAGCTTGTTGTGAAGCGTGTTGCGATGAACTCCGAGCAGCCGGGAGGCCCTTGTGATGTTTCCGCGATTCGCTTCCATCGCGGCGACAATGTATTTGCCCTCGAATGCTTCTACTGCCTGAACCAGAGTGATTCCGTTTCCAATCAACTCTCGAATAATCTGATTCAGACGATCATCGATACTCTGCATGGACTTCCTCGGATGTGGGATCGGAAGTGCGACATTCTACTACGGGCTCGCTGTGATCATGCGAGAAGTTTTTGAATCACAGTTCACCAGCAATCAATGTCTCGCGCGTCGGTTTCGCAATCCTACAACACCTCGCGCGCTGCGTGACAAATGAATTGTGATCGCGACCAGAAACATGGCAGTCAAGAGGGAAATTACTACGCCCGCGAAGAAGTACGGAGGCCTGTAACTCCACTGCACGATGTGATCGCCGGCTGGCACACGCACTGCACGAAACAGATTACCGACAGTCAGCCCTCCCGCGATCTCGCCATTGACACGAACGCTCCAACCCCTCGCATCGAGCTGATTGAGCACGACCACAGCGGGAGCGTCCGTCGTGATCCTCACGACTGCATGATCCGACCCGAATTTTTCGACATGCCCTGCGAAGTCCGGACGCACTCCGGCAATACTCACCGTACTCTCTTCTCGAAGCGCGGCGTCGAGCTGATTCAGTTTCGGCGAGTTCACCCGCCATCCCGTAACCATCGGCCAGGAATCGACCAGCGCGTATGCGTGCATCGAGCCCGACGCGAAGTACGGTGCGATGTCTGGAGAGCTGATTGGACGGGCCGCGATGATGTAGCCCACGGAGAGAAATCGCAACAGGTCCGGCCGCGGAGTGAACAGCGCTTCTTCGTGAAAGCGTAGCGCATCCCTGTCACTGACGGGGGCTGCGGTAGAGAAACTGTGAATCCCCGACAGAAGATTCGCGTACCCCGGCATCGAATCGTACCGAGCCTCCCGGCTCAGTTGCTCGAGATCCGGCAGTCTCGCGATCTTCTTCGAGGAATCGAGAACCTTCGCGATGGCCGGAGGCTCGAGTGGATAAGGCGAGGTTCCCAGCAGCGGCCTTGCGGCCACCATCAGATCGACCGCGACCACGGCTGCGAGCACGTAAACCAGCCCCTTCTGATGTGGCCGGATCAGAATCATCACGAGCAGAACGCACTGGGCGACGAGCAGGAAAACCGCTTCGGGCGATGCCGGGATTTCGAGCGGTCCGTAAGCGAAGATGACAACCCCAATCATGCCAGTCATGACCAGAACGCTGCCGGCCCGGACGCGGGAACTGATCTCACGGAGTGAATGCGCACCGATCGCGGCGAGCGCGCAGACGGAGAGAGCACCCAGTGGCAGCAATCGCGCAGGGTAGCGGCTCACGTTCATTCCCAGAGCCTCGAGGATTCGAACGCCGGCGCCAAGATGACTTCCGGCCGCCAGAATTGCAACGAACACGAGAAGCGCAGACCAGGCGAGGGTCGTCCGTCGATGCGCTCCCGGCCGAAGCGTCGCCTGTCCAACGGCGAGGATTGCAAGGAACACCACAGCGGTGCCGATATACAGAATTGGTATGTAGTCCTGCGAGGAGGCAATGAGTCCACCCCGGCCGAACAGCGCGGGGGAAAGCGAGAGCAGCGTCCAGTCGATCGGTGCGAGTGACTCTCTGAAGGCGAGCTCACGCCCGAAGCCTCCGTCGCGATCGCTTCCCATCAGCATCTCGATAAAAGGAATCAGCTGCACCATCGAGAGCAGCGCCCCGAGGCTGCCCACCGTGATGATCTCGCGAATCCCGGCGAGCCGTCGCCTGCCGAGAGCGATCGCACTGTAGATCGCCCCTCCCGCACCGGCGAGGAACGGCTCGCCTCCGAGAAAAAGCATCGCCAGCAGTGCCGCGGGCACAGCGATCGGAAGCGTTGCACGAACGCCACCCGGAGCGGAATGACCTGACAACTCATTGTCGAGGGATGAACCACTTGTCATCCCGAGCGAAGGCTGTGAATCAATCGCGCGAGTGTCATCAGATTTCTCCGATCGCCTCAGCGCAGCCCAGATCACGAGAGGAAACCAGGCAAACGTTCCGAGATTGTTCGACACGTCGAGAATCGACATGACAGGACCCGACAGCGCAAGCGCAGCAGCTGCGAAAAACGCCGGCGCTTCATCCACCCATCGTCGGAACAGCACGAATGCCCCGACTGAAAGGACTCCGACGTGCAGGGCGAGATAAATCACGTAGGCCGCCGCAAAAGGCAGAACGAGAAACAACAGAGCGGGAGGGTAGAAAACGGCCGTCTGCGGATTTGCCAGCCACTTCTCACCCCCTGCATTCAGCGAATTCCAGAACGGAAGTTCCCCTGCAAGAAGATGCTGCGTCGTGTAATGACGGAGTGGAATGAAGTACCCGGTGTGGTCGCGCAGCGTGAAGATCTCGCCCCGTACGAGCGGGGGAAAGAACGGAACGAGAACGAGAACAAGGAGTGCGGTATAGAGAACTCTGGCCTTCATGCCCGCTCAGCGTTCCTCGACGCAGAACTCGCGAACGATCTCTTTCATGACACCGAGGCCGCGAAAGAAGAAGGCTCTTCGAATGCGCTCGTCCGGACCATGAATCGTGTCGCCGTCGTAGTAATTCACTTTGAACGGCGAGATCCCGTAAGTCGGCACACCACGGGCACGAAAGAATCTGCTGTCGGAGGTGCCGGCGGAAACGAGCGGACCGACGACAGACTGCGGCTCCGACCTTCGCATCACACGTTCGAGCGTCTGGTAGAGATCCGTATTGACCGGCGCGGTCGGCGCCGCGATGCCCGCGAGAAGAACCTCGAGCTCCCCACGCTCGCCGATGATCTTTCGGAGCTCGGCCAGCATCGCATCCGGCGACGATCCCGGAATGAGCCGCAGATCGAGCCATGCGGACGCTTCCGCCGGCATCGCGTTGACCACGTCACCCGCCTGAAGTTTCGTTATG
>JBGSYJ010000431.1:0-5445 GCA_041750915.1 Thermoanaerobaculia bacterium | reverse complement strand
CAAGATGACAATGCACGGTCAAAGAAATCGAACGGCGCGTCGCCTTACCCGGCTGCTCCGGGTCGCCTACTCCAGCGAGATGGCGGCGGCGTACGCATACCAGGGCCACGCCGCTTCGGTCAGCGACGCTGAGGAAAAGATTGCGCTCGCCGGAATCGAGACCGATGAATGGCACCATCGCGAATCAATCGGACGGATGCTCTTCCAACTCGGCGCGGGACCTTCAGCGTTCCGGGAAACGCTCTTCACCGCTATCGGAAAGACTCTCCGCTTCCTCTGCCCATGGAGCGGATGGACGCTCCCGATCCTCTGCGCCGGAGTGATCGAGACGATGAACGTCGGTCAGTACGTGCGCATGTCCCGCTACGCAACGGAGCTGGGGCTCGTGGAGATGGCGGCCGAGCTCGACGTCATGGCGGACGTCGAGCGCGTGCACGAATCCTTCTTTTTCTCAGCGCTCGCCAGACGGCATCCGCTGCTGCCGATCGCTCGTAAGGGCAGGACCGTCAGTACGACCGGCGACTGAACGCCCGGGCGATCGTCGCGATGTCGATGCGTCGTTCGAGGTACTCCCAGACCGCGAGGACATCCTCTTTGTGGCGAATTCCGATGACAGCCTGCTGCACTGCTTCCTCGGCAAGCGAATATCGGGCGCGGTTGTACCATTTCAACGCTTCATCGAAGCTGGCCGACAGATGCGCGCGCGCCTGCTCGATCGTCTGGAGCTCGGTGCCTCCGACATGTTCATCGGCCGGTGGAACGCGATTCGTCCCCGCGTCGGCAATCTTGAACGCATTCGCCGACTCGGCAGCGCGATACCCCACAGGCCTTCCCTTCGGCTCTCTCAGCCCTCGGTCCAGCTTCGCGATCCCCTTGCGGATGAACAGATCGAGACTCGAAGCCAGCCCTTCCGAGCTCTGATCGACGGAAACCCCTGAACGGAACCGATGATTCGTTCCGGAGCGATCTGGGACGCTCCAGCGGATTTCGCCATGCACGTCGATCTGTCGGTGGGAGCCAGGGATCGTATAGGACAGAATCGCCGAATATCCCTCGGGGAGGGACTCCGAATGCTCGATCTGAATCCCCTTCTCGCTCAGATCGCAGAGCGAGACATTCACCGCACCGAACCTGCCGGGGATCGGTTCCCTGATTCGGAAGCGATAGTTACTTCTTTCTACAGGCATTCGCGATTCTTTCTGGTTGCCACCTTGCATTATGGGTCCAGTCCGCTAATTCGGCCATTGGATTGGGAGATTCCGCGGCCCCTGTGGCGTCGACTGAAGGCATGAGGTGTCATCCTGAGCGGAGCGAAGGATCCCCCGAAGCCTTGCGATACAGCCAGTAGTAAGGGGATCCTTCGCTGCGCTCAGGATGACACATGCTCCTGCACCGTAGGTTCACGCCCGCGTTTATCATTAGCCCGCAGCAGCTAGCTCGATCGCATCGATAAGGAGCCCATGTCTCGCGCCATATTCGTTCTTCTCACGCTCGCCGCTCTTCTCCTTAGTTCCTGTATCCGAACGACTTATTCGATCGGCGCGCCCGAGGATGCCCCTCCGGTCCCCGACCCGGAGCGGCTGGCGGCCGCCCGCGTTCTGATCTCCGACCCGAGGGTGGCCGCCGCATTCGAGCACATCGAGACGAACCGGCAGAAAATCCTCGAGGAGTGGATCGCACTGACCGAGATCAACGCGCCCTCCGGCCACGAGGAGGCCCGCGCACGCTTCGTAGAGCAACTGCTCAGCGCGCACGAAAACCTCGAAGTCCGGCGCGACGCGGCCGGCAATGTCATCGCCGTGCGCAAAGGGACAGGAGGCGGTCCGAACGTCGTTCTCGACGCCCATCTCGACACGGTCTTCCAACCCGGTCTCGAAATCGAGGTGACTCTCCGTGACGGCAGGCTCTACGCACCAGGAGTCGGAGATGCCACGAGAAACATCGAGGCGATCCTCGCGACGTTTCGCGCGCTGGATGCCGCGGACATCTCGACGAGAGGGAACCTGATCGCTCTGTTTTCCGTCGAAGAGGAGACGAACTTTCGGGGCGTGAATCAGTTCATCGCGGACCATCGCGATCAGATCGATCACTTCCTTGCTTTCGACGGCGGCTACGCCGGATTCTCCTATGGCGGGATCGGAATTTACTGGTACAGACACCATTTCATCGGCCCGGGGGGACACACGCTCTCGAGCACCCCACCATGGTCTGCAACGATTCCAGCGGCTCGCGCCATCGACCGGATTGCCCGGCTCGAACTGCCGCGTGAATCTGCGGGCCGGCTGAACATCGGGATGATGGGTGGCGCCGATGTGGTGAACGCAAAAGCATCCGATGCCTGGTTCACGGTCGACCTCCGATCAACCGACGACGGAGTGCTTACGAAGTTCGAGGGTTTGATCGGAGAGATTCTCGAAGAGGAGGCGAGGGCAGCGGGCATGAGCGTGCGAACCGAGGTGATCTCGAAGTCGCCGGCAGCGCAGATTCCGGGGCACCGCAGCTCACACCTGATCCGAACCGCGGAAGCAGTTCACATCGCGGCAGGCTTCGAAAACCCGCCGATTCACAACGCAGGAGCGAACAACTCCAGCGTTGCTCTCAGGAACGGAATCTCTGCACTTTCCACCGGCACCGCCCCATGCTCAAACGCGCACGCGCTCACCGAGTCATGCGCCATCGACCCTTTCTACAAAGGCATCCGCAAGATGCTTCTGCTCGCCGTTGCCCTGGCCGAGCTCGACCCTGGAGAAACTAAACAATGAGATCCGTGTTCATCGTCGTCATCACCCTCGGCTTTGGTCTTCCCTCCCACGCCGATGCCATCGCCGACCTGCGCGCAGCGCTGTCGGGATTCACAGCATCCCAGGATGTGCGACTCCGCGTTGAGCAGACACTGACGATGTCGAGCGATGACGATGACGGCAAACCCGAGAGCGGAAAAGCACTCTTCTTCATTCAGGCCGGCTCGGAAGGAATCTCACTGACCTACCCGGCATCGGAGCTCGCCCGTGTCGAGCGGGAAGAACGGGCGAATCAGCTGAACCCCGAGAGTCCGACGGGCAGCCGCGGCGCTCTCTCCGAAGTGAGTCCGGTTCAGGCGTCCGAGTTCGCAAACATCGCTCCGAAGATCCTGCGCATGCTCGAGAAAGCGCGCGTCGTTTCCGACAAGCCCGGCACGCATCAGGGAAGGACTGTCCGGCACGTCGTTCTTTCGATCGATCCGAACCTCTCGCAGACTCAGAAGAAACATGTGCGCGACATCAGGCACCAGCTCACTCTGCGACTCGGAGCCGACAACGTGCCGGTCGCAGGCGAAAGCGAGCTGACCGTCAAGGCCCGATTCCTCCTGATCCGGGTCGAACACACCACGAAGGAATCGTGGACGCTCTCTCCGGTCGGAACGCGCCTCGTCGTCACGCGGCATGCGGAAGAGAGCGGCGGATCTGCAATGGGTCGCGGTTACAACAAAAAAGGCGGCGCGGTGATCAGTGTGGTGAGGTGAGCTGCGCCTTCAGCGATCGAATCTCGTCGAGCAGGCGGCGTGCTGCTTCGACGGCAGAATCCGGTCCCGCATCGCGCTTCTGATCTTCCCTGTCACCAAGTCCGGCACCCTGATGCCGCCGCACACCCACTTCGATCCGCTCGCGAATCTCCTCGGCGTTGTCCACGCCGCGGAAGTACCCGGTGTGATGGTCCTCTCCCAGACCTTTCTTCCCCGATGCGTCGGCACCGCCTCCGCCGCCTGCCGTACTCACCTCGAGATCGGCGAGCCCGAGGAGCCTTTGCACCGGTCCCTGGCGAACGGTCATGTTCTGAATGTTGGCGAAGGTGATCGTTTTCTCGCGAACACTGAGAACGCCTTCACGGATTCGGAGACTGCGATCGGTCACGATGTACCAGCGCATCTCGAAGTCGAGCCGGAGGAGAAAGTAGGTCAGAAGCATCTCGATCGGGAGTCCGATGATCAGAACCGCGGCGAGAATCCGGAAGATCGTCTGCAGTCCGGATCCTTCAGGCGCACTGAAAAGCGCGATCGGAATGACGGTGGCAAGGGTCGCCAGAAACACGAGATGGCTGATGCTCCAGACGATCAGTTTGTAGCGGAAGTAGTTCTTTCCGGCACGAAAGATGCGGGCAGAGGCGCTGTCACCCGGAGGTGGATCCGGCTGAGGAGGAACTCTGAAGAACCTGCAGAGGAACGCTTTCAGGCCAGCGCTCATCGGTCGGATTCCTTCATGGCCGGCGCTCGAGCGAGAGCCGCAGATCGCGAATTTCGGCGGCGATTTCGTCCAGCACGTTCACGAGCGGGTCGCCACTTTGGGCTTCGGCTGGGGCCGCTGCGGCGGCGGTCGTCATTCCGCGCGCTCCGCGCATCCTGAGGTAGAGAAAATCCCGCAGCTCCTCGTACTGACGGATCCCCTCGATTGTGAGCTCGGCCTCCGACTTGCCGCTTGCTGTCTGCACCTCGACGCGCGCGAGGCCCAGCCATCGCTCGACGAAGTTGCTCGCGAGATGGATGTCCTGAATACGGCCGTACGTCAGACTGATCTCGCGCCGGAAGAGAATTCCCCACCGCATCGAGATCCCCTCGGAATCGAAGCGGTACCGCATCGTGTGGTATTTGAAGTAGAGGGGAATGAGTATCGTAAAGAAGAATGGCCCCAGAAGCAGCGAGGAGAGGAAGTAATACGTGAGAAGCTTCGGGTCCGGTCTTGCGATCGCAAAAATCGCTTCTTCGTTCGTCATGATGTGTGATGAGCATAACGGAAAGCGGGGGAAAGGAGTGAGGAGACAGTAGACAGTAGACAGTAGACAGTAGTCAGTAGTCAGTAGTCAGTAGCCCCCTCCCTGCAGATGCCTGCGTCAGTCCTGCCGAGCGAGGAGGCCCTTGGGGCGGGCGGCTACTGTCTACTGTCTACTGTCTACTGTCTACTGTCTACTGTCTACTGACAAGATAGGACACGATGACGACGCTCGCGGCATACGGAGGCCTGTTTCTATGGAGCTTTCTTGCAGCAACCATTCTCCCGCTCGGTTCCGAGCCGGCCCTCGTCGGCGTGGTTCGCAGCAGCAATCTCTTCTTTCTGCCTGTGCTGGTAGCGACACTCGGAAATTACCTCGGGGCTTGCACGACGTGGCTCATCGGACGGGGCGTGGCTGGCGCCGTCACCGCGAAGAAGAAACCTTCACGCGGCTATGAGCAGGCCAGCCGGCTGTTCGTACGTTACGGACAGCCATCACTGCTGCTCTCCTGGGTTCCCATCATCGGCGACGCGATCGTCGCGATCTCCGGCGCGGCGCGAGTTCCGTTCGCGCCGTTCAGCTTGTGGGTGATCGCGGGAAAGTTCGCGCGCTACGCGGTCGTTGCGTGGCTGGCGTTGTCGGTCGCGCGGTAGGGGCGGGCGGGACAAGGGAAGGGCGGCGGGTGCCCCTCTCCCCGCGGGA
>JBGSYJ010000430.1:0-3740 GCA_041750915.1 Thermoanaerobaculia bacterium | reverse complement strand
AACTTTTTCAGCTCGTAGGCAGCGATCCCACCGACGACCTCGCCGCCCTTCACGGCAGCAAGCGCGATGAAATAGTCGCTGCCGAGCAGCTGCCGCAGATAGGCCGCGCTCGGCCGCTTTCGTGTGTACGTCGCGATATCCGGTCACCGTCAGACGGGTCAGACGCGTCTTTCCAAGTGACTTATTCGTAGCCGTTCGAGAACCCAGAACCCAGAACCGTGCGGAGGGGCGGGCGTGCAGAACCCAGAACGGGGCGGGCGGGAGGGCATCACCCGTCGGCCACCCCTCCGCCGTGTACGTCGCAATATCCTCAAAGGCTTCACCGAAGGTCACCATCACAGCTTCCATCATCGTGAGATCGTTCGATGAGATCCGTTGAACAGTCAGAGACATCCATCAGTCTCCTTTCGACGCGATCAGACCACAGGACGCGACCCTCGGCCAGCTCGGCCTCAATGCGGAAAGCCGAACGAAATCGTAGCGGGTCCTCCCCTCTCCCCGCCAGGATTGCGTTGCCTGCGATAGCGTGAATTCGGGGAGAGGGTGGCGCGCCGTTTCGAGATGCAGGTTGTCCCGCGGGAGGGTGAGCGCCGGGTGAGGGGTTAGCTGCGTCTTTCCAAGTGACTTAGTGTCGACGGAGTCGATTCCACAGAGCAGACGGAGCGACCGCGCCCAACGGGTCCGAGTTGTAGAATGATCACGAAAAAGCAGCGGAGTGCGGAGCCACCGCCAGCTCAAACGGGTCAGACGGTTCAGTGCGGAGTCGACAAGGTGACTTGTTGCGTTTCGTTGTTGGTGATGCTGATGAAGGCCCACCAGGGCGCGTCGGAGTCCGGAGTGATGACGAGTCGCATACTGCCCGCTGGTCTGTTACGCAGGGCTTCTCGCGTGATCGTGTCGACGCCTGCGGTCGCGAATCCGTCAGGCCCCGCGATCAGGGTGAAGGAATCGATTTCCTTGTCGGGTACATCGTAGGGAAACGGGGGAACGAACTGAAAGGGATAGATACGGACGTGAAACTGTTGCGGTGCGCCAGGATCCCATGCGTAGATCCGCAGCGTCGCCCGGAAGCGTTCATCCAGCGGAACGTCCAGGAGACGGATCGCTCCCCTTTCCGTGTCGCCGAATCGAATCAGAGGAATCTCCGTACCCCAGCTCAGCGATTGACGCGTGATGTCCAGGACGCGAAGGTGCACGCTCACGTCACCGGCAACGGCCGAGTCGATCGTCATAAAGGTGCGATTCGCATAGAAGAAGCCAAAGAGCATAGAGGTGCCCGGAGCGATCGCGGGAGGCGGAGGGCAGAGGCCGATTCCCCCGCAGTAATCCGGACCTAGGATCACGACAGGGACCTCCGCATGATTAGTCGCCTTGTATTGAAGAAACCACAGAGAGCCGAACGCGCCCGGGATCGCTCCGGGCCAGGCGAGAGGAACGAGGATCTTCTCGAGGGTGGGCTGTTGGGCAGAGAGGGCTCCTGGAAGCATCAAAAGCAAAAATAATACAGTTCGGATTCGCATGGCGGGGCTCCGGCGCGGGCGGTCGATGTCAGTTGATACGGGACGAGGGCGGAATGTGTTGGGGCGCGTCTGCCCCTACTTGGGGTATTCCTTGCCGATGAAAAGGCGCTCTCTTTAAACGAGCTGCCCCTCAAATGCGTACCAGTGGTCGTGGGCATAATCCGACGGGCGGTGAGACGGCTTGTCGCACCCGGAACTGCCGCGCCTGCGACCGCAGAAATGGCAGCCGGAGAACCGATCGGCTCAGACTATGAGCTTCTCGCCGAGAAGCTGACGTGGCGGCGTCATTCCGATGCGGAAGAGCGTTCGCTCAATGTGTTCATCGAGCACAACAATACCTGCAATCTCGAGTGCACGATGTGCGGGTTCAGCGACCCTCGCGCCACGGACGTTCCGCGATATCACATGCCGACTCCGGTGTTCGATCGGATTGCAGCCGAGGTCTTCCCATCCACGACCTACCTGCATATGTCGCTCATGACCGAGCCCTTCATGACGCGCGACTTTCCTGAGCGGCTCCAGCGCGTCCGCGAATATGGCGTGCCGTACTCACGCGTCGTCACGAACGGTACGCTGCTCACTGAGCGGTCGATCGAAAGAGTCATCGAATCGGGGATCACCTCCCTGGCGTTCTCGATCGATGGTGGAACGGCGGAAATTTATGAATCGATCCGCCGAGGATCGCGTCTCGACAATGTGCTCGCAAACATTGAGCTCTTTCGCGAGCTGCGCTCGAGACGAGGGGTGTCGCTGCCGAAACTCCAGATCAATCACGTGCTGATGCTCGAGAATGTCGATCACTTTGGTACATTCATCACGCTCATCGACCGTCTTCGGCCCGAGCAGGTCGACGTGCGAACTGTCGAGCCAATGTCGTTCGTGGCCGGACACGAGAACAGAGATCCGGCGTTCTACGACAAGGTACGGAGCGTGCGCCACCTTCTCGCAGAGTGTTGCATCCGCAACGGCATCGAGGAGACCGGCTACATTCGCGACCAGGCCGGGCCCATCGACCTATTCGACCAGACAGGGAGACGCATGACGTGCCGTCGCCCCTGGGACACCCTTGCAGTTCATGCGAATGGCGACGTCCATCCCTGCATGTCGTGGACACGTCCGGCGGTCGGCAATCTCTCCGTGCAGTCGTTCGACGAGATCTGGAATGGAACAGAGCTCGAGCGGTTGCGGCATGAGTTCGAGCTTCTCGAGCCCGGCATCGATTGCCAGCACTGCACGATCAAGAAGACCTCCGCGGACAGCTACGACGACTTCTTCTTCAGGATGATCAACAAGCCACTCGGCGGCGATCCGGAACGGCGGACGTCCTGAAGGCAGATCTCGACATCGTCATCGTGCACTACCACGCCACCGCGAGGGTGCGGGAGGCGGTCTCCGCATTGCGGCGCGACGCGGAATCGACAGGACTCTCGATTCAAATCTTTGTCGCGGACAACGGCAGCACTCCCGACGAGCGTGAGGATCTGCAGGGTCTGGCGATCCGATATCTCGACACGGGGAGAAATGCCGGGTACGCGGGCGCCGTAAACGCAGCCTTTCCCGACACGAGCGCCGACTGCATCGTCCTGATGAACGAGGATGTGCTCACCGTTCCGGGCTGTCTGCGCACACTACGTAACGAACTGCTTGCGGGCGCTGCCGTCGCCGGTCCGAGGTTCTTCTGGGATCGCGACAAGACGTTCATGCTTCCGTGCACGGAGAGGCGCACACGACGAAGCGAAGTCTTCCGAGTTGCGGCAGGAGCGAGTGCCGGAAAGCTGCTGAGAGCGCGCCGCGAATGGCGAGCTCACGCAATGCGCCACTGGCGAGCGACGGCAGCGTTGCCTACGTCGTCGCTCAGCGGCGCGCTGCTCGCATTCCGTCGCGACACCTGGAGCATCGTCGGGCCGTTCGACGAGCGCTATCAACTCTATTTCGAAGAGGACGATTGGCTGCGTCGCATCGCACGCGCGGGGCTGACATCGCTCTACGTACCCCATGCGATCGCGATACACGCACATGATCCGGGACGCGCGCGATCTCCGGCACGACTGGAATGGGAGAACGAGTCCTTTCTGCGTTTCGGAAATGACTACTACGGCGAGGCGTTCATGCGCCGGTTGTCGCTTTTGTCCGGACGTAGAAGCATGCCACCTTCGCGGCCCATGCTCGGGCTGGCCCGCGACGATCGCTTCCACATCGACCTCGGCTCACTCTCGCCGC
>JBGSYJ010000429.1:0-4832 GCA_041750915.1 Thermoanaerobaculia bacterium | reverse complement strand
GAACGTGTCATCCCGAGCGTCGAGCGAGGGATCCTGGCGGTGGTCCATGGGACGAAAATGCACGCAGATCGATGTGTCCCGAGCAAAAGGCCCCCACCCAGATCCCTCGCTCGACGCTCGGGATGACACTTCGGCAGTTTTCACACAGTCTCGCGCTCAGGATGACAGCGGCGCCGCTTAACTCTCACCCCTCCGCCATCGCCGCCCTGTAGACCCGTTCGTAAATCCGCGCCGAGCTCTCCCACGAGAAGTCCTCACGCATTCCATTGCGCTGAAGCCTCTCCCATGTGTCCCTTCGCGCGTACGTCTGTATCGCATACAGGACAGCTCCGTGGAACGCCTGCGGATCGATTGTTCCGAACCCGAAGCCATTCGCGTGCAGGGTGTTCTCACCGTTGAATGGCACCACCGTGTCGGCGAGTCCTCCGGTCATCCGGACCACGGGAGGTGTGCCGTACCGGAGCGAGTACATCTGATTCAGGCCGCACGGTTCGTAGCGTGACGGCATGAGGAACATGTCGCAGCCGGCGGTGATCCGATGTGCACGGGCGTTGTCGAAACCGATCCACGCCCGGAAGTGAGACGGAAATGCGGACGAGAACTCGCGGAAGGCATCCTCCAGGTCCTGCTCGCCGCTGCCAAGGAGAATCATCTGCGCGCCCTGAGCAAGGATGTCGCGTAGGATCGGCAGCAGCAGGTCGAGACCCTTCTGCGAGACGAGACGCGAGACGACCCCGATCAGCGGAGTTCCCTTCTGGTAAGGAAGTTCCGCTTCGTGGCAGAGCTGTTCTTTGCAGATCTCCTTGCCGCTCAGATCATCGGGGCCGTATCGGGCGGGAAGGTGATGATCGGTGGATGGATCCCACTCAGAGACGTCGATGCCGTTGAGGATGCCGGTGAGTTTGAACGAAGTCTCCCGCAGCAGACCGTCGAGACCGGCGCCGAATTCACCGCCCTGAATCTCTCGCGCGTAATTCGGCGAGACGGTTGTCACCTGATCGGCGAAGACGATTCCACCCTTCATCGCGACCAGATCACCGTAGTACTCGATCGCATCGCCGCTCCAGTAGCGGCTGTGAAGGCCGAGGTAGCCGAACCGATCGGCCGGGTAACGTCCCTGGTAGGCGAGATTGTGGATCGTGTAGACCGAATGCGCGAGCCGGAAGGTCTCCGAGCCTCGCAGTCCGCTGTGGAGATAGACGGGAAGAAACGCGGTGTGCCAGTCGTGCGCGTGAACGATTTCCGGTGCGAAGCCGAGCATCTCGGTCACGCGGATGACGGCGCGACAGAAGATCACGTAGCGCTCGAGGTTGTCGTCGTGGCCTTCCCACGTCGGAGCGTAGATTCCTTCGCGATTGTAGAAGTAGTCGTTCGCGATGAAGACGACCGGTACGCTGCTGCCGGGGAGCGTCGAACGATAGACGGAGATGTCATGCTTCCATCCATCCCACGAAAGCTCGATGCCGTCGAAAAGCGTTTCGACAGTCTGACCGGAGCGGTCGAGATACTCGCGCGCCTCGCGGTAGTACGGCATGAAGACGAGAACTTCATGACCGATCTCCGCGAGCGCCCTCGGGAGGGCACCGCAGACATCACCGAGTCCGCCGGTCTTGGCGAACGGAGTCACTTCGGCGCTTGCGAAGAGGATCCTCATGCTATCTCGGGAACGACGGCGAATAGAGCGCAGCGTTGAGGAACATCGGAAGGGTGCCGCGCCAGAACAGCCGGTAGTAGGGCTCGTCAGCGAAGGTGATCACACGGCCGCTGCCGAACGGTTCCTGGACGAGCCATGCCGATCCCTCCACTCTCTCAATCGACTCGGGCCAGGCAAAGCCGGACAGGAGGGCATTCTCGGGTGCGATCGTCACGATGTTGTCGACCGCGTGGCTGGCCGGCATCAGTGAGACGGTTCCCTCGAGCAGGACAGGAGGCGCGGAGGGTATGCCGAACGTCAGGTAGCTCCGATCATTGATGAGCGTATCAAACGCCGCTCCGGGAATTCTGAAATCGTTGTACCGCGCAGCAGGCGTCTCTTCGCCTTCCTTGCGCTCGCCCGGCCATTGCTGAAGCTTCGAGATCGCCACGTCCTTCGAACGGAGGAATGCCGCAGCGCTGCCGATGGCCACGACGGTTCCCCCTCCGCGGATCCAGCTCTTGAGCTTTTCGATCGCGTCTCCCAGGATGAAGTTCGCATAGCCGCTACCCTCGGGAAAGATCAGCACGCGGTATCGGCTCAGATCGGTCGCCGAGAGTCTGTTGAGCGCAATGACACTGTGCGGAATCTTTTCTTCCACGTCGAGCGTGTACCACAGCATCCCGAATGCCGTAGGCGATGTTCCCTCGCCGCCGATCAGTGCAATTCGGGGATCCCGGACGTGTCGGATCTGTTGCGAACCGAGTGCAAGCTCGCCGGGCCATCCGGACATCACCGGGTGGAAGCGCGCTCCCGTTTCGGATGCGACCTGAAGCAGCGTTTCGTGTAGCGTGGCTTCATCGTTGTTGCCGATCTGAGCGAGTACGGTTCCGCGGTGAAACAGCCGGCCTTCCTGACGAAACTCCGTAGCGCTCACCGAGAACTGAACCTTTCTCTCGAGCAGTCTTCCGACGGCGCGATAGACTTTTGGATCCCTTCCATCGACGAGGTAGCCGAACGAAGCCTTCGCTACCGGTGCGGGTGACGGTGTCGGTTGCCATGCCGAGGTTGGCGCCTCCATCGTTCCGTCGCCGACGAATACTTCCAGATTGTGTGCGATCGGAATCGCCCAGGCTGTGATGTCGTAAAAATTGTCCGACTCGTCCGCATCTATCTTCTGCCGCTGGTTCTCGATGAATGATGGTGGGAGCTTCGGGCTTCGCTCCATGAGCGACTGCAGGAGGCCACCAAGCGGCTGTCGCGAAGAGATCATCGCCGAGCCGGCAGGAAACTCACGTCGTATGAAGCCGCCCCCCTCGATCGGTGTCACGCGCAACTGGGTTGCACGGTTGAGAACATTGATCGCAATCCCCTGGCTCTGCAGCACCGAAAGCGCGTGCTCGAAATTAGGCGACCAGGGGAGGATGACCCAGGTCACGCCCTCGCTCCTGACGTGAGCAGCCAGCGTGTCATAAGTCCGCATGAGCAGTTCGCGACGGTTTGCGGCGGACGTGCGGAGCGTGGCCATCGCGGCCGTGTAGTGGCGTTTGGTGCGGTCTGCCAGCGTGAGTATCGCGCCATCCTCGCGCAGCACGGCAGCGCCTCCGCGCCCTCCGCCCGCCATCTCGTATGTCATGCCGACAGCTCCCTGCAGGGAAGGCCAGGAGTCGCCGTACCCCGGGTAGAAGAGATCGAAGTATTCGCCCACGAAGAATGGCCAGCCGCGTTCGGAGAATGCCTCGGCATTCGCACGTCCGAAGACCTCGTACCACTTCTGGATGTCACCGCCGATGTTCTCGTTGAGCGGGCTCGCGGTTGGAGGAAAGAAGTAGTTCGACTGATAACTCATCTCGTGAAAGTCGACCACCACGTTCGGCCGCCATTGGCGGAACAGCTGATGACGGGCCCGGGTCTCTTTCTGGCTGCCGATCGCCCAGTCGCGATTCATGTCGATGAGATAGTGATTAAACCGGCCGCCTGGCCACGACTCGAAATGCTGCATCGAGTCGGGGTTCGGATCAGGGTCCAGCCCCTGGTTCTGTTTGAACCACTGTACATAGCGCTCACGGCCGTCGGGATTCTGCAGCGGATCAATCAGAACGATCGTGTTTTCGAGGACTTCGCTCACTCCGGCGTCGCCTGACGTAAGGCGTCGTGCAACCTGCATTGCGGCTTCGGACGATGACGATTCGTTGCCGTGAACACCAAAAGCAAGCATCACGACGACGGGAAGGTCGCTTGCGATCTCCTGCGCTCGTGTCCGCGAAGTGATGTCGGGCTGGCTGATCGCCTGGACGCCCGCGCGAAGCTGGTCGAGCCTCGCGTGATTCGACGGTGAGGTGATCACCGCATAGATGAGCGATCGCCCTTCCCAGGTCTCGCCATACTCATGGACGCGGACGAGCGGTGAGCTTTCCTCGAGATGCTCGAAGAAATCGACGATGCGGTGGTGCTGCGTGAAGCGCTGACCGATTGCATATCCGAGGAACGGGTCAGGAGTGGAGGGCGAATCCTGCGCTGTGATGGCGGAGCTTGCGACAATCTGAAGAGCCAGCGCCAGAATCGCGCCTGTGAGAGTTCTTTTCATGGGGGCAGTCCTTCGAGGTTCCATCTGCGGGAGCGATTGATCGGCGCAGTGTATCAGCCATGTGGCAGGGGTGGCCGTACAGGCCGCTTTAACGTCTAGTCGGGATCCGAATCATCGTGGAGATCGATCGGGGGAACTGGCTGGGAGTGATCGGGACCGAGATGCGAAGCCAGATCCTGCCACTCAGGATTGCCCGACTCGATCAGGGCAATCTTTTTTGCCCGCGACCATGACTTGATCTGCTTCTCGCGTGCGATGGCGTGCGCTACTTCATCAAAGGATTCGAGATGAACAAGCTGGTTGATGTTGTATTTCGATGTGAAACCCGGAACCGCCTTCCACTTGTGTTGAACGACTCTTCGCTCGATATTGTTGATCATTCCAGTGTAGAGAGTTCGGGCGTGCCCCGCCATAATGTAAACAAAGTATTGCCCGCTCATCGAGTCTCTTCTCTGGTGTCCAGACACTTATCTGCACCCGGATTACGCACTGGGGCAGCACGAGCACTGAAGTGTACGCCGTTGTGTCATCCCGAGCGTCGAGCGAGGGATCTGGGCGGGGGCCCCTGTCCAATACTTCACGGCAATAAGGCCCCCGCCCAGATCCCTCGCT
>JBGSYJ010000428.1:0-9886 GCA_041750915.1 Thermoanaerobaculia bacterium | reverse complement strand
TCACCCCTTCGCGCCAAGGACCCGAAGCTTTTCCTCGGCATTCTTGTTGTGTGGATTCAGCTCCAGCGATTTTCTGTAGAACTCGACTGCCTTCTCCCGATTTCCTTTTTTCATCCACGCCTCTGCGAGGCTGTCCCACGTATTCGCCGACGACGGAAATCTCGATGTGTTGAACGCGAAGACTGCGATCGCATCGTCGATCCTGTCGTGATTGAGAAGCAGATATCCGAGCTGATTGAAGGATGCTTCGGAATCGTCGTGCACAAGAGTCGCGGCAGCACGCTGGTGTTCGTACAGGCGAAGCCCGGCCGCTGCGTTTTCCTTCATGATGATTGGGGCCAGCAACTCGCCGATGAGAGGTTTCTCCGCATCGATGCTCAGCAGATGCCCCTGTTTCACTCGCATGGAGATTGTGCGGAGATTCTGGAGGTCTTCGAGCGGGCTCGCATTAAGAACAAGAAAGCTGGCTTCGTAGCCTTCGGAGAGCCGGCCAAGCTTCCTTCCTGGAAAAATCGCCTGAGCCGTTTCTCCTGCAATTCGCAGAAGTTCCGGGCGGCTGACAGGCATGAGCCGCGCGACGTTGAGGATCTCGTCGAGAGCAGTCTGGCCACTGTCAGTTCCGATCGAGAGACGAACCCCCGCTTCATAAAGGAGACGTAGATTGTGCGCGTGAATTACGTCGAGATCGGCGATGCCGTCGGTGGGCCGGTGGCTCAACGTCGTCGTCACCACCGTGACACCGTTCTTCGCCGCAGCCACTGCGTCTCTCTCCGTGAGCTTTTCGAGAGGCAGATGCGCGATCTCGTTGGCTCCCGCGGCCACCGCTGTGCGGAAGTCCGCCGCTGACCTCACGTGAACGCTCACCGGGAGGCCGGCGCCATGCGCACGTTCAACGAGCGCAGTCAGCACCGCCGGGCTCAGCCCTCTCCTGCCAAAGTAAGCGGGATCGCCACCTCGCTTCGCATGCTCCTCCGAGGTTTCGAGATAGGCCTTCAGGAAATCGGGCCGGGAAGCGACAATCGCCGGCCACTTCCGCTCGAGCTCCTCCGTACTGTCAACGATGAAGTAGGCCTCCCCCTCCATATCCGAAGGCTGCCAACCGGGTATCTGCCGTGAAACGCTGTTGAAGATCTGGACCGGGTGCCCGCCAGTGGCTGTAATGCCGGCGTTCGCCCAGGTGACTTCGACGCTCTCTGCACCAGTGAGTCGCGGCCGCACCGGTTCGGAGAGTCGGATGATGCTGTTCATGTTCTTCGCGTAAAAGATCCCGCTCCGCAGATATCGGCGCACATCGCGCTCGAGATTCGTCCCGGTCGAAAAATCATGCGTGTGACCTTCGGCGAGCGGCGGGACGATGTATTTGCCTTCGAGATCGAGCCTGGCGTCGACCTTTCCCTCCCACACCTGCCGCAGTTTCCCATCAACGGAGTACCAGGTTCCCTGCACGAATTTCTTTCCATCGAACCAGGCGCCGTGTTCGAAGACTGTGGCCCCGTGAGCGAACAGCGGAAGTGCTACCAGCGCAAGGACCACCAGGGCAGCAAATTGACAGATGTCGTTTTTAATCGGACGATAGGACCGCATAGTGCCTCCTGCTAATGATCAATGATTCTGAACGTGTCGGGCCGCGTGCCGCGAGTCATGATCCGATCCTGAAGATTCTGTGTGAATGAGCACAACCTCGAGCCTGGGGAACAGCCGTTCCGAGCTCAATCGCAGTCCCGGCAGGAACAGCGCCGCCATCAGCGCGACCAGCAGCACCTGCCAACGCGGAACACTCCTGGAGCGAGCCGACGCGAGTCGCAGGACACGCGCCCGCAGAGCTTCGGCTTCCCCGCCCATCGCGGCCGCCCATTCGAAGGTCCTGCGCGAAGCCTGCTCGGCAATGTTGACGAGCGCCCGACGGTAGCCACTGACGCTCACGCCCTTCACCGAGATCGCAAGATCATCACAGCACTCTTCAGAGGCGGCAAGTAGATTTCTCCTGAGGATGGCGAATAGCGGATGAAACCACCAGACGACGCCGAGGATGGCGGCGAGCCAGCGCAGTGCAATGTCATGGCGGGAAACATGGGCAAGTTCGTGCGCGAGAACACTTCTGAGCTCGTCGCACTTCAGGGTCACATCCGAAGAAACGACAATTTTCGGACGTAGCCAGCCGGTAGCGAAAGGCACGGTCACGGTCTGCGACTCGAGGAGCAATACGCTGCGGCGGATCTTCAGATCTCTCGCGGTCGAGGCGAGAAGCTCCAGCGCACGAGGATCGGTCACGTTCGTCGCCTCTGCACAGATCGCCGAAAGCTTCCTGAAGAGCGACACTGCTCGCAGCGCCGCGAGCGCAAATCCCATGAGGTAAAGCGCGCCAGTCGCGATCAGCACAGGTGCTCCAGGCATCCATTCGGAGGACGCGAACGGCGCGTGGTCGAGAGGCGGCATGGAGGAGAACAGACCCGTCGGAAAGGCCAGCATGGGCGGAAGCGCAAACTTGAGCACTCCGACGCACAGGATTGCGTAGCGCAGACGCGGGGCGAGCGAGATCCACCGAACGACGAGCATGACCACGGCAGCAACGAGCGTTGCCTGCCATGCAGCATGGAACAGATGCTCGATCGCCTGTTCGAGGATCGTCACCGGCGTCCTCTCTTCTTCTCCATCTGGTTGAGGAGCTTACGAAGTTCTTTGACCTCACGCTCTGTGGGCGGCTTCACGGCGAAGAGAGAAGTCACGAGCGAAAGACTGTCCTGATGGAACACCCGCCGCAGCATGCGGCCGATCACGGACGAATATGTCGCGAGGGCAGACTGCGCGGGGAAGTAGATGAACGCCTTCCCGCGATCGGCTCTGCGACGCCCGACCAGCCCCCGCCCCTCCAACCTTCGAAGCAGCGTCACGACCGATGAGTGCGACAGCGGTCGGAGGACCCGCAGCGCATGACGCACCTCCATCGGGTCCGCCTCTTCGAGACGATGCAGGACCGAGAGCACCTCGAGCTCTGCTTCAGGAAGCAGCTCTGCACTCGAGGCGTCGAGCGTCGTACCGCGTGTCATATACACTGATAATAATCGACACCTGTCGTTTTACGACCGGCAAGTCGTGCCGAAGCTGTTACATCACCTGCCCTCAGTGCAGCCAGAGGGTGTGAATTCATCGCGCTGGTGTCATCCCGAACGTCGAGCGAGGGATCTGGGCGGGGGTCTTTTTAGAGGGAGCCACCGCCCAGACGCACCACGCGCATGGGATCGTCCAATGAACCTCTGGTTGCAGAGGGATCTGACGGACTTGAGCGCAACGAAGGATCATCTTGCGACGCTCGACCCCCCGCAAGAAGATCCTTCGCTGCGCTCAGGATGACTCGCGTTCGTTCACCCTTAAGCCCTTGCGGTCGGACGCGTCTTTCCGACTGAACTCGTAAGCAATGCGAAAAAACACACCGATCTGAGAGAATCCCTTCGGTGAGTTACAGCCTGAAGGACTTTTTCTCGCCGGATCTCGTGCGGCGGATGGGACGAGAGATCGCACGCGTTCATCCGGCGTTTCCGGAGCGGGCTTTCGTCCGCAGCGCAACCTCCGGACTGGAGACGCTCGAGCTTCTCGATCGCGGCCGTCAGATCGCACGCGCCCTCGCTCGCCATCTGCCGAAACAGTATCCGGACGCCATCGAAGTGCTGCTTCGCTCCCTCGGGCCCGAGTATGCCTCCGACGAACTTCTCGGCGCGGGCATGGCTCCCTTCTTCTATTTTCCACACACCGTCTTCGTGGCCGAACAAGGCCTCGAGCACTTCGATCTGTCAATGCGGGCGCAATGCGAGCTGACCAAACGGTTCAGCGCCGAATCGAGCATCCGTCCGTTTATCGCACACTATCCGGAGCAGACCATGGCTGTGCTCCGCGCCTGGACCAGCGATTCCAACCCGCACGTCCGCCGGCTCGTTTCGGAGGGAACGCGCCTTCGCCTTCCGTGGGCGCAGCGCGTGAACTGGCTGGACGAACATCCCGAGCGCGTCCTCGAGCTTCTCGAATTGCTGAAGGACGACCCAGCGTCAGTGGTCCGCCGGAGTGTGGCCAACAGTCTCAACGATCTCGGAAAAGTGCAGCCACGGCTACTGATCCGTATCTGCGAACAGTGGCTTAAAGAGGCATCGCCAGAACGCCGCGCACTGATCGAACATGCACTGCGAGGCGCGATCAAACGTGGAGACCCGGGCGCACTGAAACTGCTCGGCTTCGGAAAGAAGGCGGCAGTCGCGGTCGAGAACGTGCGGTTCGATCCGCGACGCGTGGTCATCGGCGGGCGTGTGGTCATGACCTTCGTCCTCCGCAGCACGTCAGCGAAAGCTCAGGACCTGCTCGTCGACGTCGCGGTTCACTTTCTGAAGGCGCGCGGATCGGCACCGAAAGTCTTCAAGCTCAAGAGGGTAAGACTTCCGGCGCGCGGGCAGCTTGAACTGACCACTCGGTTCTCTCTCGCGGTGCACACCACCAGGGTTCCCCGTGCCGGCACCCACGCGGTGGATGTGATCGTCAACGGCACTTCGTATCCCTCAGGATCGTTCGAGGTGTTTTCCGGTTGATGCTGGAGGCGTAGTGGCCGAACGTCACCGTCGATCACTTCATTTACTCGTCGCGGAGCGTCGACTCGTATCGCGCGAGTAACAGCCGCCCCGTTGCACCATGAAGCACGATGCTGATCGCGATCACAGAGATCGTCAATCCGAGCGCGGTCTTCGCGGCTTCCCCGGCAACACCGTGGCTCAACGCGTAGCTGACGTAATACAGACTGCCGATGCCTCGGATTCCGAACCAGCCCATCAACCAGCGCTGCGACATCGATGTTGGACTCGCCCTCAGCAGCAGAAGCGCAGAAAGCGGCCTGATGACAAAAAGAAGCGCGAAGGCGAGCGGCACAGCACGCCAGTCCCACCATGCGCCCACCATGATTCCCACGATCCCGACCACCAGAATCTCGAGCAACCGCTCGAGTGTCTCGCCGAACACCGTGACATCGTTCACTACGACTCCGGCCGCGACTGCAGGATGCTTCATTTCTTCCTCTTCCACGATCGCCGGCACCATGTTCTCGGCCGGTGGGTGCTCGTCGTCACTGTCGGATGATTCGCGCGAATGCGAAGGATGCGGATGTGAAGAAACGACCCGACGTTCGGCGCTGCGCAGGCCGACGCCCGCGGCGAACACCGCCATGAAGCCCCATGCGTGGATCGCTTCGGCAGCGGTATATGTGAGCGCGATCATTGCGAGCGCCAGAAGATCATTCGGCGCCCTCTCGCCGACGTGTCGCATCCGAATGAGAATCGCAAGATGGCCTCCGAGCCGTCCGAGGATGTATCCGAGAGCGAGACCGGCAGGAACGGCCCAGAGGAGGCGATCGAGGGCCCAGGTCCCGACCCAGCCACTGAGTGATCCGTGCTCCATCCACAGCAACGACAGCACGACGAACGGGAACGCCGCCCCGTCGTTGAGCCCCGCCTCTCCCGACAATCCGTATCGAAGCCTGTCATCGTCCGCGGCGTGGCCGACCTTTACACTCCCGGCGAGCACCGGATCAGTTGGAGCGAGAACGGCACCCATCAGCAGCGAAAAGGCGATAGGAAGCCCCAGCGCAAGGTTCGCAAAGAGCGCGACGCCGACGATCGTGAGAAGCATGACAGGTCCGCTGAGAATGAACGCTGCGCGCCACGCCGGATCCCGCAGCGGAAGCCGCAGCTTCAGCCCTCCCACGAACAACGAGACAATTACAGTGATCTCGGTGAGCCGTTCGAACCAGAGGGAAGGTCCGATCGGATTGATCTCGAGCCAGAAAAGCCCGAGGGGGCCGATCACGAGGCCGCATGCCAGATAGATGAGCGAAGTGGAAATCGGCAGGCGGCGCAACACCATCGGAGAGAGCGCCATGACAAGAAAGAGCACTCCGACGACAGCGAGCCATTCCAGAAAACCCATCAGGCGGCGACCATTGCAACTCCTGAACCGGCCCGATCCGTGGAGGGGTCACTGCGACTCAGCGTCGCGATCCGAAGAACGGCGGATCGGAATCCGCCGCTACCTGGCGAGTAACCCAGACAAAGTGGCGGTCGGCTGATTGCTGCAGCAGCCGACCGCGACTCCGTCAATTGGAAAGGCGGAGCGCAGGCTGGTCGCCGCGAGCGACCCAGATGCTCGATGAATATGGCTGGCCCTGCGCGTCGACGCCGACCGCGACGCCCTTCTCGGCTCCAGGGGTCCATACGTTTCCGGTCCAGTTCACAGCAGCCCGTCCATGCCAGTGACCCAGATCGTGCCACCGCTTCCAACCCCGATGTCCGTTGCTCCACCTTCGTACAAATACAGAGAAGTCGGCAGAAAGTTGGGTGAACGGCGAGCAGCTATGCTACGAATTCCGCGTACGCTGATCATACATGGTGATAGGTAATATGCGAGATCACCAGAAAGAGTGGTTCGCGGAGCTGATCAGATTGCAATTGAGAATTTAGAATTCAGAAAGGGGGACCGGAGACCGTCTTGCTCCTTTCTGAATTCTCAATTCTCAATTCTAAATTCTGCTCTCGCCGGAGCAGACCTGTTCTCTCAGCCAGAGCGGATCCCTGAGTTGTTTCGGCGCACTGCGCGGAACGTGAGCACTGCGAGCGTCAGCAGTGTCAGGGGCAGGACGAACCATGCCATCGCGTGGCCCAGAGTCCCCAGCGCAGCGTTCTCGCGCGCGGTCAATACGAGCCACGCAGTGTACGCGACGTAGTAAGCCAGAAACACAGCGCCTTCCCAGCGCGCGATCAGATAGCCAGTAAAGAATATCGGCAGCGCCGCAATCGCCACTGCGATCATCACAGGAATGTCGAAGGCGAGAGCGCCGGGCGAGACGCGCACACCGTCAGGAGAAACCAGGCTGCCGAGTCCCAGCACACAGAGTATGTTGAAGATGTTGCTCCCCACCACGTTTCCCACCGCGATATCGCGTTCGCCGCGCATTGCAGCCAGAACAGAGGTCGCCACCTCCGGCAGGGATGTCCCCGCTGCGACGATCGTCAGGCCAATCACGAGTTGACTCACCCCGAATGCTGTCGCCATCTGAACGGCGCCGTCGACCAGCCAGCGGGAGCCGAGAACGAGAAGCGACATGCCGGCCACAATCAGACCGAGGTTCATCGCCGATCGGGTCTTTCCGGGGATGGCTCCGAACGCCACGTCGTACTCGGATTTCACATCGGCGGTCTCCCTCCTGCTGTGCCGGATCAGAAACGTGGTGTAGGCGATGATGCCGAAAAACAGAAACAGACCGTCGACCCGGCCGATCGTCCCGTCAAGTCCGAGCAGCAGCATGAGGATGGATGCGCCGATCATAAGCGGCACATCGAGTCGCACCAGTTGCTGAGCGACGATCAGCGGAGTGATTACTGCCGACAGTCCCAGGATGAACAGGACGTTGAAGATGTTGCTGCCTACGACGTTTCCGATCGCGACATCTGCCTGACCGCTCCATGCGGCGCCGACTGTGACGGCGAGCTCGGGTGCGCTCGTGCCGAACGCGACAACCGTAAGCCCGACTACGAGAGGCGACACCCCTGCCGCGATCGCAAGACGCGACGCACCTCGGACGAGCAGTTCGGCGCCGCCGATCAGCAGTACTGCGCCGGCAATGAAGTAGAGAATGGTTTCTGTCGGCATTGCGATTCGCTCAGATGTACTCGAGATGTTCGAGATCGGTCACATTGTAGTTGCAGACTGTCAGCCTGCGTCTCGTCGGGATCTTTTCGGACGAAGTAGCGGGACATTCTGATTCCGATGCCCCGCGTTTCAGGACTTATCGCGATATCGGACATGCCGATACCTGATCAATCAGTTCTTCGGGAACTTCAAATCCCAGTTCTGAATCATCGTGACCGGTTCCGCTGATGCACCCTGCGTCTCCTGGTTCAACAGGAAGCGCTGCCCGTCGCGCGTGACATCATATTGAAGCGTTGCGTGCGCGCGCACGCGTGCCTCGAACAGCATCACGGGCGCGCCGACTTCGAACGACGAGGCTCCCGCTGTGACCGGCACCGCCATCATTTTCCGATCGAGTGAGACGTAGAAGATCTCCCGCCCATCACCTCGCCAGGTGGGCATGATCCCTCCCCCGCTCGAGATCATCCACTTCTGGTCGGACTCGGGAAATGCACGCACGTAAATCTCGAAGCGGCCCGACTCGTTCGACTGATAGACCATCCACGCCCCGTCGGGTGAGAGCCGCCCGTTCTGCTCCGCGAACGGAGTCGCGAGCCACGGTTTCGCTTTCCCGTCCGATGCTGACCACACCCAGATGTCGGAGCCGCCACTGCCCTGGCCGGCCGTAAGTGTGAAGATCACCCACCGGCCGTCGCCCGACACGTCACTTGGACGCTTCTCGTGCTCGTCGGAGACCAGAAGTTGCGACTCCCCTGTACCACCTGAAGGAATCTGATGGATGTCGCCGCGGCCCTTCTTCACGCCGAGGTAGACGATCTGCCTGTCTCCGGGGGCCCACTGGGGGGAAGATTCGTTTGCAGGATCGTACGTCAGCCGCGTCGACGCGTTGCGCGTGAGCTCGTAGATCCAGAGGTCGCCCTGCCCGGTGTCGGGGCTCGTTACATCCACGGCAAGACGCCGTCCATCCCGTGAAAGCGACGGACTGAAAAAGAGGCCGGGTTCGGCAATCGTCCCTTCCTGATTTCCAGAGCGGTCTACCCAGAGAAGCTGCGAAAGCTGAAACGCCGCACCGCGCTGCACGAGCAGCGTTCCATCGTTCGCGGCAGAGAAATTTCCGGACTGACGATCATTTACACCCACGCGATCGCTGAGCACGACTGGCTCGCTGACCACGACAGCCCGCTCCGAGTCGTAGCGCTGCGCGAGAAGACGATTGTTTCGAATGTACAGCAGGAAGTCCGGAAGAACGAATTGTGCCGCTGATGGGGACTTGAAGATTTCTTTGATGTCTTCCGGACGATCGAGCGATGCCTGGCAGACCGCCGTTTTCGCGGAATCCTGGTTGACAGCGAGGAAAACGAACGTCTTCCCGTCGGGCAGAAAGAAAGGCGAGCGATGGCTGGTATCATCCGGACGAAGCGTGGTGAGGGGCGCCGGGGAGCCTCCGCCCGCCGGAACCCTCAACAACGGCCCAAGCGTGCCGGGCGTGAACACGATGGTTCCATCCGCGCTCCAGCTCGCGCCCCGTCCGACCCTGGCCTCAGCTACCACGGTCACAGCTCCTCCCTGCACATCGACTGTCTTGAGTGCCCCGTTCGAGAAGAAACCGATCTTTCGTGAGTCGGGAGACCAGAACAGGTGTGCCGCATCCTCTGTACCTTCGAGCCTGCGAAATGAAGGAGTGTCTAGACCGCGAATCCACACCGTATTCGCGCTGCGCGTATCGACGAATGCGAATGTCTTTCCGTCCGGCGAGATACTGACGCCGCCATAGAATGCGACCTGGGTATTCGGAGGTGTGGTGATTGCGGACTCGATCGTCCTCCGCGGCAGCTCGGGTCTCGCAAGGAACACTCCCATCGCCACCGCGACCACTGCCGCAATCGCGGCCAGGGACCACGCGAGCCGCTCGCGCGACTTCCGGCGGAGCGTGACGGGCGCTGCGACTCCCGCCTGTGATCCGGCTCCGCTGATCCACCGCAGTTCACTCGCAATGTCGTGCGCCGACTGCCAGCGATCCTGCGGGTCTTTCTCGAGACACCTGCGTACGACGTGATCGAGCGCCGGGGGAGTCATCGGTACGACCTGTGAGATCGGGGTGGGTTGCGAGGAAACGATCGCCGCAATCAGGCTCGTTCGCGACGTGCCCTCGAACGCCCGTTTTCCTGTTGCCATCTCGTAGAGGAGCGCTCCGAGGGCGAAGATGTCG
>JBGSYJ010000427.1:0-2514 GCA_041750915.1 Thermoanaerobaculia bacterium | reverse complement strand
CTGGAGGCGATCGGCCAGCGACTCGCCCTCGATCATCTCCATGACGAGGAAGTGCGTCCCGTCCTCATGCCCCACGTCGAAGAGCGTGCAGATGTTCGGATGGTTCAGCGACGAGATCGTCTTCGCCTCGCGCTCGAAGCGCGCGAGGAACTGCTCGTTCCGGGCGAGGTCCGGCGGAAGGATCTTGATCGCGACATCGCGCCCCAGACGCGTGTCGCGTCCTCGAAAGACCTCGCCCATACCACCAGCGGCGAGGGGCGCAGTAATCTCATACGGCCCCAGCCGAGTTCCAGGCGCGATTGTCATCGGATTTGAACGAGGATACATCAAGTCGGTGCGCTGACTGCAAAGTTGGTAAGTTGCTTTTCCAATACTTCGATCTCTCACAGCCTCTGAGCGCACCGAGAGATTTCCGCGAGGGACCGAGCAAGATGATCCCTCGCTTCGCGAGACTGTGTGACAACTGCCAAACTGTCATCCCGAGCGTCGAGCGAGGGATCTGGGCGGCGGTCTATCGATTGAAAAATGCAGGTAGATCGATGTTTCTTGAGCAAAGGGCCCCCACCCAGATCCCTCGCTCGACGCTCGGGATGACACAGTCTCGCGTTCTGACACAGGCTCACCAGGCCTCTACTTTTCGTTCAAACTCGCAAGCTCCTCCGGAAACGCCTTGGTCCGCGCGCGTGCCGTTGCCACCACCTTCTCGAACCTCGGCGTCCCGCGAAGGGATGAGAGGAACGGGCAGTATTCGGCGAAATAGAGGTCGGGGTGGAAACCGTCGACTGAGCCGTCAAGCAGTTCCAGAGCAAATTCGCGATCGCCGCATTCCACAAAGGCCTCGGCGAGATGAAAGTGATGGTGTGCGTCGAGCGGCATGAGATCAATGGATCTGATTCGCGCCAGTCCCTCGTCGTGGCGCCCTTCCATCCCGTCGAGCAGAGCAAGCAACTGCCGCGTGTACGGCACGTCCGGAGCCAACACCTCCAGCGTTCTGGCGTGACGCCACGCGTCCTCCATCCGCCCCTCCAGGGCATAGGTGTAGCCGATGGACCAGTGCACGATGAAGTTCTGGGGGTCCCGCTCCAGCCCCTTCACGTGAGCAGCGATGGCCTTTTCAGGACATCCCTCGAACCAGTGAGGGACACCGACAGCGATAAATAGCAACGGCGACAGCGGATCGCAGGCCGCCATCCGCTCACCAGTCTCGAACGCCTGTTCGATCTGCCCGGCGGCCATCAGGCTGATGCACATCGAGATGGGTGTCCCGGAGAATTGCGGACGCCGTCTCTGCGGAGGACGTACCGCCGAAGGGGCGGTGTCCGGTGGCCATCTCGTAGAGCATCACGCCGAGCGAAAAGAGATCGGTGCGGTGGTCCACGCTGCGTCCGGACACCTGCTCCGGCGACATGTACGGCACCGTTCCCATGATGACGCCGTCGCTCGTCCGCACGTCGGTCGGCTGATCTTCGGCCCCGGCGGCGCTCTCGTCGCGAGCAATGCGGGCCAGGCCGAAGTCGAGAATCTTCGGCCGGCCGTCCGCCGTGACCATGACGTTCGCCGGTTTGAGATCGCGGTGAACGATTCCCCGTTCATGTGCGGCGGCGAGTGCGTCAGCCAGAGCCGCAGCGATGGCGAGGATGCGCTCGCCGGGGAGACCACCCTCCGGGATCAGGCGATTGAGAGGCTTGCCGTCGATGAGTTCCATCGTGATGAAATGGACTCCTTCGCTCTCCTCCACCGAGTAAATGGTGACGATGTGCGGATGGTTGAGCGCAGCGACCGCACGAGCCTCGCGCTGGAATCGAGCCAGACCTTCCCGGTTCGCGGCCATGGCCGGCGGAAAGACTTTCAGTGCGACGTCGCGCCCGAGGGTGTTGTCTCTGGCGCGATAGACTTCACCCATGCCTCCCTTCCCGAGAGGCGCCGTGATCTGGTAGTGGCCGAGGGATCGTCCGATCATCGAATCGCGAGCGACCTGTTGATGATGTGTTGGATGAGCTCAGGGTATAACGGAAGCGTATCTCGCGCGATAGTCGCGAATCGGTCGCAGGGCCCGAAGGGGTCGGAAGAAAAGAGCAGGGGCGGGGTGGACGAGAAAGTAGATTTCCCAGACCTGGCCCCTACCTTTTCCTTAGTTTTCCTCGCTATCCTGCCGCAGCGCGCGTGTGTTGGCGTCCGTCTGCTCGATCGGCGTTCCCGTGAACCCGACGAACGACGCATTCCGCAGCGCGTCGCGCATGTGCCGCGCGAAGCCATCGATGAAGTCGCATTGGCTGCGGTGCGCCCAGCGCCGCTTTCTCGACGACCGACTCTGTGAAACCGTGGCACACGTCTACGGATTGTGGAGTTCCGCGGGTGCAGGGTCAAGTTGAGGACAGGCTCCGAGGTACGATCCTTGGGTGAAGCACCAGAAGCGTGGGAGCAATCGGACCAGGGAGCGCGAACTGCGCCGGCGCCTGACGGACGCCGAGAAGCTCGCGTGGGCCATTCTGCGAAGCCGAGGCCTTCAGCGAT
>JBGSYJ010000426.1:0-2071 GCA_041750915.1 Thermoanaerobaculia bacterium | reverse complement strand
CTGCGCGAATGCCGCGCGCCACCCTCTCCCCGACTTCGCGGGGAGAGGGAGAGTTACGATAGCGCCCCATTCCTCAACCCCGCTAAGCTGACACCATTACGGCTCTGCCCGAGGGGATTTCATCACCCGGCTCTACTCACTACCCTCAATTGTCGCAATCCAGATGTCGCCTTCTTCCTGTTCAGTAGTGAAGTAGATCATCCGGCCATCGCGCGTGATCGAAGGTCGTCGCGCTCCGTAACCGACCGGCTGGAAGATCTTCTTCACCTCGAAGGTCTCGCGATCGAGGGCGAAGAGTCCGCCGTCAAAATCGAGGAGTATCTGACGTCCGTCCGGAGTCCAGGTCGGAAGGTAGATCGAGCCAGCTCCCAGGTCCGCCACCTTCGTCGTGTACGCCTTCGAGTCGATCGAATAGATCCAGATTCCTGGCATCGGGGCGCTCTCACGCATGGCCATGCCCGCGAGCCACTTCCCGTCGGGCGACCACGACGAGGCACCGAAGCTGACACCTTTCTCGATCGGCGGGAGAGTCTCGAAATCTGAGGTGGGCAGTACGCCACTGAGATCGAACACGAGAGATGCAGCCTCGTTGAAGCCGACGATCTTTTTTCCGTCGGGGGACCATGCCGGAAACCACACGCTGCGTCCTGTAGTGTTCGAGACCTGCTGAAGATCGCTTCCCTCTGCATCAATCGTCCAGAGCTCGTATCGTCCACTGCGGTCGGAATAAAAGGCGATCTGCTTCCCATCGGGCGACCAGCTCGGGCCCCGGTCCTTCGCAGCATCGTCGGTGATCTTGCGCAGGCCGCTCCCGTCCGGCTTCACGATGTACAGATCTTCCTGGCCGGAGGAGCTTCGCATGACGACGGTGGAGCCGTCGGGTGAGATCGATGGCTCGACGAAGTGCGTCGACCCGCTCGTGACCGGGACGTCGCCGCCCTGAGCCTGGAGTGTCGTCGGATCGAATGCGATCCGGTGTATGTTGCGCTGAGTGTTGGAGGCTACGTACGCGATCGTGCCTGCGGTCCGCGCGATCTCGAGGTCGCCGGTCCACATGGAGGGAGTGGTGACCGCCTCGAGAGGTCCGGTCACTTCGCCGGTGGACTCGTCGAGCGGCGCGCGCCAGATATTCATGCTGCCCCCGCGATCGCTCAAGAAATAGAGCGACTTCCCGTCGGGAGCCCACGCCGGACTCCAGTCGAGTGGAACATCATCGGTGACCAGCACCGCCTTGCCGCCCTCGGCGGCAATCGTCGTGACGTCGCGCTGTCCCCGGCTGGGATTCGGCAGCCCCCAGAATGCAATGCGTTGCCCGTTCGGCGACCATTTCGGCCCTGCGGCGTCGCCGTCGTAAATCTTCTTCCTATCCCGCGACTCGACGTCAATGATCCACAACGTTCCAACGGCAGGACGAGCTGTGGGATTGTTTCCAGTCGCCGTCGAGACGACGATTTTCTTGCCGTCCGGCGACCACGAGGGATTGAATCCGAAGTCCGAAATCCTACGCACCGATTCTCCGGTAGCTCCCATCACGAAAATGCCGCCACCACCCCTCCCCGATCGGAACGCGATCAACTGCCCGTCCGGAGAAAAGGCCGGCTGCTCATTCCACTCGGAAGTTCCAGCCGTCAGGTTTATCGGATTTCTGCCACCCACGCGGAGCAGAAAGATGTCGCGGTCATTCGACTCCGCTGAGGGACTGGCCACATAGGCGAGATACTGGCCGTCAGGAGAGAGCGCCGGCTGCGATTCCGGCCCTCCGAGATCGGTGAGCTGCGTGAATGTCGCTTTGACTTCGGCCGTTGCAGGCGGTGCCTGGCGGCGAAGAAGAAGTGCGCTCACGATCGCCAGGGCGGCGAGTAACAGAGCAACGATTGCGATGAGCGGCCAGGAGCGCCGCTGCGGGGCGATCGCTCCAACCGATCCCGACCCCGAGCTCGATCGCGACGACGCGCTCGTCGACAGCTCGTCGAACTCCTCGACCATGTCGAACAGCTCGAGCGAGAGATCCTTCATCGACTGGTAGCGCTTTTCGGGATCTTTAGCCAGGCATCGGCGGATCATTTTCCGG
>JBGSYJ010000425.1:0-2068 GCA_041750915.1 Thermoanaerobaculia bacterium | reverse complement strand
CTGCGCGAATGCCGCGCGCCACCCTCTCCCCGACTTCGCGGGGAGAGGGAGAGTTACGATAGCGCCCCATTCCTCAACCCCGCTAAGCTGACACCATTACGGCTCTGCCCGAGGGGATTTCATCACCCGGCTCTACTCACTGCCCTCGATCGTCGCCATCCAGATGTCGCCTTCTTCCCGTTCCGTACTGAAGTAGATCATCCGGCCGTCGCGCGTAATCGAAGGCTGCGCCACTCCGTAACCGACCGGCCTGAAGATGTTCTTCACCTCGAATGTCGCGCGATCGACGGCGAAGAGTCCGCCCTCCGAACTGAGGATGATGTGACGTCCGTCCGGGGTCCAGGCCGGACGGTTGAACGAGCCATCGCCCATGTCCGCGACCTTCGTGTACGCCTTCGAGTCCACCGAATAGATAAAGACTCCTGACGTCTGGATGCCATTGTGCATCGCCACACCTGCGAGCCACTTTCCGTCAGGCGACCACGACGAAGCACCGAAACTGACATCTTTCTCGAGAGGCGGGAGAGTCTCGGAATCGGCTGTGGGCAGAACGCCGCTTACATCGAACACCAGAGATGCGGCCTCGTTGAAAGTGACGATCTTCTTTCCGTCCGGCGACCATTCGGGAAACCAGACGCTGCGTCCTGTCGTCTTCGTGATCTGTTGCAGATCGCTCCCCTCTGCATCGATGGTCCAGAGCTCGTATCGACCACTGCGGTCGGTATAGAAGACGATTCGCTTCCCGTCCGGCGACCACGTGGGGTTCCGATCCTTCGCAGCATCGTCGGTGATCTTTCGCAGGCCGGTTCCGTCCGGCTTCACGATGTACAGATCCTCCTGGCCGGAAGAGGTTCGCATGACGATGGTGGCGCCGTCGGGAGAGATGGATGGCTCGACGAACTGCGTCGATCCGCTCGTGACCGGGACGTCGCTGCCCTGAGCCTGGAGTGTCGTCGGATCGATTGCGATCCGGTGTATGTTGACCTGCGTGTTGGAGGCTGCGTACGCTATCTTGCCTGCGGTTTGCGCGATGGTCAGGTCCCCGCTCCACGCAGACGGAGTGGTGAGCGCCTCGAGAGGCCCCGTCACTTCGCCGGTCGACTCGTCGATCGGCGCGCTCCAGATGTTCATACTGCCCCCGCGATCGCTCGAAAAGTAGAGGGACCTCCCGTCGGGAGCCCACGCCGGGCTCCAGTCGAGCGGAGGATCGTCGGTGACCAGCACAGCTTTACCGCCCTCGGCCGCAATCGTCATGATGTCGCGCTGTCCCATGCCGGTATTCGGAAGGCCCCAGAATGCAATGCGTTGCCCGTTCGGTGACCATCGCGGCCCTACCGCATCGCCATCGTAAATTTTCTTCTTCTCCCGCGACTGCACGTCAATGAGCCACAACGTGGCAACGGTCTGGCGAGCTCGAGGATTGTTTCCACCCTCCGTCGAGATAACGACCTTCTTCCCGTCCGGCGACCAGGAGGGACTGAAGCCGAAGTCCGAGATCCTTCGCACCGATTCTCCTGTTGCGCCCATCACGAAAACGCCACCGCCACCTCTTCCCGATCGGAAGGCGATCAACTGCCCGTCGGGAGAAAATGCCGGCTGCTCATCCACCTCGGGAGTTCCCGCCGTCAGATTGATGGGATTCCTGCCACCTACCCGCAACAGAAAAATGTCGCGGTCACTCGAACCTGCGGAGGGACGTGCCACATAGGCGAGGTACTGTCCGTCGGGAGAGAGCGCCGGCTGCGATTCCGGCCCGCCGAGATCGGTGAGCTGCGTGAATGTCGCCTTAACTTCGGCCGTTTGAGGCGGTGCCTGCCGGCGAAGAAGAAGTGCGCTCACGACCGCCAGAGCGACGACGAGAAGGGCAATGGTTGCGATGAGTGGCCAGGACCGCCGCGGCGCCGCGATCGCACCGACTGATCCCGATCCCGAGCTCGATCGCGACGACGCGCTCGTCGACAGCTCGTCGAACTCCTCGACCATGTCGAACAGCTCGAGCGAGAGATCCTTCATCGACTGGTAGCGCTTTTCGGGATCTTTAGCCAGGCATCGGCGGATCATTTTCCGG
>JBGSYJ010000424.1:0-2893 GCA_041750915.1 Thermoanaerobaculia bacterium | reverse complement strand
GCCGGACCGCGCACCCGCAACAGGGTTTGAGCCCAGACCGATTGCCTGGCGCCGGAGGCGCGGCAGAGGGTAGCCGGTGCGCAAAAGCTCTCCGCCCCGGCGGGGCGGCAGAGCAAGCTGGGATCTGGCACCCCTGCCGGGGTGCCTTTAAAGAAAGGACATTCTCTGTCCGGTGGCTGTGCTGCGCTTGCCACCGGCTACCCTCTCAACGCACCTCCGGTGCGCGGTTCATCAACACTTCCTTGGCGCTCCGCCATTTACTTGCTCGGGATGACGCGCGCTCGCGCAGCCTCCCGTCTAGGTGCCGAGCCGAACGAGCAGTTCCACCTTCGCGTCGTGTAGCGGAGCGCCGGCGAGCTTCGAGTCAAACGTGACCAGGGGTGCGCGAAGAAGTTCTGCGAGCGCGATGTACGCTGCGTCGTAGGCGCTCATATTGTCGCGCAGTTCCCAGATCCGCTCGATGAGATGCTCGTGCGAGTAGCGCTCGATTTGAATTGCGCGGAAGTCATCGACGGCCTCATCCAGGCGCGGAAGTGCGACGCTGCGGTTCCGCGCGTAACGCCGAAGCACCTGCATCACTTCGACGTCGACCAGGTGCGGCGCATGCAGCGTTTCGGTCGTGCGGAAGAGGCGTCTCGAGACCGCCTCCGAGCCGTATGTCTTGAGCAGAAGCTCCAGAATCGTCGAGGCGTCGACGACGATCATCGCCGGTCGCGCTCTGCCCGGACCGCATTCTCGGGAGGAACGTCGGGTTTTGTTCTGCTGCGCGCCTCGAGCCGCCGGATGAGCTCACTGCGGCTGGGCCTCTCCGCGATACGCCGCAGCTCACGGATGAGGTAGTCGGAAAGCGACATGCCCTCGAGGGCGGCCCTCGACTTCAAGGTGCGATGGAGCTCGTCCGAGACGTTTCGCAATTGGAGCATCTTCGCCATGTTTAAAACATGCATCCTTTTTTCGCACATGTCAACATGTGGAGCGCATGCGCAGCATGTAAGACGTTCCCGTTCGCATCGCCCGACCGGCCGGGAGTCGCTGCAAGCCCCTAACGCCCCTCTCCCGGCGCGCGACGATCTCGTAGGTGCTCAACGTCTGCGTGGATGCCGCGCGCCACCCTCTCCCCGACTTCGCGGGGAGAGGGGAATTCGAGTCGAGTTGATGTCAGTCCGACGACGACGGAATCGCCAACACTTGACTCCCGCGCCGCGCGGACGCAGACTGAACCCCGCGAGCCTAGGGGTGGCCACGGAGGCCTGAGATCAAACCCTCGAACCTGATCCGGTTTGGACCGGCGTAGGGAACGGCAACGAACAAGACGTCCGGCATTCGAGGCCTCCGCCGCACGACGCGCGGCATGTCCACCTCACTCGCGAGGAGGAATCACGATGATTCGAACAGAGTGGATTGCCAACCGCGCAGGAGACACGAACAAGTCGCAGATGCACTACGCCCGTCAGGGTCGCATCACTGAAGAGATGGCTTACGTTGCAGCGCGGGAGAGTCTCGAGCCGGAGCTCGTCCGCGATGAAGTCGCGCGCGGCAGGATGATCATCCCCGCGAACATCAACCATCCCGAGCTCGAGCCGATGGCGATCGGCATTGCCTCCCGCTGCAAGATCAACGCGAACATCGGCACCTCCGCCGTCACCTCATCGCTCGACGAAGAAGTCGACAAGGTGCGGCTCTGCATGAAGTATGGCGCAGACACGTTGATGGATCTCTCGACGGGACGAAGGATCCCCGAGGTGCGCGAGGCGGTCATACGCAACTCGACGATCCCGGTCGGCACCGTCCCGATCTACGAGATCCTCGAGCATGCAGACAAGGTCGAGAACATCACAGTGCCGCTCATCCTCGACATCATCGAGCAGCAGGCGAAGCAGGGCGTCGATTACATGACGATCCACGCCGGCATCCGACTGCAGTACCTTCCGCTCGTCGCGGGCCGCGTTACCGGGATCGTCTCCCGCGGTGGCGCGATCCTCGCGCAGTGGATGATGTATCACCACCAGGAAAATCCGCTCTACACACATTTCGACGAGATCTGCGAAATCTTCAAACGCTACGATGTCTCCTTCTCGCTCGGCGACTCGCTGCGGCCCGGTTGTCTCCATGACGCCTCTGACGCGGCGCAGTTCGCAGAGCTCGAGACGCTGGGTGAACTTACGCGCCGCGCATGGAAGCACGACGTTCAGGTCATGGTCGAAGGTCCCGGGCACGTGCCGATGGACCAGATCGACATGAATGTGAAGAAACAGATGGAGATGTGCGACGAAGCGCCCTTCTACGTTCTCGGCCCTCTCGTCACCGACATCGCGCCCGGCTACGATCACATCACCTCCGCCATCGGCGCTGCGCTCGCGGGCTGGTCCGGTGCTGCCATGCTCTGCTACGTCACACCCAAAGAACACCTTGGACTTCCCGATGCCGAAGACGTGCGGAACGGCATCATCGCGTACAAGATTGCAGCGCACGCCGCAGACATCGCGAGGCACCGCCCCGGTGTCCGCGATCGCGACGATGCGCTTTCGAAGGCCCGCTACACCTTCGACTGGAACGAGCAGTTCCGGCTCTCCCTCGATCCCGATCGCGCGCGTGAGTACCACGACGCAACCCTGCCCCAGGAGCACTTCAAGACGGCGGAGTTCTGCTCGATGTGCGGGCCGAAATTCTGTTCGATGTCGATCTCGCAGAAGCTCGGCAACAAGGAAGAGATGGAGACGTTTGTCGCCGACGTGCAGAAAAAGATGGAGGCTGACCAGTTCGCGACGCCCTGAGCGAGCGGGGAGACGCACCACAGTGTCATCCGGCGAGGTTGTGAACTAATCTCGGAGTGTCATCCCGAGCGTCGAGCGAGGGATCTGGTAGGGGCCTCTGAGCCGGGAGCCCCCGCCCA
>JBGSYJ010000423.1:0-17107 GCA_041750915.1 Thermoanaerobaculia bacterium | reverse complement strand
GACGCGCAACCGGACAGCAGCTGCCCCTCACCCGGCGCGCTGCTGCGTCCCGAATCGTTTCATCGCCGTGAATTCCGCGCGCCACCCTCTCCCCGAACCTCCGGTCTCCCACAAACGCAGACATGGGCGGGGAGAGGGTCAAGTGTCTCCGCCTCGGGAAAACCAGGCTGCGTTGATGGCGATGTACTGCTGCTTGTCTGCCGGGACCTCATCGAGCGGGAACAGCGCGTCGGAGGTGCATTCGGGTAGACAGGCGCCGCAATCGATGAACTCCGCCGGATCGACGTCACACTTCACGAGTGACGGGTGTCACGGCGACGGATCCCGCGACCTGCAATGCCTACCCCGAGCGTAATATGGATGAATGCAGCCATATGGGCAGGACCGCGTTCGCTCTGCGGGCGGCAGGCTCCTGCTCCATTCGCCTGTTTCGAAGGGCTGGACCCCGCGCGTTCCGAAGAGTGGCTCACATTCCGAGCATCCGGGAACTGCAGTCCTGTGGGACGGTGAGTACTACGAGGTGATCTCCGCTGAGCCGGGTGCGACCGAAGGGATCCTCTACGTTCTGAGCCCGTGGCGCGAGGACCACGTGATGCGGCAGCTCGCCCACTACGACGAGTCTGCCGAGCTCCAGCGCATCGCCGATTCGAAGGACAGGATGCTCCAGCAGAAGCAGAGCATCTCGGCCCGGCTTCTTTCGGTACTTGCAGGTCACCTTCCCGCAGTCGTTCAGCACCGCATCGCGAATCGAGCCGGTGTTTCTCCCTCGGCGATGACACTCGCCTCCTGCGTCCTTCCTCTTGTGATCTTCACGAGCTACGCGTTCATCTTGGTCGGAGCGCTCATCCAACAACGGCCGTCCCCGCTCCCCACTTGGTTCGGCCTCATCGCCGGGTACATGCTGATGGAGTCGGGGCTCCGCTTCTATATCGCGATGTCGCAGAGCAGGCCGGTCGGATCGGCCGCGGGATTCCTCGCGTACGTAACGTGGTGGGTCATCGCACTGAAGGCAAGCCCCGACAAATCTCCGTTCACACCGATCAAAGGGTACGGAAATTTCAAGCTCGCTCCTTCGGATGAGCAGGAGCTGCACGACAGACTCGAAACCTGGGGGCCGCTGCTATCACTCCTGTCAGCGAGTGAGCAGTTGGAGCTGAAGACGCGGTTTGGATACGAATACAGGCGACACGCATTCGGCCTGACCTGGGCGATCCTCATCTGCAGCGTCGCCGGGTTTTTCAGTTCCGCGCTGAAGCTGGGGACCGAGGGATTCGGAGTTTCGGCAGCTGCGTCACTCATCGCAGCCGGTTTCGTTGCGATCGAGCAGATCCGGCGTTTGCGTACCCTTCGTCGCGGACCGGCAGGCAGCATTTTCGCGGTCGTTATCCGACCGTTAGTTCGCCGGCTGTTCTCCGCGGCGAGTTCGTCGTGACTCCACGAGGAGTGGAATCGGTGCAACGCTTCTGATTCCTGCCGACGGACTACGCGCATCCCTGCTTTCACAGCAAGGTCGCGGTGTTATGTTCGCCTGATGTCGTCCGAGAGACTCCGCCTCCTTTTCTTTTCCGATACACACCTGGGGTTCGCACCTCGGAGCCGGACTGGAGAGGACATCAGCGATGAGTACTTCTCGAACTTTCATCACGCGCTCGAACCGGCGTTTCGGAGCGAGGTCGATTTTGTCGTCCACGGCGGGGACGTGTTCTATCGAAGCAGGATCAAACCGGGCCTTGTATTCCGGGCCTTCGAACCTCTCAAGAAGATCGCTGATTCAGGAATCCCTGTCTTCGTCGTTCCCGGCAACCATGAGCGGTCGGCGATCCCGTTCCCGCTGCTTGCCGCACATCCCGGCGTGCACATCTTCGACAGGCCGCGCACCTTCGTGCTGAAACTCCGGGGAGCGACCGTAGCAGTATCCGGCTTTCCGAATGATCGCAATCGCATCGCGGATCTCTTCCCTCTGCATCTGTCGCGAACAGAATGGCGATCGCAGCCTGCGGACATCCGGCTGCTGGTGATGCACCAGACGGTTGAAGGTGCAGTCGTCGGCCCGGTCAACTTCATGTTCCGCCGCGCGGCAGACGTCATTCAGGGACGCGCGATCCCCGGCGGCTTCGCAGCGGTCCTGTCAGGGCATATTCATCGGCACCAGCTTCTCACCTCCGACTCGCGCAGACGCCCGCTCGCATCTCCGGTTTTCTTTCCGGGGTCGACTACGAGAACGAGTGGCGCCGAACGATTCGAGCCAAAGGGCTTTCTGACGATGACGATCGCTCCGGCAGCGGGGAGCGGCGGAAGCGTGTCCGAGTGGACGTTTCACGAGCTCTCGCCTCCGAATTCTGCCGCCCATGTGGCAGGGCCCTCCGAGGCCCTGCCATTGCCGTCTCGTTCAGATGTACGACACCTGGAGCGACGACTACGGGATCAATGCTCCAGGTGAGGTACATCCTCACAATTTGGAAGAGGCAGGGCCTCGGAGGGCCCTGCCACATGGGCCACAAAAAGGGCGGGGAGAAAGCTCCCCGCCCTGGATACGACCGCAATTCCTCGGATCAGAAACGAATGCCTACCGAGCCGCGGTAGGTGCGGGCCAGCTGGAAGTGCCCCTGCGTAGCCTGGGTCGTCGCGGTGGTCGGCTGACCAAAATTGCTTCCGAGGCGGTAGTGCACCCCCTCGATCGGCGTCGTCGTGAACGGATCGAATGGTTCGAGCGAAGAATCATTGAACGCGGTCGACACGGTGGTGTTTCCACCCACCTGAGCCGATTCATCGAACGCATTGAGCAGCTCGCCCTGAACGAAAAGCTCCATCCGCCCGATCGGCAGGCTGTAATTCAGCGCAAGATCGGTAGAGGTCAGATCCTCAAAGCGGAACTCGCCCCGTTCACTGAAGAAGTAGCCGACTCCGGACGGAACGTTGACGTACAAACCGTCATTCGACCTGCAGACCGGGCAGCCGTTGCCGGTCGTCACGTCGATCGATCCCACCGCGGAATACGGGACGCCGGAATCGAAACGCTGGAGCAGACTCATATTGAAGTTTCCGAAGGACGTCGGCAGGTCGTAGCTGGCCCACGCCCGCACCTTGTGACGCTGATCGGCGGAAAGGTAGCCAATCGGATTCCGGTTCGCGAACCCGAGAAACTCCGGATAGAAGTCGCGACCGCCCGAGGAGACCGGGCCGGAGCCTGATGTTTCACCGCCATGGTTTCCGCGCAGCTCGGACCAGGTGTAGTTGGCTCCCAGGGTAACGCGATTGAAGACGCGCATCCCAGCCTGAAGGATTACTGCCTGATACTCGCGAACGAAATCATCGCTGTTCTCGGTCAGGGAAAGGTCCTGGTCTTTGCCTGCAAGAGGGTCGAACACGCGGCCTGTCGAAGTGTCGACGCGCGTGGTGTAGAAGTCGGACCACTCGCGATCCTGCAGGTCGATCCTGAAGAAACCAGTGCTGCCTACCGTGAACGAGGCTCCAAGGGTGATCTCCTCGACTCCTGGCGACTGAAGTGAAGATCGGATCTGACTCGAAACGCCGTTCGTCTGTCCTCCGAGAAGCCAGTCGCGATCGTCGATTCCGCCTTCGCCCTCGAACCACGCGAAGACCTGAGCGAGCAGTTCGTCGGAGCTTACGTTGGAGATGCTCGGTCCCCCGTACAGCCAGTAGAGAATGGATGGTGAGCCCGCAGGTGACGCCGCGTCTCCGATGTTTCCGTTGGAGATCTTCGATACGTACTCGCTGTAGCTCGCGTTGAGGCGTACGCGGCCGTCACCCTTGAGATCGTAGATGACTCCGAGGCGTGGACTGATCTTCGAATCGTCCGCAACCCGCGCTCCTGCGCTGTCTCTGCCGTCGTTCACGTCATACCGCACACCGAGGTTGAAGCTCAGGTTCTTGTTCAGATCCCACTTGTCGTTGACGAACACCGACTCGGTCGTGAAGTCATTCCCGATGCTTGACTGAAGGATCGGCCAGTAGATGACGAAGCCGGCGTTGCGTCCGATGCTCGTGATCAGAGATCCATCGGCGGCGCGAGTCGGCGCAGTATCGAACGTCCATACATGGAAGTCGCTTCCCGACTGATGGTTGTTCGAGAGGCGCTGCTCGGAGAAGTCTTCATAGCCGGCGACGATACTGTGCGAGCCCAGCGAACCGGTCGAGAGGTAGTAGGTGCTCTTCAGCGCGATCGCCTCCGTGGAGCGGACCTCGTCGGAGCAATCGGCACAGAACGGCGCGGCGCCCGCCACACCACCGTCAAAGGCAGCGAGCACGAGCGTCGTTGCGGTGACAGGACCTCCGGAGAGCCCGCCCGATGCGCTGAACGTGAGCGAGCTGTCCGAGTAGCTGCCCTCGATGAGAAGATTGCTGGAAAGAATGCCGTTGTAGCTGACGCTGAGCAGATCTTGCGGCTGTTTTTCGGTCTCTGAAAGAGTGCGAAGTTCGTGGCAGCCCGAGCCAACCAGACACCGATTGCTGATTTCGTTCTCCAGTTCCAGGATCGATCCAACGAGAGTGTGTCTCGGCGTCACGAGACCCGTCAGCTTTCCTTCGAGCCGCTGCTGTTCCGCCGTGGTCGTGTACGAGATCGAGGTCGAATTCAGGAAATTGCCCTGTGCGTTTTCGACGTAGCGGCCGGCGCCGAAGAACCACAGCCGGTCTCGGATCATCCGGCCGCCGAAGGTTCCTTCGTACGTCTCGTTCAGTGAGTCTTCCTGCACCGAATCCTCGGTCCAGGTCTCATTCGTGAAACTGTCCCGCAGAGATCCGCTGAACTCGTTGCCCCCGGACTTCGAGACGGCGGTCACGACGCCCCCCGTGAAACGGCCATACTCCGCCGAGATCGCGCCGGTCAGGACCGTCGTTTCCTGCAGGGCGTCTTCGATGAACACGTTGAGCGGCTGGCCACGAAGGACTTCGTTCACAACCGAGCCATTGATGTAGTAGGTGCTGTCGTAGGACGGTGACCCGGAGATCACTGTGTTGCCCGCCGGCCCGTTCTGAGTGACTCCGGGTGCGAGACTCACGGTTCCGATCAGAGTTCGCGCGATCGGAAGATCTTCGATGAGGTCAGCCTTGATGTTGGTCTGGATCTCTTGGGTCTCGATCACCGTCGGTGCTGCTGCAGTGATCGTGATGGCCTCGGAGAGCGCGGAAAGACGGAGGGCTGCGTCGGCGCGAGCCGTGCCTGTCAATGTCACGTCGACCTGCCTCGAGACCGTCTGCATGCTTTCCATCTCGAAGGTCACCGTGTAGCGGCCCGGCGGAAGTGCGCCGAAGTTGAAATTGCCGTTGCTGTCGGAATAGGCGACGCGAGTTCCCTGGAGCGATGGTGACTCAATTGTGACCGTTACGCCCGGCAACGCTTCGCCGTCAAGGGTTGCGTTGCCTGTGAGACGGCCGGTCGTCGGCTGCGCAGCGAGCGACGCGGTGACGAGTATCAATGCAGAGCAAAATAGAATGAATCTACGGAACGACTTCATGAGGACCTTCCTTTCGTGGAGTGACGAATGCTCTCGACTTCGGTTCCTGGTTTGTAGAGCGGAGCTGCGCGCTGCTTCGAGACGATAGGTGACGATCTGCAGTTCAATGGTTCTCCTTCCGGCAATGAGTTCGTGGTCGGTGCGAATCGGGAGAGGTCCCCTCTCGCTCCGGTTCAGGGAGAGCAATCGAACAGCCGGTTCAGCGCTTCGCGATGTGTTTGTGATGGAAAGTGCAGCGGATGTTTCGTAAAGTGCGCTCCGCGATGCGAGGGGTGCATTTCGAATGGACGCACATGCCGTAACCGGATGCGCGTTGAACTGCAATAATTCGGAAATCTGGCGGATTCGATTCGGAAACACGGATGCGCTGCGTGTCAGGTCCGAATCGTTGTGCAGAAAGAGAGGAGACGGTTCGATCTCAGTCGGCTAGAAGGCGTTCTTCGAGAATCTCGCGATACTCTGCGGCGAGAGGAAGAATTTTTCCGTCGATCAGCACGACAGCCCACGCCTTTCGAGAGGTCTTCCGGATCTCGACGACACGACTGACATTCACGAGAATCGATCTGTGGATTCTCAGAATGGTAGACGGGAGACGCTGGATGAGGTCTCCGAGCTGCTCGCGCACGAGGAACGTTGTATCGCGTACGCGAACCGAAGCGTAGTTCCCTGCTGCCTCGATCCAGTCGATCTGCGAGGGGCGGACGAACAGTGTTCGCGCGCCGCTCTTCAACCGGATCCGTGAATCACTTCGCGGCTGGAGCGCGAAGGGAAGCACGCGGTCGAATCTCGCGAGGCTGACTCCATCTCCGTCTTCTGCCGCCTTCATCGCCGTCTCGTCCTCGGCCGTCTTTTCGACGCCTCGGCACGGTCGCGGAGGATCGATTCGAGCCACTCGACGGCCGATACCGCGCGTTCCAGTCGCTGCTCGAGCTCCAACGTGCGGCGCGACGGCACCGCAAGGCTCGTCATGCCCGATTCGGCTACACTCGCTTCCAGAAAGCAGTTTCCGCAGAGCACCTCACGCGCGAGAAGAACCGAGGCGAAGGCGTCACCACACTTTTTGCAGAGTCGTTCCGCCTGTTGCACGAATGCTTCGGAAGCTGCCGTGGATGCGGTCTCCGCGCTGGTCCTGTCGCCGTTCATCGCTCTCCCCTCCGAGGTCTCCATCAAGCGAGGATAGGTAGAGTCGCGCGACAAAAGGCAATTGAACTGTCAGGAACGCGTCAGAGAATCGCAATCTCTCCGGCTCGCTGGCTGTGTCATTTCTGAAAACGGTATCCGGCTTTCGGAACCGTGAGGATGTGGCGGGGCGCTCGAGGGTTCTCTTCCAACTTGCGGCGAAGCTCTGCGATGTGCGTGTCGACGGTGCGCGTGACCGCCGAATCATCGTAGCCCCACACCTTGCGGATCAACTCGAGGCGGGTGACGACGCGGTCGGGATGTGCGAGGAGCGCGGCGAGCAGATCGAACTCTTTCGGAGTCAGCGTCACCGGCCGGCCGGAACGACTGACGACGCGCGCAGCAGCATCGACCGTCACATCGCCGAACGCCTCGACCGCTATTGCCGGATCGAGTCCGCTCCGGCGCAGCAGCGCCTCAGTTCTCGCCAGCAGTTCCAGGAGTCCAAACGGTTTGGTGACGTAATCGTCGGCCCCCAGTTTGAGGCCGCGCACTTTGTCGGCTTCGTCGCCTCGCGCAGTGAGGATCAGCACGGGTACGACCAGACCTGCGCCGCGGATTCCCTTAAGAACGCGAAAGCCATCGAGCTCCGGAAGCATGAGATCCAGAATCACAAGGTCAAAACAAGTGCTCAGCGCCGCGGTGAGCCCCGCCGCACCGTCGGCCGCAATCGCGACTTCGTACCCTTCGATCTCCAGATTGTTCTGAAGGCCGAAGGCAAGTTCCTGATTGTCCTCAATGACGAGTATCTGCTTCACGGGTCCGATCTCCCATTCGGGATGTCCTCTGGATCACTATCGGCCGCGGGCAACTCGATGACGAAGCGCGCACCGCGACCTTCATGATTCTCCACCCGGCATGTGCCGCCGTGGCGCATGACGACATCGCGTACGACCGCCAGTCCGATTCCGCTGCCCCCTTCATGATTGCCGCGATCCCGCTTCAAACGGTGGAACCGCTCCCAGATTTTTTCTCGATCCTTCTCCGGCACACCTGGACCTTCGTCGGCCACGGTGATCCGGATCATCGGGCCTGCACGGTTTGCGGCGACGGTCACGGTCTGTCCGCGCGGGCCGTACTTCAGCGCATTATCCAGCAGATTGATCGTCGCCTGCTTCACGGCGTCGGCATCGATCAAGGCCATGATCGAGCCTTCTGAGTGGAAGTCGATCCTGCTGCCGCGTGATTGCGCGAGCGGCACGAATGCCGCGACGGTCTCTTCGATCAACTGAGAAACGTCAGCCATCATGCGATGGATCGGCATCACCGATCTCCGCCCTCTCGTAAAGAACAGCAGGTTCTCGACAAGGTACGAGAGCCTGGACGCCTCCTGATGAATGATGCGCACGGAGCGCTGACGTTCGTCATCGGAACGCACCCGGTTGAGCAGCAGTGTCTCGGAGAACATCCGGATCTGCGTCAGCGGAGTGCGCAGCTCGTGAGAGACGCCGGAAATGAAGTCTCCGCGGAGCATCTCGAGCTGGCGCTCGCGTGTCAGCACGATGGTCGCAGCGATGAGGATCGCTGAGGTCACCGCGAGCATCAGGAGGAGCTGCACGAGTCTCGATTCCGGAACGCCTCCGGCGATGACTCGCGAGGCCGCTCGGGGCGAGATCGAGCTTCTGACAAGAAGACCCTCGAGGGCTCCTCCGTAGCTGCCGTCAGTCGTGAACTCGACTCCATACTCCCGATAGAATGAGCTTCCGGTCTCGATCAACCTCTCACCACCTCCCGAGATACTGAGGAACAGGTCCGCCGGTCCGGCACGCTCGCGGAGCAGGCCTTTCTGGGTCGAGACGCGCTCGAATGCAAGGGCCGCTCTGCTCCGCATCGATTCGCGATCGACGCTGAACCCCAGGGCGAGCGGCTCTCCCTCCTTCAATCCGTACACGATCGTACGCTCACCGGATGGAAGAGCCGCCCGGAGAGATCGACCCGACCATTCCTCTCTCTTCAGCACCTCTCGATGCATTTCCTTCAGGACCCAGCCGCGAAGCTCCTCGCTCACAGTTCCATGGACAATTCCCTTTTCGAAATTCACGAAGAACAGTTCGTCGATTGCGGCCGCGGCGTTGCGCGACACCGGACTGCCATTTGACTGCAACCATTCTTTCGAAGGGATGCTGAGGTTCGCCGTTCCATATTCCGAGATTGCGATCCGCAGCGGCGTGAACGTGAAGGCTTCCAGTTCGAACGAGAGCTGGCGCAGGTAGTCCTGCGCCAGGATGGTCGCGTAGTCGCGGACGACGCTCCGGGCCGCCTCGCGATGGCGTTGCCGCGCGAGAACCGCCTGAACGGCAAGCAATGCGGTCAGCACCAGCGCGACGATCAAAAGCGGGATCACGCCGGTGAGGCTGGATCGAAGAGATGCTTCGCGCGTGCGCATGGTTCGTCAGTATGCTGGTTCGCGGGGACACAGAACAGGCCGCGATACGGAATCTTTACAGAATCCGGACATCGCGCTGACACTTCGCTGTCAGAGCGTTCTGGGTTCTGGGTTCAACCCACATTGCTACAGAACTGCAACAGCCAAACGAAAGGGGTGACATCTCCTCGTCGAGGCACAAGAATGAATCCGATGCGCACTGCGGCCGTTCTTCTGGCGTTGCTGTTCTTCTCTCCCGCGTTTCTGTTCGGGGATGACGTCGCCCCGGGCCCTCCGCAGGATCTCAACTTCGAAGGGCAGCTCATCCCGTGGAGTCACGAACTGCTCCGGGTTCCGGAAGTCTGGCCCGTGTCACGTGGGTCGGGAGTCCATGTGGTCGTGCTCGATTCAGGCGTCGACTATCTCCACCCCGATCTCGCCTCCTCGTATGCGGGCGGTGTCGATTTGCTTTACGAGGTTGACCCGATCGACACCGACAGCCACGGCACGGGAATCGCCGGCGTGATCGCAGCTGCCGACAATGCGTTTGGTGTGGTAGGCATAGCGCCTGACGTGCGCATATGGTCCGTGAAGATCTTCCGCCTGCCGACGCAGGGTGAACAGCTCGATCCTCCGGTCTTCGAGGGCAACGACATCTTTCTCGCCGGGGTCGAGTGGGTCGCGGCGAAGAAGAAGGAGCTCGGAGGAAACTGGATCATCAATATCTCGTTTGGCGATTTCCAGCCCGGCAATGAGGCCGCGGTGCTTCGCGCCGCCGAGGAGGAGATTCTTCTCGTTGCGGCAGCGGGAAACAAAGTGGACGGCGTCACCGGGCTCTTTTACCCCGCGGCATACGAGTCCGTGCTGGGTGTCGGCGCGGTGGACCGCCGCGGCAATCTCGCATCGTTCGCAGTCGAGGGTGCTCATGTGTCAGTCGTGGCTCCAGGCGTGAATGTGCCGGGGACGATGACGCGCGATCAGGGGTTCTTCAGCTCCGTTGAGACTGGCGACGATCATTTCTTCGGCAATGCGGTTCTCGGCCGATTTATCGAACAGCTCTCGCATTCGGGGACGCTGGTCGATTGCGGCAGAGGGCGCGACGGCGAATGCGGGACGCAGCAAGGGCCCTTCATCGCTTACATCCGCCACGACCCGGACATGACGTTCAATCTTCAGGGGCGCAACGTGCTCTCGCAGGGCGCCACTGGGATGCTCTTCGTCAATTCGGAGGGCGCGCCATTTCCCGACTGGTCATTCCAAGATCCGGATGACCCGGAGTCGAACACGCGGCGGTGGCCTCTTGCGATCGGTCTCGATTACGGCGATGGAGCCGAGATGCTGAGATATGTCGGTGAGTCGATCGACCTCGAGCTTGCCTTCGGCGACTACGGCCTTCTGTTCGGAACATCATTCGCTTCACCGCACGTGGCTGCTGTTGCAGCTCTGCTGTGGTCGATTGCTCCGGACGCTACACCGGAAGATGTTCGAGACGCGATCACGAGCACGGCGCGCGACCTGGGGGAGCCTGGGCGCGACGATGCATATGGACACGGAATCGTCGACGCACTCGCCGCTGCACAGAAACTTGCGCCTCATCGGTTTCTGACGACCCCGAAGAAAGTGCGCAGCCGCCGCAACTGAGAATCGAGTGTCGTCATTTCACGAGCTATTCGTACGTAGCCTCGCTCGAGTCGCGTAGATTCGCCGATGGTGTCGATCCTGACATGATGAGCGCTGCATCGAAGCCGTGGACCGTTCGCAGCAGGTTTGCAGACGCCTGGCTCGAGCTCGAGACGAGCGGGCGGAGCGCGCGAAGATCGATCAACGTGAAGGCGTCGGGAATTGCTGCTGACAGAATCGGCTCGAGACCCTTTGCGTAACCGTCCTTCGCGGGCGCCGGCCTGTAGGTCCATGCAGTCGGATCGAACACGGCTGTCATCGAGCCATTGCCGGGCAGCACGAGAAGGTGAAATGCCTTTCCTCCTTCGAGTGCGGCAACCTCCGGAATCAGCGCTCCAAGGTCGTAGGTTTCCGTGAGGTTCCGCCCGCGCGTCAGGTGTGATGCGCCAAGCTTCGCGAACACTCTCGGAGCGCGGCCGGACGCTTTCTCGGCGCGCCAGTGGCGAATGAAATTCTGACGGAAAAATTCGCTGCGCCGCTCGTTCGACTCCCAGCCTTTTCCCGCGACCCACAGCCGGTTGATCTCGAACGTTTCCTCCAGCGCGTCGAGAAGTTGGGATGATTCCTCGTCCCGCTCCGGCCACGCATCGCGCACCGCACGGACGAGTGCGGGATCGCCGGAGAAGCTGTAAATGAACCCGGGATTCCGCGTCGATTCGTACTGCTCCCATGACGCCGCGGATGCCGCTTTCAGCTTCTGGATTGCCGCGCGCGCCGCCTCGGGCGCGGTTTTCGTCTCCAGCCGCGCGATGAGGAGGCGATCTCCGCCGACCTCGTAGTCCACACCCCAGAAGACTTCTTCACGTTCCTTTGACGACGCGCGGACTGCAGCGAGCATCTCGGCCTCTTCCTTCATCCCGAAGAACGCAGGCTCGCCGCCAGGCTTTGTATAGAGTGCTCGAAGCCCGTCAACACCGTCGCGCGCTGCCTGGTCGAGCTCCTTCGCCATCGGAGGTGAGACTTCGATGATGAATTTTCTGTAGCCGGAGGGATGCAGGGCGGCGAAGAGTGCGGCGGAAAGTTTCGGATTCTCCGCGATCCCATGCTCCTCCCCCAGAAGAAAAAACTGCGCAGAGCGTCCCTCGGCGAGAAGGCGGTCCCATCCCTCTCCTGAAAATGAAGTGCCGTCGAACACCAGCGGCAGCCGCGCCGATGCTGCCGCAGCCGCGACGCGCTGCTCGAACGTCGGCTTCGATGCCGCATCCTGCGCGTAGAGGGATCCATCGAAGCAGAGGCACACAAGGAGAGCCGGGACCAGGAACTTCATGCGGGGTTCCTCCGAAGGCTTGCGGGCGATGTGAGAGTTTATGATCGCGCAGAAAGGCCGACAAGCAAACTCTCAGGTAACAGGCAGTTCACGCAATCGACACAGGAGCCGCGAGTATTTTACCGCAGCGAGCCGGAGGTCGCGAGCTCCAGGGTCAGCGCGTGATTCAGGTTCGCCGCCGTCTGCATGCCGGCGGCGGCCGAGAGCACCGCGGACTGCACCGGCGAGGTGAGATCTCCGGCCGCGTAGATTCCGCGGCGTGAGGTTTCCCGCATCGGATCCACCGCGACGTAGCCCCCCGCATCGAGGGTGAGTTCGAGGGACTCGACAATGGCCACCTGCCGCTGAGGAGGATGCATGAAGAGGATCTCGCACGGGAGTGACTCGCCATCAGAGAGCTCGATGCGCTCGAGTCCAGCGCCGCCGGCGATGAGGCGCGCGACCGGACGCTCCTCGACGCGCACTCCTGCAGCGGCGAGCTGCGCGCCGGTCTCGGGAGGAATCGCCAGCTTGCCGCCTGTGAGCAGGACAACGTCGCTCGTCCAGCTGCGCAGGAGCAAAGCGAATCCCAGCTTGTCGGCACTCGAGGCGAGGTATGCAAAGCGGCGATCCTGAACTTCCCACGCATGGCAGTACGGACAGATGAAGATCGACGTCCCCCACAGCTCCCGCACTCCCTCGAGCTCAGGAAGCTCGTCGATCATGCCGGTACAGAGGAGGATTCGGCGCGCTTCCACGCGGCGCGACGACAAACGCACCGTGAATGCGCCAGCTTCGCCGCCGATCTCCTCGACTCGCGCATCGTCGATCTCGACGCTCGAGTACGCCTCGAGCTGCTGGCGCGCGATGCGGCGGACCTCGTCGGGCGGCGTTCCGTCTCGCGTCACGAAGTTGTGCATGTGGACCGCGGCAGCGTTGCGCCTCGGCCCGGAATCACATAGCAGGACGCGTTTTCGCGACCTCCCGAGAGTGAGGGCCGCGGCGAGTCCGGCCGGCCCGCCTCCCACGATGACTGCGTCGTAAACTGGATTTTTCATGGCACTATCGTACAGCTGAAGAGATTGCGAGTAGCGGCGGATTCCGATCCGCCGTCCCCGGGGTCGTATCGAACCTGCGCGTTATCGAGCGACGACCCGGGATGAATGCTCCAGATGTCGTACCTCATCACTCCCTCGGGAACGGGACATCGGAATGTCCCGCTACTTACTCCCCGAGCATCGCAGGCCAGTTGCTGACGAGCGAAGCGAAGCATCCCTCAAACCTGTGCAGACGCTGACGTGGCGTGAACGGGACTTGCCCCGTACAATCGGAGCGTGCACACCACGATTCATCGCAATCCATTTGCACTGTTTGCCCTCGGCGCAACGCTCCTGACCCTTACCTGCTTGGTACTTCTGCGTTCGTCACTATTTGCGTCGAATCCTGACATCCTCGCCTGGGGCGTGACATTCGATCTCACCATCACGCTGCCGCTGCTCTACTGGGCACTCGTCGTTCGCACGGGACGGGCAAGAGCGGTGACGATTGCGCCGGTGATGCTTGCCGGGACTCTGATTGCCTCGATTCTCATCCCATCGCAGCATCAGCAGTTTCTGAGTGATTTCAGGTGGCTCGTTGTGCCGCTCGTCGTGATGGTGATCGAGGGTGCATTCGTCTGGGGTGTGTGGAAGGCGTGGCGAGAGCGCAGCGATTCTCCCGATCCATGGGACCGGATACACCACGCAGCGCGTGCGATTGCTGGAAAGGGCCGCATAGCAGAGCTCGCGGCCTCCGAGATCACAATGTTCTACTATGCGACGTTCGGCTGGAAAGCCAGGGCCCAACCCACGCCGGGGAGAAAACTCACGTTTCACAGAACGAGCGGCTGGGACACTGTGCTCGCCTGCATCCTTGTGCTGATGGTGGCCGAGGGAATCGGCATGCACCTGTTTCTGAGTCTCTGGAGCTCGCTCGCCGCATGGATCTGGACGGCCCTCGACATCTGGGCAGTAGTCTGGCTGCTTGGCGACTACCATGCACTCCGCCTCCGCCCTTCCTGGATCGACGATGAAGCCTTTCACCTCCGTTTCGGAATGCGCTGGAGTGTCGACATACCGCGTGAAATGATTCTGTCCGTCGCACCAATCGCCGAGGGGTGGGAGCGAAAGGATGTACTGAAGGTCGCGATCCTCGAAGAACCCAGGATTGTGATCACGCTGCGCGAGCCCCTGGAGGCGCGGGGACTCGCAGGTCTGCGGAAAACGATTTGCGCGGTCGCCCTGGCTCCTGACACGGATGATACGTTCCGCGATTCGGATCTGTACTCACTTGCACCATGAGAGCTCTCTTTGCCCTCGCAACCCTGCCGCTGCTCGCAACCTGCGTTACGACGCCAGCGGGCGCTCCTGTTGCCTCTCGCAACGCGCCGATCGTCGACTATCACCAGCATCTGGTCAGTTCAGCGTTCACGCCGATTGTCAAACTTCCTGAACGAGACGGCGCAGCTCTGGTCAGAGAACTGGATGCTGCAGGGATCGATCGCGCGGTCGTCCTCTCGGTAGGGTACAGCTTCGGCGACGAGAGAAAGAAGTTGAACGATCCCGACCGGCTGACGCGCGAAGAAAACAACTGGACCTCCGCCGAGGTGACGAGGAACGCTCCCCTCCTGATCGGCTTCTGCAGCGCCAATCCGCTGCGCCCGGTTGCGCTGGAAGAGCTCGAGCGATGCCTTTCACTCCCGGGCATGACCGGAATCAAAGTTCATCTCGGCAATGCCGGGATCAGTCTGCGCAATCCTGAGCATCTCGCGCGGATGAAGCAGCTGTTCGCGCTCGCGCAGCGACTGGGCGCGCCGGTTCTCATTCACATGCGCGCACGCGGCGGCACGAACTATGGTGCCGAGGACGCACTGATCTTTCTGGACGAGGTTGTCTCGATTGCACGGGACATCGAGATTGTCGTCGCGCACTTCGGTGCCTCCAGTCCGGGGTACCCACCTCAGAACGACGAGGTGATGGCGATCTTTGCAGCTGCAGCCGAGCGTGGGGACCCGCGGATGAGCAACCTCTACATAGACGTCGCGGCGAACATCACCGACGAGATCACACCTGTCGACGCCGCGCTCGCAGCGCAGCGCATCCGGCAAGTTGGCCTCGGCCGAATTCTGTACGGATCCGACCTCACGCCACCGGGCGGCAGCATCCAAACGGGGTGGGAGATTTTTCGGACGAAGGTACCGTTGACGGCGTCGGAGCTGCAGCAGATCGCAAACAACGTGACCCGCTTCGCGCGTTAGTTGTCCACCTGAGCGAAGCAAAGCCGCCGAGTGTCATCCGGTCAATGTTGCGAGAATGAACGAGCTTGTCATCCCGAGCTTGGTTGTGTGTGAGGGAGGGGCGAGGGATCTCCGGCGATGGTACAGACCTGCCTATCCGGTCTCCGCCGCTACCCTGCTCCCCACGAATCACGAATGTACTCCCGCCGGAGATCCCTCGCCCCTCCCTCCCACCCGCGCTTGCTCGGGATGACAAGTCCTACGGACCCTCCCGCGACCTCAGCGAATCTCTTCGAACCAGTTCACGACGACGTTCAGCCGGCCCGGAGCTGCGGACTGACTTCCGATCGCCAGGATTCGGCCGTCGCGCGTTATGTCGAAGGCGGCGAAGCTGCCTTCGAGGAGCGGTTGCGGAGTTCCCACCGAGAAGGACGGTTCGGTCTTCACTGCAGCAGCCATGAGGTGCGATCCGCCCGCGTACGTGATCTCGTTCTGAAGTGCCCAGCGTGCCTCCCGCCCGCCTTCGGTCGATACCTGCCATCGTCCGCTTCCGCTGACCGGGCGGACGTAGACCTCGTAGCGGCCCGACTCATCCGACTGATAGACGATGAATCGTCCGTCGGGCGAGAATGCCGTGCCGAATTCGTCCGCTTCCGATCGGACCAGCGGCCGGATGCTTCCATCGAGCGCCATCAGATCGATGTCCGAGCCGGTCTCTTTCCTGTCGGTCCGTACGAGCAGCGCGCTGCCATCTGGCGAGACTGCCATCGGTACGGTCGGCTCTTCCGAGTTTGACACCCTTCTCTCTTCATCGCTGGCATCCGCAGCCCTGGTGTAAACCTGCCAGTGACCCGATCGCTCCGAGGCGTAGTAGACGCGCGATCCATCGACTGACCACGCCGGGAAGGTCGCACGCGCGCCGGAAGTGATACGCGTGTTCGTTCCCCGCGTCAGATCGAACGTCCGGATATCCCAGTTGTGGATCGCTACGAATGACCGGCCATCCGGTGAGAACTGCGGGCTCCTCACACCGAGGGCAGGGAGTTTGGATTCGATGCGCGCGCCAGTGCGGTCGAGAAGCATCACCTCACCACCTTCGTCGCGACCGACACCGGGTGAGAAGTAGACGAGGATGCCATTGCGCGAGAAGGCGTACTCAGCGCCACCCGCAGCATGATTGGCAACTCCGGAGGTCACCTCCACCGGCTCACCACTCACCTCCAGCGTATCGGCGTCGAACGGAACCGCGTAAAGCGACGTGTTGCGCACGTACACCAGGTGGCCGGTGGGAACGTACCGGGCATCGGTGCCTCCATTGATGATGACGGTCTGTTCGCCGGTCTCGAGATTTTGAGCGACGACTCTGGCGGTGTCCCACGAGGAGCCGACGCCCACCGTGTAGAGGATCACCTTCCCGCCGGGAAGTGCGTGAGGCCAGCGGTGCATTCGCTCTCCGGCGGCGCGGTTCACGGTCGAGACCTTCGTGGGTGTGCCGCCTTGTGCCGGAACGCGCTCGATGCCGCCGTAGTAGTAGGGACAGAAGACGATCGTGTCGTCGTCGAGCCACGCCGCGCCGCGTGAAAAACTGGCGTGTGCGATCTCGATCGGCTGTCCGCCCGACACTGCGACCTTCATCATCTTCTGGCGGGCGAAGAATCCAATCCACTTTCCGTCCGGTGAGAAGAACGGCTGAACTGCATCCTCAGTGCCCGCGATCGGGGTGCCCTCAAACTCGTCAACGGCTCTGCGAAACAGCATCGCCGATGAGCCGGATGTCCCCGAATAGACGATCTCCCGGCCATCCGGAGAGATGGCGATGATTCCGTACGTGTCCCGAGCGCGCACGGTGCTGGATGTCGGCGCGGCGAAGCGCATCACCTGCGGAG
>JBGSYJ010000422.1:0-3381 GCA_041750915.1 Thermoanaerobaculia bacterium | reverse complement strand
GGAAGGCTCGCCGGAATCCCGGTTGTCATTTCGCCGCACCTCAGTCGGACTCCGATTCGATTGAGCTCCTCTGTGACAATCCATCGGCGCGCACGCAATCGACCGAAGAGTTCGTCCGCAATCTCGTGCGGACCCCGGCCCACACGAATGAAATTTCGGTCAGTCCTGCTCAGAGCTCCGAGCCTCGCCGTCTCACCTTGCACATTTCCCGCGAATAGCTGTTCACCCGAGCGCACCCTCGAAGGCTCTACAGAGAGCGCCGGATTCGGATCTACCACACCGCCTCGAAGCGCGAGCACGCCTCGGAGGCCTCCCGTGATTCGGCCGATCTCCAGGACATCTCCAGCCTTGACGGCAATCTGCCGAGGGTCCCGAGCCACTCGACCATTCAGCAGGCACTGTCCCGGTGAGCCGAACCAGGCGAGCAGAGCAGGGCCGAGGAATCGCACCGCAGGACCTACCATCGCGCATTCGATCACGGGGGCGTCGCGCTGATTGCCGACTGCATGGTTCGCGGCTCCTGCTGCATCGTGATCGAAAGGCCCACCCGCAGCCATGCCATAGGCAATTCGAGATGGATCGAGTGCACTGACGATCATCGTATTCTGGCCGGCGGTCACAAACGTGCCCACGAGTTCCCCTTCTATCGCGGCCGGTTCTTGCATCAGCTCAGGCGGCGAGAGCGATTCCTCCACCGGATCGATGCGCACCAGGTCACCGGCAGCGAGCAAACCGGGTCGATCGCGCTTCGGATCCCAGAGCAACGCGTCAGTGCGACCGATCAGGTTCCATCCACCGGGTGAACGATCGGGATAGAACGCGCACATCGCTCCGGCGACAGCGAACGACCCTGCCGGAACAGATGTACGCGCGCGTGAATGCCGAGGCAGCTGCCATGAAGACGGAAGCCCTTCGATGTAGGCAAAGCCGGGACGAAAGCCGCAGTATCGGACTGTCAGTCGCAGCTCACGCATCCGGCGGATGATGGCTTCGCGCGACTCTCCAGTCGCTTCGATAAGCAGGGGCAGATCCGGCGATACGTCGGGATGGACGCTGACCCGTATGCGGTGTTCGCGCGGCTCAGCGGAGGGGACGCGGGATGGTGCATCGTTCAGTGCCTGGCGCAGCAATTCCTCCATCGGTCCACCGCGTGTCATTTGAAACACGACGTAAAGCGACGAGTGTCCGATGATGCAGCTCTCGACCTCGCCGATCTCGCGCACCGCGTCCGCTGAAGCGGCCAGCTCCGCGCCGCTCACCTCAGGGTCGAGCTCGACCAGCAGCGCATTGTCTCCGGCTGTGAAGAAGCGGGGCATTCGACGCATCGTAGCGCGATACAGAATATCCAAGTGTGGAGAGAAAGAAATTGCCGCTGCCGTCGTGCTCTCCCTCTCCCCGCGAAGTCGGGGAGAGGGTGGCGCGCGGCATCGCGAAGACGTTGAGGAGTTGCGAGATCGTCGCGCGCCGGGAGAGGGGCGTTCAGGGCTTGCCGCTTCTCGTGCCAGTCGGCTGCATTCGAATCGCATGCTCGGCCCCTCACCCCTGACCCCTCTCCCCGTTCACACGGGGAGAGGGGAAATTGCGACGTCATGAATCTTGCTATCGTGTCTCACATGAATCGACAAACTTCTTCCTCCCGCTCATTCGATCTCGATGACCTCGCCCGACAGGCGATGCGTGAGCGCAATCTCGAATCCGACTTCAGCGACGACGTCATGCAGGAGGTCGACGCATTCGAAGGACCGGCAAGAGACGACGATCCCTCGATCCGCGACCTGACGGAGCTTCTCTGGTGCTCAATCGATAACGAGGACTCGCTCGATCTCGATCAGTTGACGAGCGGTGAGTTCACGGAGAACGGCAGCACACTCATCAGGGTCGCAATCGCTGACGTCGATGCGCTCGTCAAGAAGAATTCGGCGATCGATCAGCGCGCGCGACAGAACACGACCTCGGTCTACGTCCCCGGCCGCGTCTTCCCGATGCTGCCTGAACGCCTCTCCACCGATCTGACTTCACTCAATCCCGGAGAAGCGAGACTTGCGGTGGTCTCGGAGATGATCGTCGATGCCAATGGCCACATTGAATCCTCGGAGATCTACCGGGCGCTGGTCTTCAACCATGCAAAGCTCAGCTACAACGGCGTCGCTGCGTGGCTCGAGGGACGGACGGCCGAGCCTGAGGCGATGAGTGCCGTTCCCGGACTCGCGGATTCGATTCGCGCGCAGAACGACGCAGCCCAGCGACTTCGAGAGCGCCGTCACGAGCTCGGTGCGCTCGATCTGCGCACAATCGAAGCGAAAGCGACCGTCGTCGACGGCAAGGTCGTCGAGATGCATGAAGATTCGCAGAATCAGCCGAAGGAGTTGATCGAGGATTTCATGGTCGCAGCGAACGGTGCTGCAGCGCGTTTCCTCGATGAGAAACGGTTCCCTTCCATCCGCAGAATCGTCCGCGAGCCGAGTCGCTGGGACAGAATCATGCTTGTCGCCGAGGAGCTTGGCGAGCGGCTGCCTGATTCGCCCGACGCCGTGGCCCTCGAGGAGTTTCTGATCCGCCGCCACAAAGCCGATCCCCTCCGCTTCCCCGACCTCTCGCTGACCATCGTCAAGCTGCTCGGCGCGGGAGAGTATGCCGTGGCGACACCCGGATCTCCCGCTACGGGGCACTTCGGGCTCGCGGTGAAAGATTACGCACACTCGACGGCGCCGAATCGACGTTACCCCGATCTCATCACCCAGCGCCTGCTGAAAGCCGCTATTGCAGGAGAGAAATCGCCGTACACCCTCGACGAGCTGAAAGAGCTTGCAGAACACTGCACCGATCAGGAAGACGAAGCAGATAAGGTCGAGCGCCAGATCCGGAAATCAGCTGCAGCAATGCTGCTCGAGGATCGCGTGGGCGAACGCTTCGACGCGATCGTCACCGGAGCCTCAGGCAAGGGGACCTGGGTTCGCATCCTTCATCCGCCAGTGGAAGGAAAAGTCGTACAGGGGCACAAGGGCCTGGATGTCGGCGACAAAGTGAAAGTGAAGCTGCTCGGCACGAACCCCGAGCGTGGATTCATTGATTTCGCGCGGGTCAGGAAGTGATATGTGGCAGGGCCCTCCGAGGCCCTGCCTCTTCCGTATCGTTCAGATGCACGACACCTGGAGCGACGTCCCGGGATGAATGCTCCAACTGTCGAATATCTTACTTCTCCCCGAGGCAGGGCCTCGGAGGGCCCTGCCACATGATGAATGCTCCAGTCGTCTTGCCTCTTCAGTAGCCGGGGAGGGCGGGCTACTGGCTACTGACTCCTGACTACTGACTACTCCTCTTCTCCCCCGCAATCCACTCCTTCACGCGCGCCTCGAGTATCGACAGCGGAAGCGGTCCGGC
>JBGSYJ010000421.1:0-1749 GCA_041750915.1 Thermoanaerobaculia bacterium | reverse complement strand
CTACGTCGCCTCAGACGGCCGGACAGTCTATCGGACGGGCAGTGGAGGGTCAACTTCCCGCCGGCGAGACCGGTCCTGTACGAATGTTTCCTGCCGTTCAAACGCGCTCGCGGTAGGATTCGTTCCCAGGCCTTCTCAACGTACCGGAGCGACGATGAAACTGACTGCAGCTGTGATGGTGGTGCTGATGACGACAACCGGGATTGCGGGCGCGGAGCCGCAGAAGAGCGCCGAAGAAACAAAGCTCTACCAGATCATCGATCGGGAGTGGGAGTGGAACCTCAGGGAGTTTCCCACCACGGCGACCTACGTCGGGGACTCTCGATACGACGACAAGTGGTCCGACTCTTCAGCCGAGGCGATCGAGCGGAGAAATGCCCACACGAGGGCGCTCGCCGAGGAGCTTGCTGGAATCGACCGCAACGCACTCTCTCCTGAAGCCCGGCTCAACTACGACCTGATGCCGCGCGATGTCAGGCTCGCGGTCGAGGGACAGAAGTTCCCCGCGGAACTGGTACCGCTCAATCAGATGGGAGGTGTCCATCAGGACGTCGCGGATCTGATGCAGATGCAGCCTCGACGCACGGTAGCCGAATACGAGAAGCTGCTCGAGCGCCTGCGAGGCGTGGCGACGCTCGTCGACCAGGAGATGGCGCTGATGCGCCGTGGGCTCGCCGCCGGCGTCACTCCTCCCCGAATCACGCTCCGCGATGTGGAGAAGCTCATCGGCGAGCTCGTCGTCGACGACCCGACTCAGAATGCGATTTATGAAGTCGCCTTCGCCGAGATGCACGCATCGATTCCTCCCGCCGAACAGAAGCGGCTCCGCGAAGAGGGCGCGAAGGTGGTCGGCGAGTCGGTGATTCCGGCATACCGCCGCCTGCAGACTTTCTTCGCGAAGGAGTACTACCCGAAAACGCGCGAAGCCATCGGTCTGTCGTCGATTCCCAACGGCCGGGACTGGTACGACTATCAGGTTCGCGTGATGACTACGACGGACATGACCGCCGAAGAGATCCATCAGCTCGGCCTGTCTGAAGTCAGCCGCATACGGGGGGAGATGGAGTCAATCAGAAAACAAACTGGATTCGAAGGTTCACTGCAGGAGTTCTTCAACTTCCTGAGAACGGATCCCCGCTTCTTTTTTACCGAGAAGGAGGAACTTCTCGCGGAGTACCGGAACATCTCGAAACGGATCGATCCGGAGCTCACGCGTCTGTTCGGAAAACTGCCGCGCCTCACCTACGGCGTCATTCCGGTTCCAGATTACTCCGAGAAAACCCAGACCACCGCGTACTACATGCCGGGCTCACCACAGGCGCATCGCCCCGGCTACTTCTACGCGAACACGTACGACCTGGCGTCACGTCCGAAGTGGGAGATGGAAGCGCTCACTGTGCACGAGGCCGTACCCGGGCACCATCTCCAGATCGCCCTTGCGCAGGAATTGGAGAACGTTCCAAACTTCCGGCGCTTCGGCGGATACACGGCCTTCACCGAAGGGTGGGGACTTTACTCCGAATCCCTCGGGCCGGAGCTCGGTCTCTTCACGGATACCTATTCGAAGTTTGGACAGCTCACATATGAGATGTGGCGGGCCATACGGCTGGTGGTCGACACCGGTATGCATGCGAAGGGATGGACGCGCGATCAGGCGATCGAATACTTCAAGCAGAACGCGGGCAAGAGCGAACATGACATTCGCGTCGAGATCGACCGCTACATCGTCTGGCCCGGACAGGCGCTCGC
>JBGSYJ010000420.1:0-3309 GCA_041750915.1 Thermoanaerobaculia bacterium | reverse complement strand
ACTTCCTCGATCCGCTCGAGATCGATCTGGGCTGCGAGATCCATGTTCTCGTAGAAGATCGCCTTGTCCGTGAGCGACAGGACCACAGGGAAATGTGTGTGGCCGTCGACGAAATCGGCTCGTTCCGCGATCCGGGACTCGGGACGCCGCTTTACGGCGATGGCCTCGAGCTGGTCCTTCGCTCGTACACGGAGGAAGAGCCACACCAGTGTTCCCACAGCGACCAATGAGACGACGTTCAGAATTGCCAACCAGGACATGGGCTACCTCCTTCGTGAGTGCGTTGAGTGTCCATTCTCAATTTAAGTCGCCGGGGCGGCGAAAGCCATCAGGCGGCAGATTGGGACGCGGGAAAGTACAATGCTAAAATGCTCGAAGGGAAGAAGACGAGAAACGAGCATTCCTGCGGCGGCCTTGTCGTTTCTGTCGAGAATGGAATGGGCTTCGTGGCGATGATTGCGACCCGAGGACGAAGCCGGTGGGGCCTGCCGAAAGGCGCTGTGACAAAAGGGGAGACTCCGGAAGCGGCGGCGCTGCGTGAGGTTCTGGAGGAAACGGGTCTGCGCGCGACCATCCTGCGGCCCCTGGACACCATCGAGTACTTCTTCCGGGCAGGCGACACGCTCATTCGCAAGAGGGTCGATTTTTACCTCATGCGCTATGACAGCGGCGACATGAAGCCTCAGCTCAGCGAGGTGGACGACGTCGCCTGGGTGGAGATCCACGACGCTGTAGACCGCTCGAGCTTCGACTCGGAGCGCAGACTACTCGAGCTTGTCCGCGACGAGTGGGACGCGCTGGTGGAAGACGAGCGCGTCGAGCGGTATGGCTGAGCCCCCTCCCGCCCGGTTCTGGGTTCTGCACGCCCAACCCCCTCCCGCCCTGTTGTGGGTTCTGCACACCCGCCCGCCCGCACGGTTGTGGGTTCCCACCCTTCCTGGAATGTGAAATGCTCGAGAAGGCGCCCGGAGAAGCGGTGGCTCGTGCGGGGGCTACTGGCTACTGACTCCTGGCTACTGACTACTTTCCAGAACCACTTCGCGCGCTCACGCTGAGAAGCGAAGCCGCTTCTGAAGGCGCAACGGATCGCCTGCACGCATCCTCCGCAGCAGGTTCGCTGCGTGTCGGGCCCGCGGATGAACGTGTTCTGCAGAGAGGTCCGGACGCGCCCGGATCACCTGTGCTCCGTCGACCTGGACGACCATCTCGGGCGCGAGCCAGTGAAGTCCCGGCAACCACCCGGGATTCTCATGGAACGACTGTTGTCCCCTGGTGAGAGGCCTCAACAGCTCCACGGTGCGCTTCTGCTGATCCGGCACGATCAGTCGTCGTTGGAAGATCAGGCGTCCCTTCTCGAAGGCGCCGGCGAGAAGACGCAGTCGGCCCCTCTCGTCAAAATCGGGATCGAGAAGCGCACCGGCGACAAGAAGAGAACCGGTGTCACACGGAATCTCTCGCCAGGCGCGCGTCTCCCTTCCGGGGTACGAACTCCCTTTCATCTTTGCGCGTACTGCAGGGTGTCCCGTCTCGCATGCCATCCGCACTGCTTCGACGCCGCTGGCTTCAATGATGTCGGCGGCGATGATGGCCGGCTCCGCGATTGAGGAAAGATGCTCGAGCAGTTCCCGTCTTCTTACGCCGGTCGTTGCCGTGGTCCGGCTCACCCCGTTCCAGGAGAGCAGATCGTGCACGATCGCAACGCAGCGATTCGTCGACATGCGCTCAGCGATCTCCCCGTCCGATTGGAACTGCCGTTCATGTGGCTCGACAGGTTCCGTGCGACAGACGATGTCCGCATCGAGGATCGTGCCGGACGGAAGACGGCGCAGCGGATCGATGAGCTCCGGAAAGAAGCGGTTCAGGTTCCGTCCGCGACGATCACGGATCAGCGGATCATCTTCCGTCGCTTCCAGCAGGACCGGGATGCCTTCCTCGACTAGCTGGAAGATCCACTCCGGCGAGTCGAAGCCTTCTTCGACGACGATCGGGATGGTCGGCTGGTAATTTTCTTTTTCGAGGCCGCCTTGCGTGAAGGTTTCTTTGCGCCATCCTCGCGCAGTGCGCCGGCCACGGTCTTTGCCTTGCGTGTTGCGGCTTTTCGATTGCTTTGACATATGACGTTTTACGAAGCGCGTCTCCTCTTTGCAGGGGCCTTTGCAGTGGCAGCCGCCTTCGCTGAAGTCTTCTTCTTGGCCTTCGGTTTCTCCGCTTCCGCTTTCGGTGCGCTGCGGCGCGCGGCAGGGCGAGACCCTTCGAGACTGCGGCGAAGCGCTTCCATGATGTCGATGACCTCGCCGCCCTTTTCTTCCTCGCTCTCGGGAGCAGTGATGATGTCCTCCCCCTCGGCCTTCGCCTCGATGCGCGCGAGCAGCCGCTCCCTGTATTCGTCTTTGTAGCGGAGCGGATCGAACTGGCCTTCGGTCAACTCCTCGATGAGCATTTCGGCAAGTCGGATCTCCTTGTCCTTGACCGGAGAGTCGTCGACTCCGAGCTCGCCAAAGTCGCGCACTTCATCGGCGTAATACATCGTGTGCAGGATCATCCCTCCCGAGTAGGGACGAAGGATCACGAGGTGCTCTTTTCTGTTCGAGATCCATCGCGCGATCGCGACCTTGTTCAGTTTCTTCATCGCAGAGGAGAGCAGGTGGTAGGTCTTACCGCCACCATCCGCCGGCCCGAGGTAGTAGGCCTTCTCGAAGAAAAGCGGATCGATCTGATCGAGGTCGAGGAACTCTGTGATCTCGAGCGCTCGATTGTCGTCGGTCTCGAGAGCTTCGATCTCTTCGTCGCTGAAGGTGACGAACTTCCCCTTCCGGATCTGGTAGCCGCGAATCAGCTCGTCGGACCCGACGATCTCTTCATGGTGAGCGCACCAGTACTTCCTGTTCACTTTCGTTCCGCAGGACTCGTGAAGGAGGTTGAACGAAACGTCTTCCTGCGATGTCGCAGTGTAGAACTTCACCGGAATTGCGACGAGACCGAAGGAAATCGTCGCGGAGCGTATGGGGCGGACTGCCATGGGCAACCTCCAGGGTGTTTCTTTTGCATTCAGCGTTCCAATCTACGTGGAAACGGAAGAGCACGCAACGGCGTAAGTCGATACGTCGTAATAACCTACGCTGGCGGGTTCATCATTTCCGGGGCATGTAATAGCGTCAACCTCAGGTCGGGGTGTCATCCTGAGTGCAGCGAGACTGTGTCATAACCCAGAACGTGTCATCCCGAGCGTCGAGCGAGGGATCTGGGCGGTGGTCCATGGGACGAAAATGCACGCAGATCGATGTGTCCCGAGCAAAAGGCCGCCACCCA
>JBGSYJ010000419.1:0-7098 GCA_041750915.1 Thermoanaerobaculia bacterium | reverse complement strand
TACCGCGTAACTACCGGGAACGAGGGACATCGGAATGTCCCTCTACTTTGACTCCGCCAATCGCCGCTCCAGATACTTTCTCTCCGCCGGATTCGTCACGAGTGCAATCGCTTGACGATAGGCGATCGCCGCCGCCTCGTTTCGTCCGAGCCGTCGCAACAGGTCTGCCTTTGACGCGGGAAGCAGGTGATACTCAGCGAGCTCTCCTCCCGCTTCAATCCGCTCGATCCATTCGAGTCCCTGCCCGATGTCGGTGGCCAGCCCCCGGGCAACCGCCGCATTGAGCTCGACGACGGGTGTCGGTGAAAAACAAAGCAGCATTTTATATAGCGCGGCGATCTGCGGCCAGTCGGTCTGATCGGGCGCCGAAGCCTCCGCATGAACGGCGGCGATCGCCGCCTGAATCTGATAGGGACCGAGGCGACCCGACTTCAGCGTCTCCTCGATGATCTGGATTCCTTCAGAGATCTCGTCACGATTCCAGAGCGACCGGTCGTGCTGCTCCATCGGTACGAGAACACCGTCAGCCGAAACCCGCGCTGCCCGCCGCGCATCCGTCAGCAGCATCAGCGCGAGCAGCCCTCTGGCCTCCGCAACTTCGGGCATCAGGGCCACAGTCAACCGCGAGAGCCGGGTCGCCTCCGAAACCAGGTCGGGACGCAACAGCGATGGTGCATCCGTTGACGCGTACCCCTCGTTGAAGATCAGATAGATCACGGACAGGACGGTGTCGATTCGCTCGGGGAGCTTCTCGCGTGACGGGATTTCGTACGGGATGCGAGCCTCACGAATCTTCTTCTTCGCGCGAACGAGCCGCTGCGCCGTCGTCGCTTCCGGCTCGACGAACCCACGCGCGATCTCGCGCGTCGTCAGGCCACCGAGGGTGCGGAGCGCGAGCGCACACCGCGCTTCGGGTTTGAGCGCAGGGTGGCAGCACGTGAACAGCAGCCGCAACCGGTCGTCCTCGACACCCGAAGGATCGGGCTCCTCTTCTTCCGGTGACTCCGCTTCGAGATCGTCCGGCAGCGCCGTCGTTCGGTCCCGGCGCATGCGGTCGATCGCGATCCGTCGCGACACCGTGTTGAGCCATGCTCCAGGCTGATCGGGTACGCCGTTGCGCCGCCATGCCGACAGCGCCCGCGCGCAAGATTCCTGCAGCGCATCCTCGGCCGCATCGATGTCGCCGGTCAGACGGATCAGGCCGGCGAGAACCCGCCGGCCATCTGTCCGATAAACGTCTTCCACGATGCGACCGAGGAACATACGCCGCTCCGGCTCAACCCTCGGCGCCGAGCGGCCGGATCTCGACGATGCCGTTCTGCATCGCCGGCATCTTCTCGGCCCACTCGATCGCCTGCTCGAGATTGTCGACCTCGATCACGTAGTAACCGCCGAGCTGTTCCTTCGTTTCTGCGAACGGCCCGTCGACCGTCTTCGGTTTGCCGCCGTTGAAGCGAATGCTCGTTGCAGTTGCCGTTGGCTTGAGCTCCGCCCCGCCGCGCATGACTCCGGCGTTCGCCATCGCCTCGCCATAGGCCCCGTGGGCCGCGAGCACCTTCTCGAGATCGTCCCGGCTGGCCGACTCCCATCGCTTTTCGTTTTCGTAGATCAACAGAATGTATTTCATCGTTCGTACTCTCCTTTCGTCCGCGCCCGTCGCGGATCTGCTGACTTGACGCGGAGCTCGGGCGAAATCGACAAGTGCAGCGAAAAAGAATACGTGAAATCGTACGGGGCTGGCAGAAGGCATTCCCCTCTCCCCGTGTGAACGGGGAGAGGGGCCAGGGGTGAGGGGCCGTGCAGGCAATTCAAATGCAGACGAGTGGCAAGCCCTTAACGCCCCTCTCCCGGCGCGCGGCGATCTCGCGAGTCCTCAAAAGTCCCGCGGATCCCGCGCGCCACCCTCTCCCCGACTTCGCGGGGAGAGGGAGAGCACGATGTCACCTTCCCGCTCAACTAGATGCAATCACGCCCTCACTGCGCGTCCTCCCCCTCCCCCGCCACATACACCCCCTCCGGACTTCTCAGCGAACCACGGCCCCTGAGCGAAACCTCGACGGGACGCCATTCGCTCGCGGATGGCTCCGTCTGATAGATCACGAGCGACTGCTTTCGCAGATCCTCGCCGATCTCCGCGAAGATCGACTCGAGCTTCTCCAGAGAATCGAGATTGAACGTCTTTCCTCCCGTGCTCCTTGTGAGTCTTCGGAGTCTTCCCTGTTCGCGACGGACGACTTCATACGGCGTGGGAATCATGACGGCCGACCGGCCAGACCGCGGGGTGTGAGGGCCGATCGTCGGACGCAGCGACAGCACATAGATCGGCACACCGCTTCGCCGCGCAACTTCCGCGACATCTCCGGCGGAGAGCAGGCTGTTCGTATCCATGCCGTCGCTGAAGACGACGAGCGCGCGACGACTGCCGGGCGATGGGATCTGCAGCAGAGCGATCGTCATGGCGTCGTGGAGCGCAGTATTCCCGCGCGGCTGGATCTCCAGGATCGCTCTCTCGATCAGCCGGCGGTCGTTCGTCGGCCAGATGATGCGCGCAGACTGGTTGAAGGCAACTGTCATGATGCGATCACGATCCTCGAACTGGCTCTCCACGAAGCGGATCGCAGCCTCCTGCACGTCGAGAATGTGCTCATCCATGCTGCTAGAAGCGTCGAGAACCAAAGCGATCCGCAGAGGGGATTCATCAGCGGAGATGACTCGGTCCACCGCACGTGGCCTCCCACTTTCCTTCACGACGATGTCTTCAGAGGTCAGCTCACGCTCCGCATAAACGGGAACCTCGACCAGATGCACCTTGCTGTCGAACGTCATGGCACCTGCGTTCGCAAGCAGCACGTCTTCGACCTCCCTTCCATCATCCAGACGTAGAACCGCACGAAGGATTCCCCGCTCGCCGTCTCTCACCTCGAAGCGCGTCCGGTAGGGAGCAGAAGTCATGAGCGCGACGCGCCTGTCGTTCCACTCCACCAGGACACTCTCGATCATCCTTCCCCGAGGGACCTGCGTTGCGACTGCGACATCGACGAGTCCGTTGACCTCGTGAGAAGAGGGCTCGACGATTCGAATCGAATATTCATCACTGCGCGGATTCACCACGACTCTCGCGCGATCTGAGACGCGTCCAGCGGCGTCGAGGGAACGAACCTCGAGGATGCGCCGCTGCGGAACTTTCCCGAAGTCGATCGCGGTGGCGAACGGTGCACGTCTGGACGAGGCGACGAGGCGGCCATCAAGCCGGAACTCGACGAGCGCCGGCGCCGGTGCAACCGGACGTGGCTGGATCGTCCTCTTTCCGACGACCACCGACCCGGGCCCGCCCAGTCCGAGGACGGTCGACGCGTTTTCCTCGGCTGTGCGCAGCGCTGCGAGTGCGAGGCGATGGTTCGCCGTCGAAGCAACTGCGACCGCTGACCGGTACGCAACGATCGCTTCATCGATCCTGCCTGCCGACATTCTCAGATTGCCCGCGGCCATCCATCCTTCGAACCGGACGCGATCCGTCGATCCGTTGTTCGCCAACTCAACGTAGAGATCCTCGGGCGGCACAAGGCCCTGCTGGTGGACGTTCAGATTCTCGAGCCAGATCGCAGCCAGTTGCTGATCTTCCGGATCGCTCGATGCGCGGAGGGCTTCGAGAAACACCCGTCCCTGACCCACATTTCCAAGAGCAAGCAGGGCAATCGCCCACTCCCGCATTTGTTCCTGCCTGTCTCCGCGCATGGCCGCTTCCTGCGCTCTGATCAGGGGAAGCCTCGCGCCGTCGACGAGCTCCAGCATGCGGAGGAAAGTTTGCTGGCGCGGAAACTCGAACCAGCTGACCGCGAGCGTGCCAGAAGGATCGAAAACCGACACGTAAGCTTCCTGATCTTCGGCAAGCGTCGACTCGAAGAAGATCACGTTGCTTAGGCGCCGTTGCATCGCCGGGTGAGCGACGATCTGCGCGAACTCTTTACAGGGATTGCCTTTCGCGTCCGGTGCGCAGGGCTCCGGATGTGAGAAGACGAGGACCGGCTTCTTCTCCGCGCTCGCACGACGCAAGGCTTCCTGCCACTCGGGACCGTGAGGCGTTGCGGGTGCTGTGGTGACCGGCACTGTCGGTCGCGAACCTGCGAGGATCACGACCTTCGTTGCAACGTCTCCAGAGACGTTGTCGCGCACGGCGATCGAAAGCCGACGTGTATCGGGACGAACCCGGGTGGCGAAGGCGTACATCAAGCGGGAGTCGCCTGCGTCCGTTTCGGCTTCGAAGTCCTGCTTCATCTCCGCGACCGGACTCGCATCACCAAGCTCCCTTCCGCCGACGACGAAGACGGAGAAGGAGCCGCGCCCTTTTTCGTCTGCGGATGTCAGAAGAACGAGATCGCGCGCGAGGATCGAAAGCTCGAGGTGTACCTGAGAGAATCGCCCATCGCGCTCGGTCCGCGCAATCTTCACGTCGAACGCCGGAGACTGCGATTGTATCTGCGCAGGAAGATAGAGATTTGCTGTCAACTCGTCGCGCAGACGTGAGGTTTCCGAAAGGCGAACCACAGTTTTGCGGGCACGAACGCGGTACTCGGGGTTTTTGGTCGTCACCCTGACGTTACGGGGAGCGTCTTCGTTGCCTTCAGAAAAGTGATAACCGATCGAGTAATAGTTTTCGAGCTCCGTCGCCGCCTGCTCGAGCCGGCGCGCGCTCATTCCCGCACCGACAGCCGAAAGCCCACCGGTCCGCTCGGCGAGACGAAGGAGCCCGGTGGCCTGCTCGAAAGTCTTGTTGGCCTCGACGGAGATCTGGGTCGGTTCGGTCGTGGATGGCATGCCCGTGCCCGGTCGCGTGTCGGGACCGTAGCCGACACGGCGTTCGCGCTGCCCCGGCGGGTGAAAGGCATGAATCGTCATCCCATACGCGTTTGCTGCCTCGGCGAGCGCGTCGAGCTCGCGAGCCGTGGAACAGTCTCGTGAGGGGCTAAGCGAGAGATCGTCACTCGCGAAGACGAGAACTTTGTGCATGTCGACTCTCACGAGAGACGTGATCAGGGTTTTCAGCTCTGTCGCTTTTCTTTTGATCGCCGCACATCGCACCTCAGCATGGATGAAGTCCTGAAACTCCGCCTCGGCCTGAGCATCGGGCCCTATGTCGCCCATGCCAAGCGAACTCGCGAACTCCGCATCCATCTGTGCCTGAGCTTTTCGCGCTTCCGCCGCCTGAGTCAGAATCTCAGATTCGCTCCACCGATTCGAGGTCGCTAGTCCATCCATGAGAGCTTCTACCTGCGCGCGGCTCGAGGTGGGTGGCATCGCGACACTCACACGCCGATTCCAGGTGAAGAGGGTGAAGAGGTCACCTTCCCGGAAACTCGAGTCGAGGAACTCTCGGATTCCTTCGAAGAACTGCCGGCGGCGGATCGGTTCGATATCGTCGATGTCGATGAACATCACGATCAGGCGCGGCGGCGCTGGCTGCGCCAGGTCGGCGACCGGAGGACTGGCCGTGTCACCGGCCACTGCGGCAGGTCCCGCGTCATCTGCTTCGATCGCGGAAAAGTTCGTGATTGTCTGCAGCTTGCCGTCCTCGAAAACCTGGAAATCATCGCGCGTGAGGCCCCGGACCGGGTTCCCATCGCGATCCGTCACCACCACGTCGATATTCGCGACAGACACATCGACCCGCTCAATGAACTGAGCCAACGATGGCGAGCTCGTAAGGACTACGACAATTGTGAGGGTGACGACGAATCGGTGTGCACGAAACCCTTTCGCGCCCATTTACCTTGACCTCCTGCTATCAGAAGGCATCATGATGAGCCTCGTCGAGACTTCTCCGGATACGTTGTCGCGAACCGCGACAGACAGACGCCGCGTGTCGGGACGCACACGCACGCGGAACTCGTAGACCACGCGGGAGTCGCCTGCGTCCGTCTCGACTTCGAACTCCTGCTTCATTTCTGCGACCGGGCTTGCATCACCGAGCTCCCTGCCGCCAACGACGAAGACCGAGAAGGAGCCGCGCCGTTTCTCGTCCGCTGACGTAAGAAGAACGAGATCGCGAGCGAGGATCGAGAGCTCTATATGCACCTGAGAGAAACGCCCATCGCGCTCGATCCCCGCGATCTTCACGTCGAACGCCGGAGACTGCGACTGGACCTGCGCGGGGAGATAGAGATTCGCCGTCAGCTCGTCGCGGAGGCGTGAGGTTTCCGAGAGACGAACCACAGACTGGCGGGCACGAACGCGGTACGAGGGATTTTTCGTGGTTACCCTGAGCTGGCGAGGAGCGTCTTCGTTGCCCTCGGAAAAGTGATAACCGATCGAGTAATAGTTGTCGAGCTCCGTCGCCGCCTGCTCGAGCCGGCGCGCACTCATTCCGGCGCCGACAGCCGAAAGCCCGCCGGTGCGATCTGCGAGACGAAGGAGTCCGGTGGCCTGGTCGAAAGTCTTGTTGTACTCGACGGCCATCTGAGTCGGCGCCGTCATGGCTGGCATTCCTGCGAAGACTAAGGGGCGCTCGCGCTGCCCGGGCGGGTGAAATGCATGAATGGTCATGCCGTACGCGTTTGCCGCGTCGGCGAGTTCGTTGAGCTCGTGAGCCGTGGAACAGTCCGGTAAGGGTCGAAGCGAGAGATCGTCACTCGCGAAGACGAGAACTTTGTGCATGTCGACTCTCACGAGAGACGTGATCAGCGTTTTCAGCTCTGTCGCTTTCCTTTTGATCGCCCCACATCGCTGCTCGCCTTTTTTCCAATCCTCAAACTCAGCGTCGGCCCGAGGATCGAGGCCGATGTCTCCCAGGCCAAGAGAGCTCGCAAAATCTGCATCCATCTGTGCCTGTGCCTTTTGCGCTTCTGCCGCCTGAGTCAGAATTTCTGATTCGCTCCAGCGATTCGAGGTGGCGAGTCCGTCCATGAGTGCCTCGACCTGGGCGCGGCTCGATGTCGGAGGCATCGCGACACGCACCCGCCGGTTCCAGGTGAAAAGCGTAAAGAGGTCACCTTCCCGGAAACCCGCGTCGAGAAATTGTCTGATTCCTTCGAAGAACCGGTGGCGGCGGTTCGGTTCGATATCGTCGATGTCGATGAACATGACGATCAGACGCGGCGGCGC
>JBGSYJ010000418.1:0-14257 GCA_041750915.1 Thermoanaerobaculia bacterium | reverse complement strand
GTCGACGAAGAGACCATGCAGACAAACGTTCCGCACCTGTTCATCGCCGGGACAGCGGCCGCGGGTTCGCAGGCGGGTATCGGCACCAGGCAGTTCATCGAAAACAGCCATGTCCACGTCGACAGGATCATCGCCGCGTTGACGGGAACGAAGGCCACTGCCCGGACGAAGAACTGGAACATGCTCGAGAGCTGAGCGGAGAAGGTGTCATCCTGAGCGGAGCGAAGGATCCCCTGACTGCTTGCGGACAGAGCGAATTCTGAGGGGATCCTTCGCTGCGCTCAGGATGACACGCGTTCGTTCGCGGCTTGACTTATAGTTCTTCTCACTTCTTTCCTCTTCGCTTCTTTCCCTTCTTCCATCCTCGCGTCTGCCCGGCCGATGCGTTCGAGATCGTCGAGGCTCCCGGGCTGCAGAGCCACCAGATGGCGAACGCAAACGCGTAGAGGCCGATCAGCCGGTAGAAGTGAGAGGCACCCGCCCAGAAATTGCGCGAAACTTCGCCGTAGTGCACGCGACTCCACTCACCAAGCTGCAGCGCATAGATCGACTTGATCGTCGCAGTGAGGCCGAGAAGATGTGTGAGGTAGAGCAGCAGAAGAGCAAAGGAGAATCCGGCGACATTCCTGTTCGAGAACGTTCCCCGGTTTGCTGCAAACAAGGTCGTCAGAAGGATCAGATTGAACGTCAGGTCGTGTGCAGGAACGCCCGGCCTGGCAGACGTCGGCGGGAAGTCGCTGCGGTTGACGATCACATTGCGCTCTTCGGCGCGAAGTCGCGTAACGGGAGGTTTCTCACTGAGTCGAAGGATGGGCTCGACGGACTTCGACAGCAGCGTCGCGTAGGACGGACTCATCCCCCACCAGATCGCCAGTCCGAGCAGAAATCCGGCGAGGGCCTTACCTGCTGTCAGCCAGGCGTTGCGGCGCAATGCGCGAGCTCCAGAGGAGGAACAGCAGCACGCTGATCAGAATTATCACGGTCTGCCAGACGGCAACATGAAAGAGCTGAAAAATATCGGGATAGTGGGCGCCCAGCCAGACGAGCATGGCAATCCGCACGATGTTGATCGCCTGCAGAGCGATCGAGGCCGCGATGATGCCGAAGAGACGCTGTTTGATCGGAGCGGGATAAGCGCCTATGGCCGCGATGAGCAGGATGATCGCCTCGATCCCGTTGCATCCGTTCTTCACGTCGACGATGAATCCTGTCGTTCGGATCAGCGTTCCTTCGCTCACTTCCGCTACCTGACCAATCCCGCGCAGCATCGCCGCCGATATCGACGTAATCCCCTCGGTGAATGGCACGATCACGTGATCGTTCACCGGATTCAGGGCGATCACCACATACAGCAGGGCGATCACGAGGAGAAACTTGACCAGGAAGAACGCTTTTTCGCGGTTCATCGAGCTGGCGAGCATACACTAGCCTCGGATGCGGCCCATCGATGAATGACGAATCCGATTTCCTCTCGATGCTTCTGCTGGTGATGGGCGTCGGTGGCGTGATCTTTGCCCTGGCGGCAGTGGCGCTGGTGATGTTCTGGAGGAGTCTCGAGGGCAATCCCGGAGGCGCGGCCGAAAAGGGATCAGAAGGTGCACGTGTGAATCGCGGCTATTTCATCAGCCTCGGAGCGCTCCTTCTCATCGTCGTGCTGCTCTCATTCACCATCTTCTGGATGGGCTAGCGTTGACAATCTGCTGAACTCAGCAGCTGGTGAGGAATTCAGTCAGAGCCACCATTGTCAGACAGTTTTCGGAGCAGGCCGGGACGCAATCAGACGATGACCACCAGGATTGAACAGGCAGAAAAGAAACTCGATCAGATCGCGAAGGATCCTCGCCATTGGAGCCGGGTTCTTCCGATGGCCTTCATCATTCTCTCGCTCTTCGCGCTCGTTCTGGTCCCCGTCCTGGTCAAGCGGCACACCGATTCCCTGCGGATGGAGCTTCGCACGGTCGTCGAACCGGCCGGCGCGGTAGCCGACGATATCCAATCCCTCCTGGCGACCGAACTGGGGCTGCTGATCGCCTTTCAGGTGACCGAACAGCCCCAATACATCGCGAGCTATCACGAAGCGGTGGCGGCCGAACGGGAAGCACACAACAAGCTCCAGCCGCTCGCGTCGGAGATCGGTGGGTTCGTCAAGTCGGCGCTCGATGAACTGAATGAGGCCGAAGCCGCGTGGCACGCAAGCATCGCGGAGTCCGAGTTCGTGCGACGCCCCCTTCCGGCTCCCGTCTTCCTCGCCCGTCTGTTCGAAAGACTGACCCTGCTGCGCAAAACCCAGACGGCTGCCCGCAACCTCGCGCGCGCGGTGGAGTTCGAGCGCGAGCGACGTCGTGATCAGATCAGCCGCGCGGAACAGCTGAACGTGAACGTGGCGATCGCACTGACGGTGCTTGCGTTGATCGCGGCTCTGCTCGTTGCGTGGCTCGGGAGACAGATGAGGCGGCTTGCCGAGGAGGCCACTCAGCAGCGGATGGAAGCCACTCGCGAAGCCGAAGCGGCGGATAAAGCGCGTGCCATCGCGGAAGCAGCCGAACAGCGGGCCGCATTCCTCGCCGAGGCGAGCCGTGAGCTCAGCACATCGCTCGATTACCCCTCCATCATGGAGAGGGTTACCCGCATGGCCATCCCCGAGCTCTGCGATTTCTGCGTCATCGACGTGCTCGACAGTGACGGCGTTCTCCAGCGCGTCGCCTCAGCGCATAGAACGAAAAAGCAACAGAATCTGCTGATGATCTCCGGGGTGCCGGACTACGGCGATCTAGAACCGGTGAGGCACGCGCTCGAGTCCGGCGTCGCGGTCATCGTCGATGATCTCTCGAAAGAGATGAAGGCGTCTTTCGCGAGCTCCGCCGAAGCCCAGGAAATCCTTGCTCCCAGCGCCGCGATCATTGCACCACTGGTCACGCCCCAGCGGGTGATCGGCCTGATGATCTTCGTCTCTTCGGAATCGCGCCGAACGTTCTCCGGGCCCGATCTTGCATTCGTCGAGGAGTTCACGCGCAGGGTCGCGCTCGCTGCCGAGAACGCGCGGCTCTACGCGGAATCCCAGCAGGCGGTCCGCTCACGTGAGGAGATCCTGGCGATCGTGTCGCACGATCTCCGCAGCCCTCTCACTACCATCACGATGACAGCGTCCATGCTTTCCGAGATGCAGCCGCCGGAAGAGGAGCTTCCTCAACAGTTCGACGTAATCCGTCTCTCCGCCAAGAGGATGACCCGGCTAATCGACGACCTTCTCGACGTCACCACGATCGACATCGGACACCGTCTTCCCATCGAGAAGAACCCGGTAGACCTGTCCGATCTCATCAGCGAGCTCTCCGAGATCTTCCGCCCCCAGGCCGCGGGACGCAACATCGACCTCAACTGGGAAACCGAAGTCTCGTCGGCGACGATCCCGGCGGACCGGGACAGACTCAATCAGGCTCTGTCGAACCTGGTGGGAAATGCACTCAAGTTCACTCCGGAGAGAGGCTTCGTCAGCATCCGCGCGGCCGACTCGGGAGATCACGTCGAGTTCTCCGTGACGGACGACGGCCCCGGGATCCCACCGGAGCATCTGCAGCGCATTTTCGATCCCTACTGGCAGATGAAACGCACCGCGCGCATGGGTGCGGGCCTGGGGCTTCCCATCGCTCGCGGAATCATCGAGAGTCATGGCGGCCGGATCTGGGTCGAGAGCGATGGGAAGCGAGGCTCCACGTTTCGATTCACGATTCCGAAGGAGCAAGCGGAACGCTCGCCATAAGTCTTTTGTCTGTCTGGTTTTTACAGAGACAGAAACCAAGACGGAACCGGCACTGATCTTGAAACGTTCCACTGCGGGTACTGCCGGAAAAAATTGCCCCCAACGATGGGACGCGACCCGTGCAGACTCATGAGGAAATGGCAGCAACAGGAGGATCCGATGGCGCAGCAGAATCGGGCACTCCGCGCACTCGTGGTCGATGATGAGGATGAAGATCGATTGCGGATCGTCGACATCCTGAGCAATGAAGGCTTCAACGTTCAGGAGGCCCGGAACGGACGAGAGGCTCTCGCCCAACTTCAGAATGGCCATTTCGAGATGATCGTGCTCGACGTTCTCATGCCTTACGTAGACGGCTTCGAGGTGATGGGGCACCTCAAGAAACAGAACCCCGAAATGCTGACGCGAACTGTCGTGGCGTCGCGGCTGGATCTGAAGGATCTGACCACGTTCTTCCCGGCATGCCGCGTCATACAGAAACCTGTGGGCATGGCGGACCTTTCGGGCATCGCGCGCGAGGTCGGCCGGCAGCGAGAGGCGCGGAACGAATGATGATCGAGGGCCCGGCAAGCCCGGGCCCCGATCATCCCTTCTGAGATCACTCCACGAGATGCCATTTCGTCTGGCGTCCCGCGAGATAGCGCACGCCTGTCCCGTCAAAAACCGCCGACTGTTCAAGTTTGATCTGGACGTATTGCCCGTCCCACTCCGGAACGGCTACGCGCACGTCGCCCTCGATCGCATACGCCGTCAACGGGCTGAGCAGCCAGTCACCCTGGACCGGTGTCGGACCCTGGTTGTCCCACATTCCAATCGTCGGCCCCGCGCCATGCCCGTGAAAGCCGATTGGATGGGTATAAACGGTCCCCAGAATTTTCTCGGCCTGCGACGCCTCGAGCGCGGCGGCCAGGATCTGATTGCCAGCCCGTCCCGTCCGAAACTGCGAAGTCAGCAGATCCTGCCAGCGATTCCCGATCCGCAGCGCGTTCACGAGGCCTTCGGGCGCTTCGCTCTCACCCGCGCGAAGGACGTAACCCATCTCCTGAGTGTCTGTGCTCATTCGAAGATACGTGATGCCTACATCCGTGTGGAGAACGTCACCCCGCTGGATGATGCCGCTCGCTCCGAAGAAGGCCTCATCCAACTCGTAGGAAGTTCCCTTCCGCTGGATGTTCACATACGGCATGAACCAGACGGGTACACCGAGCTCCGCGTAACGCTGCCGGATGTACCACGCAACGTCGTCGGTCGTAGTAACACCGGGAGTGATGACTTTGGATGAGAAAGCCTCACCGATCACAGCGCGGGCGATCGCGACCACCTGCGGGTAGACCTCGAGCTCGAGCGCCGTCCTGCTCTCCAGCCATCTGACAGCGAGACGTTCTGCGCTGACCAGCCTCGCGTGTAGGGGAGGCTCCCCTTCCGCTGCCGGCATCGACGAGAGTGTCTCGACGAGTTTCGCGTGCAGGCTCGCCGTCAGGCCGTCTCCGAATGACCACTGCGGACTGGTGTTGATGCCGATCTTCTTCGGCGACCGCTCCGCTATGATCTTTCCGAGTCCCTGCCACTGCTCCTCGTTGCTCCCGCCCTCCCATGCGGACTCATAGAAGCCTCGCAGCGGATAGCGACTTACCGTCAGACGCTCGATTCCTTCCTCCCCGCGGTCGTACAGCACGAGCATCGTCGTCCGCCGCGCCGCAAACACAGGCTCCGGTACGAGAGTCAGATAGACGGGATCTTCGACGTACTCCCGGTTGATGATCACCCACATGTCGATTCCGGCCTCCCGCATGAGCTTGGGTAGGAGATTGTCCAGCCGGTCGGACAACATGCGGTTCACAGGCTCGACTCTCCCCCTTTCCGGAAGAATCGCGGGCAGTGAGCTGATCACGCGGCCCTGTGCGGGAAGTGGCTTCGAAACCTGCGCGGCAACGGGCAGAGCAGACGCGAGCGCCAGAACAAAGGTGACGGTTGGTCGAATCATTGAGGCTGCCTCCAGGGTTGTTGGATGCGCCATTATGCAACGTCCGGCAGTTTGGCATCCGGCCCTGCAGCCACGTCACATCGGTCGTTTCGAACCTCTGTTATGCTGCGCTCCACCGATCTGGAAGGAGCAAAGAAGAGATGGCAAACCGCTACCCACAGGAAGCGATCTTAAGAGACGGCCGAGGCGTGCTGATCCGCCCGTTCGAGCAGAAGGATGTCGAAGCGCTTCACGAATTCTTTCTCCGGCTTCCGGAGGACTCGAGGCGATTTGCGTGGGATCGCATCGATGACCGCAATCTCGTCGAAGAGTGGGGCCGCAACATCGATTACTCCAAAGCGTTTCCCCTCCTCGCGCTCGACGGACACCGGATCGTAGCCGACGCCACACTGCACCGCAGAGAAGGCGGCCCTCTTCGCCGCGTCGGCCGCGTACGCTGGCTCATCGATCCCGACTATCGGGGCCAGGGCCTCGGCACGCTGCTCGTGAACCATTTCATCAACATCGCAAAAGCAAACGGGCTCAGTCATCTCACCTGCATGCTGATCTCCGACGTCGAGGCCGATGCCGTTCGAGTGCTCGAACATCTCGGATTCAAATCGTATGTGGTTCCGGGCTACGGAACGGACCCGGACGGAAACCAGCACGACATGACCAAGCTCGTGCTGAAAATCTGAACATCGCGCGTGGCCGATGATCACTCCCATTCGCCAGACACCCCTGCGACTTACCGCGGATGGCACAGACCAGGCCCGGTGCCTCCTGCCGGCCTCCGTCCCGACGAGGGTGAAACGCTCGACTTCCTCTGCGGGCACTACCGCATCTTTCAATACGCGAAAGGGCATCGCTACTCCACGGACGACGTACTGACGGCCTGGTACGGGACGCAGTGGGCGCCGCGTGTCGAACGCGCCGTCGATCTCGGTTCCGGCATCGGCTCGGTTGCGCTCATCGCTGCGTGGCGGCTCCCCGGCGCGAGCTTCCATACGGTCGAGGCGCAGTCAGTCTCCGTGCGTCTGGCCAGAAAGAGCGTGGCTTACAACGGCCTCGAGTCGCGCTTCACGATCATCGAGGACGACCTTCGCAACCCGACGCTCCTTGCTGACGAAGAGCCCTTCGACCTGGTCCTTGGCTCGCCGCCCTACTTCCCTCACGGCAGCGCGTCGTCGGCCGCGCACGAACAGGCGATCCCTGCACGGATCGAGATTCGCGGTGATGTGCGTGACTACGCGGTAACCGCAGCGCGCCTGCTCGCCATCGGTGGACTCTTCGCATTCGTGTTTCCAGCCGCAAGAGTTCCTGATGCGGAATCGGCACTTCGTGATGCCGGCCTGACTCTGCTTCGCCGGCGCGACGTCGTTTTCCGGGAGGGTGACGACCCGATGATCAGCCTCTTTGCCGCATCGCGAACCGCGGACCTTCCGTCCAGCTTTCGCGGAGTGGTAGATGGCAAACCGGTCATCGAGCCGCGGCTCGTCATTCGAGCGCGCGACGGCAAAGTGCATCCCGAGTACGCAACGATACGGCTCAGCTTCGGGTTTCCTCCGGGCGACGTCGGCCCGAACGAGTGACAACAACAGCTGGCGTGCGAACGCACGCGTTCGCCGTTAATTCAATACCATCACGCCTGATCCGATTCGGTCTCCGGTGCAGCATCCCCATTCTCCGGTTCGGGCGGCATCATGAAGAGCGTCCTTGTCGGATAGGCGAACTCGATCCCGTCCGCAGCGAACGCGGAGATGACCTCGAGCCCCACCGCCTGCCGGATATCGGCGTGCACCTTGAACTCCGGAGAAAGCACGAAGTAAACGAACTCGAAATCCAGCGACGAGTCACCGAACCCGATGAAGTGTCCCCGGTCGAACCGAACCAGGTCCTGGCTTTCGATGATCTCGCGAACCCTCTGGGGAATCGCAGCGAGCTTCTCAGCAGGTGTCTGGTAGATCACTCCGAACTTGAGGATGACTCTCCGCTCCAGCATGGGACGAAAATTCTGGATCCGACTCTGCAGCAGATCGCTGTTCGAAAAGATGAGAAGCTCGCCGGAGAGCGACCGCACACGCGTGGTCTTCATGCCGATCTTCTCAACTTTGCCCATCTGCTCGCCGACGATGATGAAGTCGCCGATGACGAAAGGCTTGTCGACGATGATCGAAAGTGATGCGAAGAGATCTCCCAGAATGTTCTGAGTTGCGAGAGCGATGGCGATGCCGCCGATACCGAGTCCGGTGACCAGCGCCGTCACGTCGAATCCGAGGTTGTCGAGTGTGAGAACACCGACGATAATCCAGACCACGATCTTCAGCACGAACGAGAGTGCGGACAGGGTGGTGAGCGCGACCGGATCGGACCCTCGTTCGCGCTTGTGACGGCGAAGCCAGAACTCGGCGAGCGCGCTCGCCCACAGGCCCACCTGAATCATGAACCCAACGACTGCAACAAAACGCAGCGCTGCGACGGCCTTCAGAGGCAGTTCGAGCGTCGAGAGACTCACGTGAGCGAGTGGAAGGGAAAGCAGGACGAGCTTCGTTCGTTCCACGACGCTCAGAAAGACGTCATCGACCTCGTTCGTGGTGTCAGCGGCTCTGCTCAAACGCCGTCGGAGAAGTGCCCGAACCAGTCCGATCAGCAGCATCGAGATGGCGAACAAACCCAGCGCACTGATCCAGAGCTGCAGGGGATTCCCCAGCAGATCGAGCTCCAGCCAGTAGGTTGAAGAATTCATCGGGATCTCAGTCCTCTCGTCGTGCCGGTCGGGAGACGGACTTCACCGGCAGCGGGCGCCTTCGGATTCGCGCGTGAACTGCATGCGCTCTGAGCACCGCAACCCATGCTAACCGGATTGCGCAGTGAGGGCTACCCCGGGGTCGGAGGGTTGGTGTCAGGAGTCGGGAAGGAGTAGTCAGTAGTCAGGAGTCAGGAGCCAGTAGCCCGCCCATCCCGATGAATCAGCTTCGAGGGGGTGGTCTAGCGGACGATGAAGCTGAGCTGCATGGACTCGAGGGACAGTGAGGTGCAAGTCCCGCGCGTGATGCACTCGGGTGGGGGCTACTGACTCCTGACTACTGGCTACTGACTACTTCCCCCACTCCTGCCGTTCAGACCGCACTCATCAGACGATGACCCAGAAATCGGATCCGAGTCCCTCATTGCTGAACGCCTCTTCCCGTTCGTTGTCTGCCTCTACCTGAGTCTCGGATGCGCCTGCTGCAGTTGAACTCTCTCCATGCCCGCGCTTCCGTCCGCGGCGGCGTGGCCGCTTCTTCTTCGGACGCGGTTCAGCACTCGCCTCCTGCTCTTCGGCCACGGCGGCGGGCGCCTCAACAGGCTCTTCGACCTCGACGAGGGATTCGTGATCATCTCCGACGGGAGCGACTCCGTTCGGTGCAGATCCATGGGCGTCTTTACCGCGGCGCCTGCGACGACGGCGCGAACGTCTGGGAGCATCCTTCTCGCCCTCAGCAGTATGGGGAACTGCATCTGCGACAAGCGGCAGCGTCTTCTGCGCGGCGGCTCGAGGCTGTTCTTCCGGATCTTGCTCTTCGAGATCCGATTCGTCCGAGGCGGGCTGCACCTTCGCCGGTGTCGACTTCGTGTGCTCTCTGTGCTCCTTATGCTCCCTATGCTCTTTGTGCTCTTTGTGCTCTTTCTCGCGCGGGAACCAGTCGACTTCCTGCTCCGGACGATGAAGGCGGTTTGAGGCGATCACTTCGATGTGGATGTCGAACTCGCGCTCGAGAGCGGCAATCTCCTGCCTTCTGCCATTCTGGAATGCATCGGCGAGCTCGGGATGCAGTGAGATGCGCACGCGGCTGATCGGATTCGTCGTTGCACGTGTCTCGATCCGTCTCAACAGATTCAGGCCAACCATTTCGGGGCTGGCGATCCGTCCCGTGCCGTCGCAGGTGGGACACGAGCGATGGGTTCTCAGGTTGAGCGCCTGCTGAATCCGCTGCCGATTGATTTCGAGCAATCCGTTGGGGCTGATGGTGCCCACTGTGAACCTCGCCTTGTCGACCTTCATCGCGTCGCGAAGCGTTTTCTCGATCGACGTCTGGTTCTTGCGGTTCCGCATGTCGATGAAATCGACGACGACCAGACCGCCGATGTCACGCAGACGAAGATGGCGAGCCACTTCCTCAGCCGCCTCGAGATTCGTCCTATGGGCAGTCTCTTCCTGGTTGCCGGCGCGTGTCGATCTGCCGGAGTTCACATCGATTGCCACGAGCGCTTCGGTCCGGTCGATGACGATCGAGCCTCCACTGGGAAGAGGGACGGTGCGTTCGTAGATACGGTCGATCTGCGTGTCGAGGTCGTAGCGTGAGAAGAGCGGTGCGCGGTCCGCGTAGCGGACGAGCTTCGTCTTTCCCCGCGGCGGCATGAACGACTTGACGTACTCGGAGGCCTTCTCGAACGACTCCTCATCATCGATCAGAATCTCTTCGATCGAGGCATCGAGGTAATCTCGCAGTGTCCGGAGAACGATGTCCTGGTCGCTGTAGAGCAGCCGCGGACCTTTCCCCTTTTTCGAATCCGCCTGGATTTTCTTCCAGAGACGGATGAGTGCGGCGAAGTCTTTCGTAAGCGTCGTCTTGTTCTGATCGAGAGCGTTCGTTCTGACGATGAATCCTGCCCCGTCAGGAACCTTGAGTTTCTCAACCTGGTCCTTGAGCTGGCGCCGCACCTCGTCGTCTTCGACCTTGCGGGAGACGCCCCTGGTGTCGTCATAGGGAGTGAGAACGAGGTACCGGCCGGCGAAGCTTAGGTTCGTCGTGAGGCCCGCCCCCTTCTGTCCTTCAGGCTCCTTGGAAACCTGAACGATGACCGGCTTTCCCTTCTCGAGGACTTCCTCGATCCGCGGGCGACGCTCTTTGGCCGGCGAACGATGCCAGACTTCCGGCACGACGTCCTGCAGCGAGAGAAAACCATGCCGTTCCGCGCCGTATTCGATGAATGCGGCATTGAGGGCGGGTTGGACGTTTACGACTGTGCCGCGGTAGACGTTTCCGCGGGTGAGGCCGCGCTCGGCGACCTCGACTTGAAATGTTTCGAGAGTCGTCCCCTGGACGACTGCAATGCGCAACTCCTCGGAGTTCTGCGCGTTGATGAGCATTCGGCGAATCAATTGTTCTCCAGATTCTTACGCCCGGAAGTGGGGCGAGGTGTGCGAGTGTGATTGTACACGGTGGGTCGGGCCGGCGAAGGGGGCTCTCTCTCAGATCCGTGCTTCACAGTTGAAGGACGGGTCCGGCTCACGCCGTCGGGTGGGCAGCGTAGACTGCCATCACCTCCGAACTATGAACGAAGGCCTTTCATTCCGCCCTGCACGACCTGCCGGACGGTACAATAGCCCACCCCAGACCCGAAACGGAGTGATTTTACAGATGAAACCTGCCTTCCTGATCGCCATCACAACAGCATTGTTTCTTTCTGCGGCAGCCATCGAGGCGCATCAGGAGGACGCGAAATCGAACACCACGGTCATCGTAGTCAGGCACGCGGAGAAGGCGTCGAGCGATCGCGATCCCGTCCTGAGCGAAGCGGGTCGAGCGCGCGCCGGAGACCTCGCGCACGTCCTCGGACAGACGCCCGTCGATGCGATCTTCACCACGCAGTACATCCGTACGCGCGAGACGGCCCGCCCTCTTTCCGAGCGACGGAAACTCGAGGCGATCGTGATCGACGCTACCGACACCCACATTAAGGAGCTTGCCGAAAGAATCCGGACGAAGCATCGTAACCAGACCGTCGTCGTGGTCGGCCACAGCAACACAGTTCCTGCGATCCTCGCCGCACTGGGAGCGAACAACCCTCCCGCAATCGGGGATGACGAGTACGATCACCTCTTTGTACTCAACATCCGCGAGGACAACTCTGCCCACCTCGTGTCACTGCGATACGGCGCTTCAAAGTAGCGGCGGATTCCGATCCGCCGTTCCTGGCCCGCCTGGAACTCGCGCGTTCCGGGAGAACGGCTCGGGATGAATGCCCCACATGTCGTACCGCGCGAAAGCTCGGGAACGAGGGACATCGGAATGTCCCTCTACTTAGGATCAGTGATTTCCCGACAGTCGTTCCAGCTCACCGTCGAGAAACGCCAGCGCATCCTGCAGGTTCTTCCGATAGCGAAGACTCGTGCTCGTGTCCAGATCGTGCAGGATGCGTGTACGGGAAAGCAGCAGACCGTGGCGCTTGCGCTCAGCCTCACGTTGCTCGGCTGACAGCTTTTTCTTCACCGCGCCCTGATCCAGCGCAGCATCTTGCCTCTGCGACTCGACGGACTTGCTTTCCCAGCCCCTGGCCATGACTTCAATATAAGTTCCTTCGGTCCGACGCGCCACTCTCGGAAGGTATGAAGGATAAAGGATGAAGGATGAAGCCCGCCCGGCCAGCACCCTTCACTCTTCACTCTTCACTCTTACCTCTTCACCCTTCCCTCTTCATCCTTCATCCTTCATCCCTCATCCTTTATGCTGTCCCCTATGGCTGACTGGACAGGCAGACGAATTCTCAGGGAGCTGAGCGACCAGACTCTGCGGCAGAAGATCCTCACCACCTTCTTCAGAAAGGGCGACGACCACGCCCGTCATCTGGCGATCGCGGCCCTTTCCGCATCGCTCCGCTTCAGGCCGGACACGCTCCGGAAGGCTGCGGCCGAGCGGAAAGCCGAGCTGCTCGCGTCGCGACTCTCTGCGCCGGAGTTCGAGGAAACCTTCGACAACGCGCTGATGGTCTATCACACGTCAGACGCGAAAGAGATGCTGGGTGCGTTTCTCGACCAGTGGCACATTCCACACGTCGACGGATCGATTGAAGTCGACGAGTATCAGCCCCCCACGCCCGAGGCAGTCGATCAGGCGGTCGCTCTGCTTCGCGAACGATTTCCCATTCGGGATATTGCCGTCTACCTCGCTACAGCCGGTCTCCTGATGGGAGTCTCGATCCCCGAATGGCGCGCCGCAACATGGCCCGCTGCAGACAAACTCGCATCAGAGCTGTGACGGCAATAGAATCGGGCGGATGACTTCTCGCTTGGAACGCGAACGCGAGCAGAGCACTCCCGTCGAGCTTCACAGAATCGATGGAACCCTGCGCCAACGAGCAACCGATCAGCTTGCGATCGAAGAGCCGCTCGAGATCCGGCTCGGACTTCAGGAAGGCGGCCTCAGCGTCCAGCGGAGCCTGTCCATCACAATGCGCACGCCGGGCCACGACTTCGAGCTCGCAGCGGGCTTCCTCTTCACCGAGCAGATCATCCGCGAATCCGGCGACATTGAGTCGATCATCCACTGCGGCCCTCAGGAGAGCGAGCAGCCACGAAATGTCGTGAGGGTGGAGATCTCTCCATCCGTTGAGGTCGATCTCGCGAAGCTTCAGCGGAACTTCTACACCACGTCGAGTTGCGGCGTGTGCGGCAAGAGCTCCATCGAAGCGCTGCATGTCGGCCGGATCGAACCACTCCGCCCCTCGACGCAACGCATCGACGCGGCAACCATCAACGCGCTTCCAGCCCGACTCCGTGCGTCCCAGGCGACCTTCGAAGCAACGGGCGGCCTTCACGCCGCCGGACTCTTCGACTTACGCGGCGAGCTCCTGAACCTGCGCGAGGACGTCGGGCGGCACAATGCGGTCGACAAAATCATCGGCGCCGAGTTCCTGGGCGGGCGAATGCCACTGACGGATCGACTGCTCATGCTCAGCGGCCGAGTCAGCTTCGAGCTGGTGCAGAAGGCGCTTGTCGCAGGAATCGCCGTCGTTGCAGCAATCGGAGCGCCGTCGAGCCTCGCGATCGAGACAGCCCGCGCATTCGGGATGACTGTCATCGGATTCGTCAGAGACGACCGGTTCAACGTCTATTCGGGTGAGGAGCGACTCGACTGAGATCGCTCGAGCTCGAGAATGATTCGACGGATCGTTATGCGAGGAATTAACGAGCTTGTCATCCCGAGCCTGGTTGTGCGGGCGGGAGGGGCGAGGGATCTCCCGCGATGGTACAGAGTTACCTAACGGTCTCCGCCACCACCCGACGCCTATTAAGAATCACGAATGTACTATCGCCGGAGATCCCTCGCCCCTCTCGCCCACCCGCGCTTGCTCGGGATGACAAGTCCTAAAGATCGCCGCTCGACGTTGACACGTTCGGTGGTTTCTAACAGTCGCGCAGAGGGTGAGCTCACCTGCCGTCCGGCAGTCGATACTGCGTCAGGAAACCTTTCCGGTCAGTGGCGAATATCGAGCTCGAGCCGGGATCGAACGCTAGAGCGTAAGCATCGATTCCGTAGATTGAGCTCAGCGTGACGCGCCGCGGGGACGCGTCGAACGAGGCGCTCGCGCTGCATCGCTTCTCGGCGAAAAGAATCGTGATGCTCGTCTTGCCCGCTGTGAGAATCTGCGGCCCGCTGCCGTCGGGAAGGCAGATCTTCTGACTGTTCATGAGATCACCGAACCGAATCCGCATGCGCAAATCCGTCGCCGTGGGACCGGTTTTCGACGCTCTCGTCTCGAGCGACTTC
>JBGSYJ010000417.1:0-8947 GCA_041750915.1 Thermoanaerobaculia bacterium | reverse complement strand
GGGGTCGCCTCTGGCTGCGAATCTCGCGTCGCGGCGGGTCGCGACGTCGGCTGAGGAGCCACGGTGGGCGTCGCCCGCGGCGCGCGAACCGGTTCAGGGTCGGTTCGCACAGGAGCTTCAGGTTCGGTCCGTTCCAATTCGTCTTCACTGTCAGAACCAGCTGGAGCGGATTCAGACTCTTCGACGATCTCGTATTCACCCTGCTCCTGTTCTTCCGGCCCGTCAGGCATCGGCGTGGCCTCGGCGACCAATGGGGGAACGTCCGTGTCCATCGTCGAGCTCTGCGGCCCCTCGGCCTTCGTCGCATCACCGGAAACTCGCGAAAAAGCCCACGCTGCACTGAGCGCAAGCAACGCGACGACCGCGATCACGATGAGAGCAGTGGAGCTTTTCTTCCTGCCTGAAGTTGGCCTCCTCGAGACCGGAATCACGGGAGTCGCCACGCTGACGCCGGCTGCCGTACCGCGAGGCGTCCGCTCCGCTTCCGGACGGCCACGGAGATTCAGAAGAGCATCTTTGAACTCTGCTGCCGACCCGTACCGATCGTCGCGATTCTTCGCCATCGCTTTCTCGATGACCGCGGCGAGCCCGCCCGGGAGCGCGACTCCTTCCATCGCCGCCGTGAGCGGAGCCGGAGTTTCGTGAATGTGTTTGAGAAGGTACCCTTCGGGAGATGGCGAGTCGAACGGCGCCACTCCGGAGAGCATCTCGTAGAGCGTGACACCGAGCGAGTAGATGTCGCTCCGCTGGTCGATCGTCTCTCCCTTTCCGAGGAGACCTGCCTGCTCCGGGGACGCATATCGCGCCTTGCCGACGAAGGCGCCCGTCTGTGTGCGGCCGCCGACGTCATCATCGATGCTCTTTGCGATGCCGAGGTCGAGAATCCGCGCCGTGAATCCGCTGGGGCCCTCCGATTCTTCGGCGGCAACGATCATGATGTTGTCCGGAGAGACGTCACGGTGTACGACGCCCGCCTTGTGGATTGCGTCAAGGCCGTCGAGCACCTGAACTGCGATCTCAATCGCCACGAGAGGCTCGATCCGTCCCTTTTCGCGAATCCACGACTGCACGGTGTAGCCGTCGAGGTACTCCGACACCATGTAAAAGCTTCCATCGTCGAGACGGCTGAAGTCGTGAAGGCTCGCGATGTTGCGGTGCCGGACGCGACTTGCGAGCTTCGCTTCATGGTGAAAACGCTGGGAAGTCTCCTCCTCACTCTGGAGGTCGGTCCGCATGATCTTCACAATGCGCGGTTCATCGAGGTGGAGGTGGCGGACTTTGTAGACCTCGCTCATCCCTCCTTCTGCGACAATCTCGAGAACTTCATACTTGCCGTCGATGAGTTGCCCTGGCACGAAGGCAGGCATGCGCGATCCGCAGGAAGGGCAGAATCGGGATGCGCCTTCAACGGACGCAGAGCAGCGGGCACAGGAACGAGCTTCCACGAGCTCATGCGTACCAAGAAGTGTGCCCGGAGGCGAGTAGTCAGTACGCAGGAGACGGTAGACAGAAGGTCCGGGAGTCTTTACGGAGCTGCGGGCGGCTTCGCTTTAGCGGCGGTCACGATGTCCTCGACATCCTGAAGCAGCTTTTTCGCGTCGTAGATAATGCCGTCCTTAATCGTGTATTTCACACCGCCAACACGCTCGACCTTCCCCGTCTCGTCGTTCACCCGAATGGCGCCCGTGCCGTACAGCACCTTGAAATTCGCAATCGGGTTCCCTTCGACGAGCACGAGGTCGGCGAGCATTCCGGCCCGGATGATGCCGAATTCAATCTTTTTCCCCTTCGGCTCGTGAAGGACCTCCGCGCCCCACATGGTTGCTGACCGGACGACTTCAAGCGGGTGAAACCCCGCTTCCTGGAGCAGCTCGAGCTCGCGGATGTAGTCGAAGCCGTAGAGCTTGTAGATGTAGCCGGAGTCCGAGCCCGTCGTGACGCGTCCTCCCCGATTCTTGTAGTCGTTGAGAAACGTCATCCAGATCCGGTAGTTGTTCTTCCAGTCGATTTCATCCTGTGTCGTCCAGTTGAACCAGTATGATCCGTGCGCAACCCTGCTCGGCTCGTAGAATTTCCAGAGCGACGGCAGCGTGTAGCGGTCGTGCCATTCGGCGTTCATCGCGCGCATCAGGTCGCGGCTGGCTTCGTAAATCGTCAGCGTCGGATCGATGACGAATTTCAACGCGATCAGCTCGTCGATGACGGCGTTCCACTTCTCGCTTCCAGGCGGTGCTGCCTGCCTCCACAGCTTTCCTGCTTCACCGAATCGATGCTGTTCATCGTTGTAGTTGTAATCCGTCGGGTAGTCCTGAATCGTCCTCGAGACGAAGAGAGACTCGGGGAGGCCGTACCAGTGCTCCATGCCACGGAGTCCGAGGCGTGCAGCAGTCAGAACGTTCATACGCGTGACGATCATCTGCGCGAGGTGCGCCTGCGAACCGAGTCCGAGCTTTTCCGCCTCGTCGAGAAGCGCCTCGAGGACGTCGGGGTCCAGCACGTTGTCGCCCGCTGCGAAGACCTTCAGCCCATCGAGCTTCTTCCCGGCCGCCCATCGCGCGAACTTTCGCGCATCGTCGGGCGTTGCGATTGGCCCGCCATCCCACAGCTGCGCTGCCGTAAACACGTAGGGAAAGATCCTGGGCGCGACGATCTCGTTCCTGGCGCTGCGATCCCTCTCATTCAGCGTCCAGTCGACTCCGTTCGAAGAGCCGGGCTCGCGAATCGTCGTGACGCCGTGGGCGAGCCACAGTTTGTAGACGTATTCGGCCGTGGTCCCCTGCTCCGATCCGCCGATGTGCGCGTGCAGGTCGACGAACCCGGGCATCACGTACATGCCGTGGGCGTCGATTTCACGGGTCGCGTCTTTCGGCCTGGCCTCGGTCCGGATCGGAACCTTCGGATAGCCGACGCTCCGGACCTGCGTGATTCGATTTCCTTCGATGACGATATCGACGGGACCCTGCGGCGGAGCGCCCGTACCGTCGATCATCGTCGCCCCGCGGATGATCAGCCGCGTAAACGGCCCTTCCCCTTCGCCGGGACGGCGATCAGGCGAGGGAGCCATTCCGTCACTCTGAGCGAACAGCGGCGCTGCGAGCAGCAGGACGATCAACAGGAGGACTGGTCTTTTCATAAGCGGTGATTCTGACAGATGGGTCAGCGAGCGCAACCAGGAAAAGGGCGAGCGGAGTAAGGTGTCATCCTGAGCGAAGCGAAGGATCCCCTGCTTCCTCGCGGCAGAGCGAGTCCTGAGGGGATCCTTCGCTCCGCTCAGGATGACACGCGCTCGTTCGCCGCTCATTCCGGAAATCCAGCCGGATCAATCCCCGGGATGATCCGCAGCGCGTTTTTATAGTAGATCTTCTTCAGCACCTCGTCGGGAAGCTCGAGCCCGTACATCTTCCAGAACGCGTGACGCTTTCTGTAGTAGTCGAAGTACTCGTCGCCCGTCTCGAGAACCCGGAAGAACACCGGATACTCGCTCGGAGCCCAGGAGTCCTTCCCGAACAGCACGCGATCCTGATAACGAATCAGAAACTGGCGCGCCTGCTTCGGCTGGCGGCCGAGCTCTGCGAGCACGGCCCCGATCTCCGTGTACATGTTCGGCATCTCGTCGAGCAGCCGGCCGAGCCTTTCGAGGTCATTTCCCATCCAACCAAGGTGGGCGTTGATGAAGGTCGTCTTCGGGTGCCTTCTGAAAAGATCGTGCTGCTCGCCCATGGTCTGTTCGAAAGAAGCGAACTGATCGCCCGAGCGGCTGCGATTCGGAAACTCCTTGAGCTCGAGCCAGCGTTCATTTTGTTTGTCGTGCGGCAGCCAGAACGCGGACGGCTCGCCCGTATGGATCAGCACCGGAATCCCGAGCTCAGCGCACTTGCGCCAGATTGGATCGAGCCGCGGATCGTTCGTCGGCACCCGCTTTCCTGCCGCGTCAACGAGGAACATTCCGAGATTCTTGAAAATCTTGAGGCCCTGAGCGCCTGCACGCACGTCGGTTTCCAACTGCTTTGCAGCCGCCTCACCAAAACCGGGCTCGTCGATTCCACGCAGATCGACGTTCGCAAAGACGACGAAGCGTTTCGGATGGCGTCCCTTCAGATTGTCGAGTCCCTGGCGGAGCTCAGCGCCACTTCCACCGCTCAGATTCACCATGACTGCCATGTTCAGCTTGTCCATTTCGCCCACGAGGGTGCGGACCGCTTCTTCCGTCATCTCGCGGCGCTGGTGGCTGTGAACGTCGATGAACGGAAATTTCGCCCGGGTCACCGGATTCTCCGGCACGACCAGAGTCGATTTCGGCTCGTACTCTTCAAAGGTCATCGCCGGAGCTTCCGTCTGGCCAGACAGAGCGACGGCCTGCGAGCCGCAGATGGCGAGGATTCCGGCGAAACGGATCAGCTTGTCAGTCAATTTGAGGCTCCTGTAAAGAATTCGTTGATTATGCCGGAGAGCCGACAGGAGTGCGTGACGTAGCTGTGAACGCTGAGAACGAACTTCCCCATCCACGAAACTGCGTCAGAGCGTCAGCCCGCGAGCCCGAGCTGCTTATGAACCAGCTTTTTCATCCCTCGGACACTTTGAGAGCAGACACCTTTGGCAACTCCACCGATCAGGCAGCATGTTTGCTCTTCACGACGACTGGAGAACCACTTGAAGCGACTTCACATTCTGATTTTTGCGCTTGTTCTAGGGTGTGCTCCATCTGCTCCGGAGGCTCCCCGGAACCTTACAGCCACAACCGAACCCACACCCACGGGTGCGGACCGCGCCAGCAGCTGGCCGAGCCCCATCGCGACGCCTCCGCCGGAACGAAGCGAGATCCGGCAGCTGCCCCCCGTGGACCATGCCGTGCGCGATCGGGAGTTCGCGGGGTTTCGGGACAAGCTCCTCATCGACACCCGGGAAAAGGACCACGCCGGAGTCCTTGCCGTGGTCAATCCGAAGATCCGTACCTCGTTCGGGGCCGAGGGCGGAATCAATCACTTCATCACGATGTGGCATCCGGAAGATCCGAAATCGGGCCTCTGGGCTGAGCTCGAAGAAGTGCTGGAACTGGGAGGCTCCTTCACTGAACCGGGCGAGGGCGCTCGCTTCTGCGCACCATACCCTTACAGCGAATGGCCGGAGGATCTCGACAGCTTCGAATACCTGGTGGTGACTCGCGCAGCAACTGCCCTGAAAGCGAGCCGCGATCCATCATCGACCGACACGACCCCTCTCGGCTTCGAATTCGTTCGCATCGCCGATGACGATCCGGTCCGCGCAGGAAATCGACGGTCGACGTGGAGGAAAGTGACGACTCTGGACGGCAAGCAGGGATGGGTCGACGCATCCCACGTCCGGAGTCCTGTCGACTACCGCGCCTGCTTCTCCCGCCACCCCGACGGCTGGAAGATGGACCTCTTCGTCGCCGGGGATTAGAAACACCACGGCGGTCCGTTGTAGAGCCCCGGACTGTCTACTTTGATACAATCCAATGACTTGGACTCGCGTTCGCGGTCCTGCCTGCCTTACTCACTTCCGAAGGAGCTCGAAGCCTCATGACTACCACGACCCTGGAAACTACCCATCCGTTCGCGGAAGCGTCCGCCGCGGGACGGGAACCATTCAAAGTTGCCGATCTCTCTCTGGCCGAGCTTGGCCGGAAAGAAATCCGCCTCGCAGAACACGAAATGCCCGGATTGATGTCGGTCCGCAAACAGTACAGCGCTGAAAAGCCTCTGGCCGGAGCGAGGGTCATGGGGTCTCTTCACATGACCGTGCAGACGGCCGTGCTCATCGAAACGCTCGCCGAGCTCGGCGCGGACGTCCGCTGGGTCTCGTGCAACATCTTTTCGACTCAGGATCACGCCGCAGCTGCAGTCGTCGTCGGCCGTCCTGAGGACGGTGGCACTCCGGAGTCTCCGAAGGGCATCCCTGTTTTCGCCTGGAAGGGCGAGACGCTCGAGGAGTACTGGTGGTGCACGTCAGAAGCGCTGATGTGGCCGGATGGCAGCGGTCCGACGCTCATCGTCGACGACGGTGGCGACGCCACGCTTCTGGTCCACAAGGGGCGGGAGTTCGAGCTCTCCGGGAGCATCCCCGACTTCGATCCCGATTCAGATCCGGAAGAATGGGGAGTCATCCTCGATCTTCTTCGCAGCGAGGCGACGAAAGGCAAGGATCGCTGGACACGCGTCGCTGCCGACATCCGCGGCGTCAGCGAAGAGACCACCACGGGTGTGCACCGCCTTTACCAGATGATGGAAGCCGGTACGCTCCTCTTCCCCGCCATCAACGTCAACGACTCGGTCACCAAGAGCAAGTTCGACAACATTTACGGATGCCGGCACTCGGTCATCGACGGCCTGAACCGCGCGACCGACGTCATGCTAGGCGGCAAAGTTGCGCTCGTCGCCGGCTTCGGCGAGGTCGGCAAGGGCTGCGCCCAGGCGCTCCGCGGCCAGGGTGCGCGCGTCATCGTCACGGAAATCGATCCCATCTGCGCGCTTCAGGCAGCAATGGAGGGCTTCGAAGTCCGAACCCTCGAGAGCGTCGTGTCGACGGCCGACATCTTCGTTACTTCCACCGGTAACAAAGACATCATCACTGCCGACCACATGGCCCGGATGAAGGACAAGGCGATCGTCGCCAACATCGGCCACTTCGACAACGAGATCGACATGGCAGGCCTCAAGAAACTGCCGGGCATCAAGCGTGTGAACATCAAGCCTCAGTATGACGAGTGGGTCTTCCCCGACGGCCACAGTGTTCTGATTCTCGCCGAAGGGCGCCTGATGAACCTCGGCTGCGCCACGGGACACCCGTCGTTCGTGATGTCGGCATCATTCACCAACCAGGTGCTCGCTCAGATCGAGCTTCAGAAGAACGACGGCAAGTACGAGAAGAAGGTCTACGTCCTTCCGAAGGAACTCGACGAAGAAGTCGCGCGTCTCCACCTCGACCACCTCGGAGTCGAGCTGACACGGTTGACGAAGGATCAGGCCGATTACCTCGGAATCTCGCAGGACGGCCCGTACAAGCCGGAGATGTACAGGTACTGAGTTGCGGGAGGTACCCTCTCCCCGCCCGCGACCTCGTTCCATGCGCAGGTTGAGGTTCGGGGAGAGGGTGGCGCGCTGCCTTCGCGCTGATGCAGATCTGGCAAGGATGCAGCGCGCCGGGTGAGGGGCAACCCCGTGACATCTTCGCAAGTTCCGAACAAGTCGCTACCCCTCACCCGGCGCGCTCGCATCATCGCAAGAACGGATGAGCATCTCAAACCGGCGCGCCACCCTCTCCCCGAACTGACAGTCTCGCATCAGACGCAATCCGGGCGGGGAGAGGGAAATGCGGCCTGCGGTCAACCTTTCTTCACGCGGTAGCCGAGTCCCTCGAGCAACTCCGCAACCAGATCCACCTTCTCCCCCTGAATGACGATCTCATCGCCTTCGGAAGAGCCTCCGGCCCCACAGCGCTTCTTGATCGTTGTCGCGAGCTTCTCGAGCGACGGCCCCGTGAGCCGGAAGCCCTTCGCGACTGTGACGGGACGTCCCTTCCCGCGCTTCCGGTCGACCGCGATACGAACGGTCTGTTCTGCAGGAGCGGCATCCCGGACGACGATGGTCTGCGATTCTTCGCGCAGCCGCTTCGCCTCTTCAGGGTCGCTGGTGTAGACGAGCCTGGTGCCGGGCTTGTTTCTGTTCATCGGATGTTCGCACGAGAGGGAAACTCAGGAGCCTGCCTGCGCCAGAGCACGTTCCAGCCTCTGCTTCGTTGCAGGTACCTTGACCATGTAATTCTGTGTCTCCGTAAGATTCGTGAGGAGTCCGGACATCATCCGCTTCATATTGTGGCCACCACCGTTGTAGAGCCCCGCGGTCACGCGTTCGAGCTCGGGCTCTGCCACTCCGAGGGCGCGCGCCTCGGCAAGCTTGGTCTGCATATGATCGACGAGGAAGCCGGCCATACTGATCGGCGAGAAACGGTCGTCCAGCTCGCGCGCGAGCAGCTCCGAAGCTTCGTATGCCTTCGTCTTGATAATGGAGGCGGGATCCTGCCCGTAGGTCTTCCGAAGGAGCTCGTCACGCGCGGTGGTGAGCTCTGCCTCATAGCGCTTCCAGGAGACCTTCTGAATGTCGCGCAGTGCTCTGTACCTCAACTGGGCATCGTCATGAATGGCCGCGAATTCCTCGCGGGAAGCTCCCCCTTCGACCATACCGGCCAGCTTTTCGAGAAGGTCGCGATTCTCCTGATCCGATTTCCGAACCTTCGCGACGAAGCCGGGCCCTGCGTACGGCTCGAGCAGTTCGAGCTCGGCCAGGCCCTCGGCGCGAACCTTGAAAGCCGACTGCAGGAGCCTGGTAGCATCGTCGAAGCGTCGCGGATGCACAGGATCCTTCAGTATCCGCGCAATCTTCTCCACGTCATTCAGCGGCTTCTTCAGAAAGTACGCCCAGGCTCCCGTCGCATACGCTTCGGTAACAAAGAGCTTTCCGGTGCGCTTCTCTTCGAGATACGCAATCGGAGTCGCCTGTGCAAGACCGACCGCACCTGCCTCGGAGACGAGCAGCACACGACCGTTCGTCTCGGCGTGCGCGATCGCGAGCAGAAGCGTGAGCGGGGTTTCGGAAGATCGCTGCTTCACGGCCGCCTGCAGAACCGAGACGAGCCGTCCGGCGTCGCGCGTCCAGAGTCCGCCGAGCTCCATGGCAAGAAGCCGGCCCTCAGCATCCAGCGGATAGTCAGGATCGTCGAGTACTACGGTGAAAGGGCGGGGCGCCACAGGTTTCGGGACAGCCTTCTTGAGCTTTGTCGAGGAAGCTTTCTTTGTTGTCGTCGTTCGCTTGGAAGTGGAGGCATACGCCTGACCGGCACATGCGATGACCAGTCCTGCAGCGAACAATCCGGTTACACCAATGCCCCACCTTTTTCCATCCATCACGGCCCCCGTGGCATCCGTTGCTGA
>JBGSYJ010000416.1:0-2618 GCA_041750915.1 Thermoanaerobaculia bacterium | reverse complement strand
GACATCCCCACCCGGGCGTCTCCGGCGCCGCCGCAGATTACGGAGCGGTCACGTCGTAACTGGTTGTCGCCGGAACCGGCCGCGTCACCCCGAACAGCGCTGCGGCCCTGTCGTCCATCAAAACCCACAGTGTGTAGATGCCGGCGATGGTTCCGAAGGGAATGTTGAACAGATGCAGTACACCGAGAACAAGCGCGAGAATGCGCGCCCAAGCTGCGTGCCTGAGAAGACCGATCCCCGCGATGATTTCGGGGAGCGAAAGAATCAGCAGGAAAACCGCGAGCACCGTGCCGATGCTCGTCGTGATCATCATCGCCTCGCCGTCCTGAGACAGCCACCCGGCTCCCGCGAGAACAAAAAAGAGAAACCCCGCAATGAGAACACCCAGAACTCCGAACGCGATATGAATTGCACCGAGAACTGTAACGTGCTTGTCCAGAGTAGTCTCCTTGCCGGGTTCGCCGGTTGTGGGAGTGAATACGTAATTCTACTCCGGATGTTGCGTTGCGGCGAGCGCGGATGAAGTGACGTGGCAAGCGAAAAGGCACGCTTTCGCGTGCCTTTTCAGTGAACTTCTTTTGTTCAGACGACTTAGCGCCGGTTGCCTCGCATGGTCTGCAGATCTCTTTCGATCGCTGCCTCTTCCATCTTCGTGTCCGAGTAGCGTTCCTGCAGCTTCCCGACAACACGATCGCGTTTGCCTTCCATGTACGTGAGATCGTCGTCCGTCAGCTTTCCCCACTTCTCTTTCATGTAGCCCTTGAACTGGTTCCAGTTACCTTCGACTTCACCCCAGATGGACTCTTCACGATCGGTGCGACCTGCTGGATTGTTATCCATATTTTTATTCCTCCGTAGCCCGGACATCACGCGAAGTTGCGTGACTCCAATCACCTTCGAATACTGCAATGGCCGTGCCCCTTCTCTGTGTCTTCTCACCGATTTCCAGGGCCGTCTCCGAACCTCACGGTGTCGTGTAAACGAACTCATCGAGCCCATCGTCTGATTCGCAACAGGAGGAACTATGGGCCCCACGATCCGACGTTCTCTTACCGCCGCTGTATTGACGGCCACACTGACAATGGGCTTCGCCGCAGGCAAGTTGACAGCCGACCAGCCGCGGATGGAAGCGTCCCTCGAATCGCTCCGCACCGCGAAAGCCCAGCTCACCTTTGCCACGCGGGACAAGGGAGGCCATCGCGCGAAAGCGATTCGCCACATCGATCGTGCGATCGCCGAGGTCCAGCGGGGAATCGCGTTCGACCGCAGAAACTGATGTCGACGAAAGCGCCGCTACTGCGACAGGTAGTCGAGCGCCAGATTCGACAGCGTCATGACGCCGAGAATCAGTCCGCTCTCCTCGACATAAAAAAGCGGCGAATGGTTCGATGGCGCGTCCGCCGCGCTGACTCCCGGAGGCCTCGTCCCGATCCAGAAGAAGACGCCGGGCACCTTCTGCTGAAAGAATGAGAAATCTTCTGCTCCGAGCACCGGTGGCACGGTCAGTAGCTTCTCCGCGGTCACCACACGTTCGAGCGTCGGCAACATCGCAGAGGTCAGCTCCGGGTCGTTGTACGTGACCGGATACCCCTTCGTGATCGTCACCTCCGCGGTCGCTCCCGCGCTCTCCGCAATCGATTCCGCAGTCCGCTTCACCCGGGCATGCATGTCCCGCTGCATCTCTTCGTCGAGTGAACGGAGCGTCCCTTCCATCGTCACTTCGTCAGGAATGATGTTGCTCCGCACTCCCCCGTGAATGCTCCCGATCGTGACGATCGTCGGAGCAGCCGAAACATCGAGCTGACGGCTGGGAATCGTCTGCAGTCCGAGAACGATCTGCGACGCGACGACGATCGGATCGACTCCGAGCCACGGATACGCCCCGTGTGTCTGACGGCCTCGCACTTTGATGCTGAGCGTGTCGACGGCGGCAAGCAGACTTCCCGTTTTCAGCGCCGCCATCCCCACTTCGTATCGCGACGTGACGTGCAGCCCGAAGATCGCATCGACTTTCGGGTTCTCCAGCACCCCTTCCGCAACCATCAGCTCCGCGCCACCCTCTTCACCCTCAGGCGGTCCTTCCTCGGCGGGCTGGAAGATGAACTTCACCGTTCCCGGGATCTGCTCGCGCATGCCCGCAAGCACCTCGGCGACTCCCATCAGAACCGCCACATGCGCGTCGTGTCCACATGCGTGCATGACCCCGACATCCTGCCCGTTGTATGTCGTCCGCACTTTCGACGCGAACGGGAGATCGACCGTTTCCGTGACAGGCAGTGCGTCCATGTCAGCACGAAGGGCCACAACGCGTCCGGGCTTTACGCCTTTCAGAACGCCGACGACACCAGTGTGCGCGACGCCTGTCTGCACTTCGATTCCGAGCGACTGGAGATGTTCAGCAACGAGCTTCGCCGTGCGGAACTCTCGGTTTCCGAGCTCCGGATTCTGGTGGATATCCCGCCGCCATGTGATCACCCGCGATTCCACTTCGGCCGCGCGAAGGTCGATCTCTGTCCGCTGTTCGTTCATCGAAGCTCCTTCGACATTCACCACCAGCAACGAGGACACCAGGAGAGCTGTAGGGGTGAACGATCTCAATCCGGTATTTCGGTTCATCT
>JBGSYJ010000415.1:0-8639 GCA_041750915.1 Thermoanaerobaculia bacterium | reverse complement strand
CGACCTGGTACCGAGTGATGCTCGCTTCCGCATACCGGAGATGACGCAGAAAATCGCGAAGAGTTTGACCTCTCGGAGCGGAGTTTCCGGACCGTTTCCCACGTTCACAGATCGGCGTTATGCCCGACACAAAAACGGCCTGTCTGCAACCGACGTTCATGGAGCCGTGACGGCCCGCGCGGTTCGCTGACGTGGAGGAACTGTGCTGCGGTTTCAGAGGACTTGATGGAAAGACGTGGAACGTCCGGTCAAATGCTCTGCCGGCTCAAGACCTCGCGCCGCGCGGGAGCGTCAGGAAACGATCCGCGGCCGAAGAACAAATGCCAGGCGATTCTGCGTAGGCCGGGAAGCCGAGCGAGGGAAAAACCTGCGTCCAGGGCGTGCGTTGAATCGAGAGCGGCGAGTAATCGTCTCATCCAAAGACGGGAGATGAACCGTGCGCGGAATGCCTCGCCTGAGTACAGCCTCTCCGGAGAGATTCCCTCGTCAATGGACGTGACCAGCATCTCTGCCGCAAAACGTGAGAGCCGCATCGCACCGTCCAGCCCTCCGGCCGTGAGGGGTGACACAGCGCCCGCCGCATCTCCGACCAGCAATCCCCGCTCAGACGCAATTCGCGGCAGAACGCCTCCCACCGGAATCCGTCCTCCACGAACCTCTTCGATCCTGGCCCCCGAGAAATCGAACAGCTCTCCGACCCGATCCCGAAACTGATTGAGGGCGACCTCGGGTCGAAACTTCGACGGATAGCCTCCAACTCCGAGATGCACCTCGCGCCCGTCGTGAACGAGCCATGCGATGTATCCGGGAGCCAGTCGCGGATCGAGGAAACAGTGAAAGCGCGGCGGGCCTTCGAGCGGCACGCCGGAAAGAATTTGCTCGACTCCCACGATCCAGCTCTCGTTGCGGCTGAGTCCCAGGTCGACGGCCACCCGCGAGGCGGCGCCATCCGCACCGACGAGAAAACGCGTCATCGCGATGACGGGGCGACCCGCCGTTTCGAGGTGAACCCGCGAAACTGCATCGCCAGATTCCCAAGCGACGGTTTCAGAGCGCACGAAATGGGTGGACGGCAGCCATTCAATCCCCAGTGAAAAAGCCTCGTCGAGCATCCGCTGATAGATGCGGCCCATGTCGCCGACGCGGAACTCCTCATGGGGACTCTCGAGTTCGAGTGTTCGACCGGACGGAGAATGAAGCGTCACGTGCCGGACGACGGGACCGAGAAGATCGGGAGGGAACGCGAAGTCCTCGAGCGTACGGCGAACAAGGATTCCCGTTGTATGAACGACCTGCGAAGGGCACTCCTTCCGATCGACGAGGAGCACACGCCGGCCTCGCCTGAGAAGCTCCAGAGCACACTGCAGGCCGGCGAGCCCTGCACCCACAACGACAGCATCAAATGGTTTCATGATTTCCCAACACCAAGAAGTACTTTATCCAGTAAAGTAATCATGTAAATTTTTTTACCGGCGGCGGGTTGCATGAATCAACGCCTCCATGTGATCGAGATACTTCTGGAGTGCCTTACGTCCCGCCGGGCTGATTTTCCACGTCGTCTTCGGGACACGCCCTTCAAACGTCTTGGTACACCTGATGTAGTCGGCTTCCTCCAGCTTCCGCGCGTGGACACTGAGGTTGCCGTCGGTCGTGTTCAGGAGGGCTTTGAGCTCAGTGAACGAGAGGGCCTCGTTGACGGCGAGGGCACTGATGATCCCGAGCCGCAGCCTCTCGTGGATGAGACGATCAAGCTCGGAGGTCTGTTGGGCGGCGGAGCCTGGCAGGGCCTCGAGCTTCGTCGCGGGCGCAGGCGCATCGGCGCGCAGCTGTCTGGATTTCGGACGGGTCATGATTTCACCGGTGAGTCCATCGATAGCTCAGCCACCATACCTCCGCGCGATCACTGCACCAAAAACGATGTGGAGGATTCCGAAGCCTGCGCCAAGAAAAAAATCTTTCCACTCCGTTGGGCTGAACAGAGCAACGGCGCCGAGCAGGATGAAGAGCAGTCCCATCAGGGGGACGACACGAACCGAAAATGCGCCTCCGGCTATCACCGCGGCGCCGTAAAGAAGGAGCCACATCCCGGGAATCGCGGAGACACTCCCCGTTGCATAGAGAACCTGAGTCAGAAGCGCTCCGGCGAGGAGCGGCGGCGCGAAACTCAGCAGGAACTGACGCGCTGGCCGCGAGAAAAAGGGAATGCCGGCAGCGCGGGACTTGATCGCGATGGCGACCGTGCCGGCCGTAACCGCTATGGCGGCGGCGGCGAGCCAGGTGATGAGCCAGGCCCGGAACTCTGCCTGCTGCCAGGCGATCGCGGCGGAGGAAAGTCCGATCAGACCCATGACGACACCGCCCCAACCCGGGACCGCCGTGAATGAACCGGCACGCTCCATCGTCGCACGGATGTAATGGAGGTTGTCCGCAGCGACTGCGTGAAGGGAGGGCGCTTCTTCGGGGTCAGGTGCCATCGGAGTACAGTGTGGGTCGGTTCAGGGAAAATGTCAAGTACTTTGCAGTACAAAGCATGAACGAAGACTCGACAGGTCATTGTGGCGAGGACTGAACCAATGTCATCCCGAGCAAGTGTGGGCGTGCGGGAGGGGCGAGGGACCTCACACGATGGTACATAGTTGCCTAGAGGAGTGGCCCGCATGTCGGCCCTGCCCGTGACGAATGACTATGTACTATCGCCGGAGTTCCCTCGCCCCTCCCGCCCACACGACCACGCTCGGGATGACAAGTTCTGACGACTACCGCACGATTGTTGAGTTCAGTAGGGCGGGAGGAGCGCAATCTGCCCTCACCCCCGCCCCGGCATCAATCTCTTAATCAGCTGAATCTGCCCCGCATGGTACAGATCGTGCGCAGCGACCCCGTAGATGACCGTCGCGTTGTCGTTCCTGCTTCCGTCCGTGCGCAGCAGAAGATCGCTGTCGCTGAGCGCGGAAACCGCCTCGATGAGCTTTTTGTGCTCGTCGCCGAGAAGCCTGATCTCGCTCTTCCACTCACGCTCGTCCGCGACACCTCCCCGCTCGAACCAGTTGCTGCCTTCGATCGGAAACGAGCCGCGCCCACTGCCTGTGAGCCGGCGGCGTACCGCATACTTCCAGTACGCGGCGTGCAGCGCCAGCTCACGGATGTTGTGCCGCCCTCTGGCCGGACGCCATGCCGCCTGTTCTGCCGTCAGCCCCCGCAGCGAACCGCGCAGATTTGTTCCGTGCCACGATCGCTTCGAGTACGCTTCTTCCAGAATGCGAAGCAGAAGCGCGATCTCAACCGTTGCCATAAGTCCACCCCCATTGATGAAGAGAGCCCGAACATGAATGTACCGAAATTGGGAGACTCGTTCTATCGACTTCTTGAAACACTTTTCAAAGAGCTCGACCAGGAGTCGATCGAACTCGAAGTTACAGAGCTGCGACTCGCCCACCCGCAAGCGTCGAACGTGGATCTGGCCCGCCTGCTGACGAAGAAATCCGCCCGGGCAGCAGCCGCCGTAGGGGCGGTCGCTGGCTCTGCCGGCGGCCCGATCGGCCTGCTCGCGATGGGTCCGGACATCTTCAACCTGGTACGCCTCCAGAGCAGGTTGGTACTCGCCATTGCCTTCCTGCATGGCCGGAGGCCACATGTGCAGGAGCGCTTCCGCGAAGTTCTCGCGACGCTCGCCATCTCGACCGGGGCGTCCGCCAGCCGCCAGGGCGCGCGCTATCTTCTGCGGCGCGGCCTCGAAGGCAAAGCCGCGGAGAAAATCGTCAGACAGATCGCCGGCCGGTTCATCGCACGGAGGGTTCCCGCCGCAATCCCGCTCATCGGAGGCGCCGCCGGCGCGGGTCTCAATTACCTCGCAGTGAACGCCACTGCAAAAGCCGCCATGGCTTACTACGCGACTGAACCCCCGGACCAGAGGCTACTACCGCCCCGTGAAAAAGATGAAAGATGAAAGATGAAAGATGAAGCCCGCCCGCCCACTTCACCGGGTGGGTGGGCTTCATCTTTCATCCTTCATCTTTCATCTTTCATCTTTCCTCTTCATCTTTCATCTTTCATCTTTCATCTTTCCGTCTATCCTTCATCCATGGCCCGCTACTCGATCGAGGAGTACGTCCGGTGGGAGGACATCGACGCCGCCGGAATCATCAACTACCAGGCGTACCTCCGTTTCTTCGGCCTTGCAGAAGCTGAGCTGTTTCGATCATGCGGTCTGTCTTACAAGACGCTGTTCGAGGAGCTTCACATCTGGCTTCCGCGCGTTCACGTCGAATGTGATTTTCATCTTCCCGTCACCCTCGATGAGCTTCTGGTGGTCGAGGCCTGGTTCGGACGCATCGGAGCCTCTTCCGTCCAGCTCGATTTCCGCGTTCACAGGAAGAACGAGCCAGCCGTGACCGTCGCGACGGGACAGTACGTGCTCGTCACCGTCCGGCAGGGGGAGTTCAAACCTGCGCCGGTGCCGGATGTCCTGCGGGAACGCATCACTCCGTATCTCGAGTAGATTGCTCCACGCAGCGGATGGCTGGGGACGACCTCTTCGATCGGCCCCAGCCCCTGATTACTGCCTGGCAGGGATCGCGAGGAACGCGCGGGTCTGTCCGTTCAGCGTTCCGAATCCTACGATCTCTCCGGCGTCGTTGATTCCTTCCGCGCTCGTCAGGACGAAGCCGGTCGGCTCGACGAGCGTGTTGAGATCGTGGATCACTCCGTCCAGCCAGACGACGGCGGTGCCGGAGAAGCCCTCGAAACGCGATGCGGTTCCGACGATCGTTCCGCGGTTGTTGATCTCGTTTGCACGGGAGAACCGAAGGTCGTCGACGGTTCCAAGGTTCGTCATCGTGCCTCGGGACCAGAGAAACGCTCGCTGGCTACCCTCGGGCACCGCAGAACGCCCGACCACGGCCCCTGCCGCATTGAGCGAGTACGCCTCGCTGAAGCCTGCATCACCCGCGAGAGATCCGAGATCTTTCATCGTGCCGCGCTCCCACAAAAAAGCGTGCGATACGCCACTGCTGTTGCGGGCCAGCCCGACGATTGCGCCCGCGTTGTTGATCGACCATGCGCGGCTCGAGTTTCCTCCGAGGGTACCGAGGCCCGTCATCCTTCCCCGATCGAAGAGAAACGCGCGGAGACCGTTGACGGTGGATGACGCGCCGACGATCTGGCCGCGTGCATTGTTCCCGTGCGCGACCGCAGTTCCGAGGCCGAGATTTCCGATGTTGGTCATCGTGCCCTCGGACCAGAGAAACGCCTGCGACTGGTTGTTGTCGCTCTCGCCGACGATCTGACCCGTTTCATTGATGGAGTAGCCGCGGCTGAACGAATGGCCCGGAAGTGTTCCGAGAGAAGTCATTACGCCGTTTTCCCAGATATAAGCATGCAGCTGATTGTCGCTGGTGCGGGCATTGCCGGTGATCTGTCCCTGATTGTTGATGTCCCGCGCAAAACTCTGTGTACCCCCGAGAGTGCCGAGCTCGATGATCTCGTATCGCACGGAGGGCTGGGCGAGAGCGGACGACGATGTGAGGCAGAAGGACATCGCCACGGAAGCGGCGAGCATGACGGTGTTCGAGAAGATTCGTTTCATTGGATTCACTCTCCTGGTTGTGTGTTTCCGCCGCACGCATGACAGCGGCGACAGAATGGAACCAGAGAGTATTGACATCCGCGGCGGGCTCGAACCGGTTTCCTGCGAATGGTCGCGAATGGACAACGAGCGGGTGCAACGACGGCGCGAGTGCACTTACATCTGGCGGAGATAGGACACTTTCAGCACGATCTGCCGCTCGCTCTCGAACAGGGGAAGATGACGGTTCTCGAGATCGAGCTGCCGGCCTTCGTTATAGATCAGGTGGATAAATGAGAGCGGACGGAACTGCCAGGAGAATCTCGCGTTCAGCGCGCCTCGCTCGGCTGCCGTGTTGTGCTGATAGAACGCTACGAGTTGGACGTCTGGATTGAGCGCCAGGCGGATTTCAGGGGCGATCAGATCGGTCGTGCGGCTCTCCTCCGCCTGACCGATTCCGCGAAGCACGTTCCGGTCGAACGACAGTGCAAGGGATGCGCGCGGCGAGGCAGCGCCACGCACTGTCGCTCCCCACGTGTCGAGCTCGCCGTCGTAGTAGCCTCCGCGCATCAGACGAACCTCGCCGCTATACTTCCGGCTCTGGTCGGATGTAAACGTCGTCCCATAGCGAACGAAACGATAGTCACCCGTCTCGACTCGCAGACCAGGCAGGGGTGAGAAGGGCCGCTCCAGAGACTGCCAGTTCGGTTCGAGGGTGAGCTTCACCTCGGTGCTGTTCTCGAAAATCACGTGGAGCGGCGTGAGGGGGAAATACGCCTCCTGAAGTTCGAAATCGGAAGCCCGTGTGTAGATGTACCCGTAGGCCGCCGGACGGAACTTGCGGATGGAATCCGGTTTCCACGCGGGACGCAGATCCCGCCAGATTCCGGGTCCGGTCAGGATTGTGTCTCGCCGCGGCGTGAATCCCACGGACGCTTCGTAATTCTCGCTGACGACGCCCCCGATGATTCCCGTGTAACCGCGGTTGGTCGAGTGGCCGACCCAGTACGATGCGGCGAAGCCCTCTTTTCCACCGGAGGATCGCGACAACGAGATCATCGGTTCGATTGTCAGCGAGGAAGAAGGCTGAAAGAATCCATCGGCGATCAGAACCGTGTTGTTTCCTCCGGTGACTCCGGAAGCCGAATCATCGGAGCGGGAAATGACCATCCCTCCCACCCGGCCTGTCTTGCCGAGGTTTCTGATGTAGCGGCCGACGGCAAACGTGCTCGCAGGTTGGTCACCTTGCCGCTCCGTTCGAATCAGCATGCCGCCGGCACTTCGGTCTGTGTTGCGGGTGATCCCCCGCACTCCGCCCTCGATCGGCACGACCCCGCCGAAAGCATCGAGGCCGATGCGACGGCTGAAGAAGGGGCGTACGATCGCGGTGACTCCCACCGAGAAGAGATTCGCGTTCTCCAGAAAGAACGGCCTCTTCTCCGGAAAGAAAAGCGAGAACCTGCTCAGGTTCACGACCTGACGATCCACCTCGGCCTGCGCAAAGTCTGTGTTGACCGTGATGTCGACCACGGACGTAGGCGAGATCGCCCATTTCAGATCCAGGCCCGGCTCGAGGTCCATTCCCGGACTCTCGGTTCCGATCTTTGCCTCTCGAAGGACGGTGTACGGCTGAAGCCTCACGTTGCGAGCAGGAGGCGGAGGTTTCAGCTCCGTCAACCTTCCTGCATAGGCTATGCGATACGGCGAAAACACACGAGGCCAGAGCGACCAGCCCGTGGTCTCGTTCAGCCGCCGCACTTTTCGGACAAAGTTGATCTTCCAGTCGTCTGCCTCGGAGTAGCGGAGGGTCGTCCAGGGGATTGCCATCTCCACGGACCATCCTTCACTGGTCCAAGCCGTGGCGGAGGCCCACACCCCGTCCCAGTCGAGATCGAAGAACTGTCCATCGACCACGGTCTGATCGCGTTGCGCACCGAGGGGGTTGACCTGAAAGACCAGACTGAAACGGCCGTCGCCGAAGCCGTCAATGATCACGCCAAAGAGATCGCTGGAAAGGAAGTTGAAATCACGGCGCAGATCAGGGACTCGGACTCCACCGCGCCCGGCCGGGTCTGCGCAGTGGGCGCCGATGTAGATATGCGTGTCGTCATACAGCACACGCACTTCGGTGTCGAATGTGGCGGGGTTTCCCTGGTTCGGTTCAGTCTGGCGGAATCCGCTGACGGAACTGGCACCGCGCCAGTCCTCTTCATCGAGCACCCCATCGACGCGAATCACTCCGGAAGCTCTGGCGGCGCCGATCTCGGGGGGAATCTCGGGCGGCGGGAAGGTCTCCTGCGCCGAAATCGCTGCCACGTTGAGGGCTGACACGATCAGCAGCAATCCGAACTTACGTGTACGCATACCTCAATGAACTGCCGCGGATGGAATCTGCGACATTCATTTTCAGCAGACGGTCGTTCAAAGGAAACGAGCGAGCAATTGGAGACGCCCAATGGGCTTCGAGTCGCCGGCAATGCGATGGGAATGGTTAGGCGTGAAAGGGTCCGCACTCGACGACGCGCGTCGGGATGAGAATGCGGAAGGGAAGCAGGAGGCAGCACTCGCCGTCGTTTTCCGCCCGGTCACCGGCCGATTCGTGCGATCGGTGAAATCTCCGTACTCACCCTCTCGCGAATCATTCATGCTGCCCGCGTCCTCCATGGGATGATGTGAACTCCAGCGGGCGGGGGTCATCCAGCCTCCGCCCGCACCTTCGCATGGGCGCTACATGAAGTCGTCCCGGGCGCGCACGTCGCTCGCGCCCGGGACGCCCTCGGTCTTTCTACCTCACCGCCCTGAATTTCTGACCTCGACGAGGAGGCGGGCGGCGTACCACTGATGCGCCGCCGCCATCCATTCGCTCGCCCCGCACTCCCATTGGTTGGAAATGTTTCCGTTCCCGCCCAGCGCCGCTCGTAAGGTCGAAGTATGCGAATCATTCTCACGATCGCCCGCCATGAGTGCCGTGACATGCTGCGCGACCAGCGGTTCGCCATCGCGTCGATCGTCATCGCCGGCCTGTTGCTGGCCGCGGCGGTGACTTGCTGGAGCGACTGGCGCCGCGCCGAGGGCG